>CALVUG010000013.1 GCA_944363535.1 uncultured Bacilli bacterium
ATAATTACTCCTTTCTTACGATAGGAGCATATATGTAATCATAAAAATGTGAAAGGGTGTTAATTAACGACGTTTACGTTAGAAGTGATAGCTAATGAATTTAATCCGCTTGTTAAAATGAGTATCAAGACTCATTAAATTATTCGTTTTGAAAAAAGTATAAAGAAGTAAAAGAAAAATATAAAAACAAGGAAATTAAATATAAGAAACTAGTCATTGAAAAAGAAAGAAAACTAAAAGAAAGTAAGCTAAAAACCTTTATTGATATACTTAGAAAAGGTGAAGCTCAATTCGAATGAGATGATACAATATTTAATTTCACATTAGAAAAGGCGGTAGTTCATAAAGATAAATCAATAACGTTTAAGTTCTATTTTGGTTATGAAGTGACAATTAAGGTTGAGGAGTAAAGCAAAACCATCATATTTTGTCAAGACTTAATTTCTAAAATTATTGAAATTTGATTTTTTCATATGTAGAATAAAATTACTAGTTAATAATACCTTGCCTCTCTCGAAAGGCTCAGAGGGGGTAATATTGACAATGTTATATCCTTCTAGGATCTAGGTGAAAGAAACTAGGTCTATTTTTAGGAGCAATACATGAATATTATATTGGTTTTTCTTATCGTTATTATAATTGCTATATTTCTTATTTTCATTTTTAGTTTTAGCCCACGCAAATGTCCAAAATGTCATAAACATTCTGTTTATGAATCACATTCTGATTTTATTGGCAAAAAAACAGAAATGAGAACAATTACTACTGAGCGACAAGTGAAAGATAAAAAAGGGAATTTAATTAAAGAAACGCATTCGGAACAGAAGCCATATGAATATAGTGAATATTCAGTTCTATTCGTGTGTGGGACTTGCAACTATAGTTTTTATAGAACGATACGTTCAAAAGGAAAAACATATAGTAACTATAGCGAATTTAAGAAATCAAAAAAACTAGGATATGTAATTGGTTCAACTATTTTTGTTATAATATTTGGCATTTTGCTTGGTTGTTTAATTGGGAACATTGTTAAAGAAAATAACAAATCTAATCAGAAAAAAATGCAAGAATTCTTGATTGAAAACGGTGACAGCAACGGAACTTCTTATACTTGTTACGATGAATTAAGTAACACCTTGGTTAAGGGAGAACTTTCTTTCCAAGAAAGTGGTTTTGAATTAAATAATTCATCCTATGATTATAGATTTAAAATAACAAACTATCCTGTTAGTGGACTGCAGTGTATCTCGATTGAAGCTGCGGTTTTCTTTTCACTAGAATCAGAAACTGCAAATAATTATAGTGCAACCTCTCTAATTCAATATAGTGCTAGTTCTACGATGGCATGTGCTTATTTAGGAATATCAGGGGATGATTATTTTAATTTAACTTATAAGAGTTCTATTTTTCTTCCAAGTAATGAATGGGAAACAAAATTCGATGTATGTGAAGAGGAATGGCGATTTTATTCTTGGCGTTCTATTAAGTTTTCTTTTTTAATGCTTGAAGATATTTGTGAAAGCGCCGGTTTTGATATTTACCAAATATATAAATAGGAGGAATTATGAATAAATTAGAATATGTGACTCGTTCATTGAGCAGAGGAACAAACAAAAAATACGAAACGTATGTTATTAATGCTATATATCAAAAAATTAACAATCCAAATTTAGTCATTGAGACCCAAAAAGAAATAAAATTGGAAAACGGATACCACCCTTTAATAGATTTATTCCTTCCACAACTGAATATAGCTATCGAAGTGGATGAAGGATATCATCAAAATGAGCATCAAAAAGAACACGATATTTGGCGTGAAAATGTTATAAATCAAAAAATTAATCAATATTGTAGTGCAGACCATATTCATTTTATAAGAATTTCTGTAACAAGCAGCGATACTTTAGAAGAAGTAAATGCAAGAATAGACGAAGCAGCAAATTTTATTAAAGATAGAATTTCTAATATTAGATTGCATTGGGTGACTGATGATGAAATTAGAGAAAAAATTAGAAAAAGAGGGTCAATCAGGGCGAATGATTGTTTTGCAACAAACTATGATGTTATAAATGAAGTTTATGGTAAGCATTTAAAAGGCTGGCGAAGAGCGGGATATAAGCTTTTATGGTTCCCTGTCATTTCTGATAGAGTACATGAAGAAAATGGAGTAAAACTTTCATCAAGAGCTACTTGGCAAAATTGGTACGATGGAACCGGGACGATAATTTATGAAAGAAGTACCGATAAAAGAGTTAATTCCGATAAGAAAAAAAGGGCGATTAATAATTTTGACGATATTAGAATTGTTTTTGCAAAGGACAGGGATTCATTTGGAAAACGAATACAAAGATTTGTTGGTGTAGTTAGATCTGATGGATGGGATGATGTTAGAGATGCTCAAATTTGGAGAATTATTTTAAAGGAGATAAAAATACCTTTAACCGAAGAGTACATTGAGAAAATTAAAAATATATAGAATTGTTTTGTTTTACTAGTGCTTTTATTAAGTTGAGATACATCTTTATATAAACTCTACGACGTGTAAATGCCTAAAGGTGTGTGTTATATCAAAAGTGTAGTATGTTGGCAATATATTTATTTCAGGATTATTTTATAATCCTGTTTTAGTTTAATGTGAATTGATAATAACTTTTGCTCACTATTTTTAAGATGAATTTAATTAATTTAAAATGCTTTTTTATTTTTTCTAGAATTGAAAACTTAGGTTTAAAAATAATAGTAACCTTCATGGGTTATACAAGTAAAAATCGCTTTCTTATTTGCATCATAAATAGCAGGATTTTCATAGTCAAAGCAAGCGGAATAACTATCGATTTTTACTTTGCTTTTAAGAATATTTTTAAGTGTTTCATCTAGATGAAAATAAGCTTTTAAATAACAAGCGCCATTGCGTAAAGATTTTATGCCTGAAATTTTAATTTCTATAAATTTATCTTTGGCTTCAAGACCATCGATTAGTGGCTTCACTAGATTAGTTTTATTTAAAACATAATCGACCATTTCTTCTTCGATACGAGGATAATTTTCTAAGAAGAATTTATCGATTAATTTTCTTATCTCTACGCTTTCTTTTTCAAAGCCTTCTTGATAACTATTATTTTTATTATTTATATAATCAAGAAATAAGCGGAAGTAGCCAGGATGAATCTTTTCATATTTTAATTTATATTTATCTTCTATCGAGTGTCTAAATTTTAATTTGTCTTCGCAAAATTTATTATAGTAAGAATTAGACTTTAAATATTTTTCCATATTATAAGAAAGTTCAAATGAGATAAACTTACCTTCTTCTTTTAAATGATTAAATATTTTTTCATAACTTACTTCGTAAGGTTCAAATTCGTCATCCATACGAAATATTTTATCACTTCTTAGTCACAATATTATAAAATTAAGCCATGGGAGTAACTTATTTATGCTAGTGACTTTAGAAATCAACATTGAACAAATTATTAATTACATTTCAATTATCGTTGCCGTCTTATCATTATTCGTTTCTATTTTAGTCTTTTATTTGACTCAAAAATCGAGTGGTTATCTTGAAGTGGATAGGCAATATCAATCATTGTTAGCAATGGCGATTACTAACTCAAAATTAAGAGATGTAAAATATACGAAAAAATATAAAGAATATAAAGACAAAGATCCTGAATTTTATCATGCTTACTGTGCATATGCATATATGGTTTGGAACTTCATCGAAACGATCGCGGACGTTTCAAAAACAAAAAAGCTATTTTCTAAAATTGATGAAGTTTGGTTTCCGACGATCATCGAAGAAAATAGACTTCACTATTCTTGGTTCGTCGATAATGAAAGACTTTTTAGAAAAAGTTTCGTCCATTTTATCAAAGAAAAGATTAATAATGTCGTCTTCGTTCCTGGCGATATTGATGATTTAGAATTAGTCTATCCTCATTACGTTTTAGATTTCCCTGAAGAAGAAAGGAAAGATAAAAAACGTTTAACTGAATTAATGAAAGCGGGACAATATAAACTCTTTTTAATCTCCTTTCCTAATATGAAACATATTAATGTCGATAAACTTGACTTTATTGGTTATATTTTCTCTCGCATTGACGACACTAATAGGTTAGTGTTTATCGATTATATTGCCATTTGCGACAATTACCGTTCTTGCGGTTATGGAAGTATTGCTATAAACAATATTAAGAAAAAATACCCGCGTTATGCACTTATTTTTGAGATTGAACAAAGCCACGGTGAATATAATTCTATCGCAGAAAGAAGAAAAATTTTCTATGAAAGAAATGGTGCCTTAACGCTTAATAAAGATTACGTTTTTCCTACTCCTGATGGAGATGGTTTAAAGATGGATTTGATGATTACTCCAGGCGATGAATATAAGTATAATAAGGCAAATGTTATTACTTTTGTTAAAGAAACAATTCGTTACATTCATTCCGAATATTCTTTAGAAAGATTAGATAAAATTATGGCTAATTACGTCACTAATTTTCCAGATAATTTAGAACGTATTGATTATGCTTTCGCTAATTTAAACGCCGATAAATTTTTAGAATTAAAGGATCAATTAATTGAAGTTGAGCCAGCTTTAGCAACTAGAGATATTGATCACATTGCTACTCTAATTAAGAAAAATAAATATCAACTTATTATCATCCATGAAAAAGGTAGAAGAACACCTTTAGGGTTATGCTCATTTTATGAGACGAACAATAAAGGAGTTTTCATTGATTATTTAACGATTAAAGAATCGCATAAATCAGCTGGCTTAGGAAGTCATCTCTACGATTTCTTATTTGATTATTTCAAATCTAGTGACTTTAAAGGAATTTATTTCCAAACTATCAAGCCTAAAGCTGGGGATGAAAGATTAGAAACCACATTAAAATTTGTAAAGAAGGTTAATGCTTCTCAAATTTATATCGATTATCATTCCCCATTAGAATTAAAAACTAAAGAAGAATATGCCTTATGGTTTATTTCTTTAAGCAAAGATAATATTGATAAAGAATGGATGCAAGAAGCATTAAAAGAATCTTTGTTAACGATTTACGTGCCAAATGAAGAAAGCAAAGCTTTAGTTAATTCTTATTTATCGACAATTACTGATTTTGTTAAATGTTAATTTAGAATTAAAAATTACTTACTAACTTAATAATTATTTATATTTTATTTCTTTGGAATTGTTTATAATTTTAGCCATAGGCTATTTATTAAGAAATAGCAACTTCCTTATAAAAATAGGAGGATAAAAGATGGCTCAGTTAATATTAAAAGATATTACAAAAGTTTATGGAAACGATAAAGAATCGCAAGTTATTGCTTTGAATAAAGCAAGCTTTGAAATTGAACAAGGCGAATTTGTCGTCATCTTAGGTGAATCGGGTGCGGGAAAATCGACTTTGCTTAACATAATCGGCGGTATGGATTACGCCACTAGCGGGATTTATCGAGTTGATGATATTGAAGTTACTAAACTCAATCAAAGGAAATTAGGCGTTTTTAGAAGAGAAAAAATTGGTTTCGTTTTCCAATTTTATAACTTGATGCCTAATCTTACTGCCTTAGAAAACGTGAAGATTGCTCAAAGTATCGTTAAAAACGGTCTAAACGCGGAAGATGTTTTAAAAGAAGTAGGTTTAGAAGGTAGGGCTAATAATTTTCCTAGCCAACTTAGTGGCGGCGAACAACAAAGAGTTGCTATTGCTAGGGCGATTGTAAAAAATCCTGCTCTATTACTTTGTGATGAACCAACAGGGGCATTAGATTCTAAAACTGGTGTCCTAATTTTAAAATTACTTTACGATTTTTCTAAAAAATCAAATAAGACAGTTATTATCGTAACTCACAATTCAAAAATTGCTGAATTAGCGGATCGTCTTATTCGAATTGCAGATGGTAAAATTGTCTTAAACGAAGCAAGAGACAACAAAACTAAATTTGAAGATATTATATGGTAAGCTTATCGAATATATTATTAAAAAAGACAAGAAGAGAATTAGTTAAAAATTTTTTGCAATATTTAGCTATTATTTTTATTACCGCGTTAGCGGTTACACTTTTTAGTGGTCTATCTTCTAATGCTTCAGTTTTAGAAAGAAGAGTCGAAGAAATATATGAAGTGGGCAATGTCGCAGATATTTGGACGCAAGTCGATATTGTAAGCGTAAATGATCGAAATGAAATATCTAAGTTAGCAGGCCCTAATTCAAAGACCGAAGAAAGATTAATTCTTCCAAGTTTCGTCGAAAAGCGTAATGCGAACGCTATTATCGTTGATTATATGCCAAGCATTAATAAGCCATATGTATTGAGCAACAATTATTTAGATGAAGAAGGTAATTTCTTCTTACTCGATGAAACGACTGTAAGTGGGTTAAATGAACTTGGTGCTTCTTTAGAAATAGGTGGTCCAGTCGATGTAAGTGTTTCTACCGCGAATTTAGAAGGTATCTTTGAATCGTTAGGAAGAACGTTCTTTTCACTTGAATATGAAGATTTTTTATCTTATTTAGATGAGCATTTAATCGACGCAAGTAAGAGTAATATCTTACGCGGACAATTCTTAAATTTTTCCTTTACTTTAACGGGGACGATGAAGCATCCTGAAAACATTGAAAACGGGGAATTTTTTTCTGCTTATTACATGCTTAATTACTCGTTATTTTCCGATACGTTACACGATTTATTTTTAAATACTTTTGATAGCGAAGTTATGTCCATTTTTTCGCCTTTATTAAAAAGTTTTCACATGATGAATCAATACGTGACTATCGTAGATGATAGTTACGATGTTTCAGCTGTTAAAAATGACATTATGAATCATTTTCAAAATGCGTCTAATCATACTTTGATGGCGTGCATGGAAAGAAATAATGTTCCAAGTGTGGCGACGATTGAAAATGATATAGTACAAGCTAGGCAATTATCTTACGTCTTTCCTTCAATTTTCTTTGTGGTAGCTATTTTAGTAGTGTTAACTACCATCACACAAATCATCTTAAAAGAAAGACAACAAATTGGTACGATGAAGGCGTTAGGCATATCTAATACTCGCATTGTTATGCACTATATGTTTTTAACTATTTTAGTATGTGCGATCGGGGCGATTTTAGGTATCATTATTGGACCTTTATTAATTCCTTTTGTTATGAATCAAAAATACAATATTCTTTATTCTTTGCCGCCTTCAGTTTACGTCTTTCCATACTTCGAAGTGATATTGATGCTCCTCGCTTTATTTGCAGTGAGTGCTTTAGTGACGTATCTAATCTGTAGAAAAGATATGAAACTTACACCTTCCCAATCGATGAGACCGAAAGTTATCAAACCAAAAAAACATCAATTTGGCACAAAACGAGCGCAAAATTCCAATAAATTCGGTCTTAAGATGGCAATTAGAAATATTCAAAATAATATTGGTAATGCTTTGATGGTCATCATTGGTGTGGCTGGTTGTACAGCTTTACTGGTAACTGGATTTGGTATTGAAGATACGTTAAATCACGGTATCGATAACGATATGAGCATTTTTTATAACTGCGACGGCATGGTTACCTATCAAGCTGGTGTAAGCGATGGAAGAAGCAAACTTCTTAACGTCGAAGGAATCGAATCGATTGAAGATTATTCTATGTCACCAGCGACTTTAAGTTATGAAGATAATAATTACACGACTTATTGCTACGCTATTCAAGAAGATCACCAATACTTTAAAGTTCATTTTTCTTCTGATACAGTTGCAATTTCAACTAAGATTGCTAGTGAAAATAATTTGAAAGTCGGAGATAGTTTTACTTTCACAGTGTTAGGTAAACAATATGAGGCTAAAGTTGGCGTTTTATTCGAAGCCTTTTACGTACATGGAATATATGTCAACTATGAAAATCCGATGTATGCTGAACTTGGTACATCGATGTCTAATGCATGGATTAAAGTCGCTTCTGGCTACGACGCAAATAGTGTGATTCAAAGCTTAGCAAACGACGAATATTCTTCGATAGTTTCACGCGTTCAAACTTACGATGATTTAAGATCGACTATCACCAATATTTTATCTTCTATTTTAGTGATGACTAATACGGTGAAAATATTCGCTATTTTATTAGCGGTCATCGTCTTATATAACCTTGCTATTTTAAATTATCGTGAACGTATGAGAGATATCGCTACTTTGAAAGTTTTAGGCTTCTCTAGATTTGAAATTGCTAAATCCTTAATTATTGAAATTATGGCTTTGACCGTCGTCGGTGTAGCGTTAGGTTTAGCGCTTGGTATGCCGATGGAAATTTTAGTGCTCATGACGAACGAAACTCCGGTCGTCGATTTCCTTTACGTCGTTTGGCCTTTAACTTACGTCATTGCAACTTTAATTACGCTTGGGACGGGGCTTATAGTAAACTTATATTTGACGAACATGACTAATAAGATTCCGATGGTCGAATCTTTAAAATCGGTGGAGTAATTATGAAAACTTTATTTAAAAATGCAAATATCTTAGATGTAGAAAAAGGTCTAGTCTATAAAAGT
This sequence comes from uncultured Bacilli bacterium, assembly GCA_944363535.1. Taxonomy (GTDB): domain Bacteria; phylum Bacillota_I; class Bacilli_A; order RFN20; family CAG-826; genus CALVUG01. The sequence goes on from CALVUG010000013.1 coordinate 8,539, forward strand.
GATCTATTAGTAGTCGATAAATATATCGCTAAAATTGATAAGCATATCAATGAAGCAGTAGATGAAAAGATTAACGCTTCTAAATTACTTCTTATGCCTACATTTAAAAACGGTCATACGCATTCTCCGATGACTTTTCTTCGAGGCTTAATCGATAATGTATCTTTAGAAGATTGGCTTTTTAAACATATTATTCCACGTGAAAAATTACTTGATGAAGATGATGTTTATAAATTCTCTAAAGTAGCGTTATTAGAATATATTCGTAACGGCATCGGCTACGTTAACGATATGTATATATTCCCTGAAGGATTTATTAGAGCGGCAAAAGAATTAAATTATCCTTGCTCCATCTCGATGGGCACTGATCAAAAAGTCTATCGTGATTGTTTAAAAGATCCAAACCATTTCATCGAACTTAATAAAAGCTATGAACGTATCAGCTTTATTTTTAACGCTCATAGTGTTTATACGATTAGTGAAAAAGATTTAAAAGACTTAGCTAACATCGCTAATAAGATGCATTCACCAGTGTTCTTACATTTGAGTGAAACCATGACCGAAGTTAATAACTGCATTAACGCTCATGGTTTAACTCCAGTGGGCTACGCTAATGCGTTAGGGTTATTTAATTATGGTGGTGGAGGTTATCACGTCGTTCACCCAAGTGAAGAAGATATTTTACTCATGCAAGAAAAGAACATCAAAGTCATTTCTAATCCAGGTTCTAATTTAAAACTTGGTAGCGGTATCGCTCCGCTTCGCCTATATAAATCAAAAGGTATCGAAGTAGGGCTAGGGACGGATGGACCGGCTTCAAATAATGCTTTATCGATGTTTTATGAGATGCGTTTAGCGTTCAATTTAGAAAATCTAACTTCTCCTAATTTAGCTAGCCTTACGCCAATCGACGTTATTAAAATGGCTACTACGAACGTCGCTCATATTTTCAATTTAGAAAAGTGCGATACTTTAAAGGTAGGAAATTACGCTGATCTTATCGCTATCATATTAGATTCTCCAGATTTATTTCCTAATGCTAAAGTTATTTCTCATATTGTTAATGCTGCTAATGAAAATGATATTTATCTAACAATGATCAATGGTCAAATTTATTATCGTAACGCTAAATTTGCTTCATTCATCGACACAAAAAAGATTTATAAAGAAGCCTATATATCTTTAAAAAATATAGAAAAAAAGATTAAGAAATTGAAACTTTAGTGGAGAAATGCTGCTAAAAACGCTTCTAATAAAGGATCATAATACGTTCTAGCGTTCGCTCTATCCCAAGAAAAATATGTGCCTTGAACATTGATAAATTCGTTAGGAATAACAAGACCTTCGATGACATTAATTTCAACATTTTGAGCGTAGCTTAAATTAGGAAGTCTATCTTCGCTAAAGAAAGAATATTGGACGTAATATTCATCATCTTCGTTTAACGCAATCGTATCATTTAAATAGACAAACTGCGATGCTACTAGACCATCTTTTCGATATTGGATGGTTGGAACGTAACCTTCATTAAAACCATACGTTCTATTATTGACGTTAGATAAGCCATAGGCATTTTTAAAATTGACCCATTGCGTTTCATTAAATTCACCATTTGTTAGTCTTATACCTTCTACGTCACAATCGATAAGATATAATGTATCAGTTAAATTTTCTGCATTGGCAAGTAAATAATCTTTAAGTGCATAATCATTTAAATATGTACAATCTGGGCAAGTAGATCTTGAATACATGATGAGAAATTCTTCTTCATTCGTGATCTTTTCATCTAGCGTTGCTTTATCAATGTAATTAGCGATAGGGGCGATAGTGTTTCCCAAAATATAATTCGTGAAACTATCGACATTTAGAAAGATACGCGAATTTGTTTCAGCTTCGTAAACTTGGATAAATGTTGCCTTGCCTTTATCGTAAATGGCAAAAGATGGTTCACTATCTGAAATAGGTAAATCAAATGAATCTTTATTAGTAAATTCTGTATTTTCAATGTAATAAACTACGTGTGGATTATTACTTACAAAATATTCTAACGTGAGCATAAAACCACCTAAGCAACCACAATCTGGTGTCATAGCGATGATGAACGATTCTTCTTCATCGACCATGTTTTTAAATTCATCGTAAGTTAATTGAATAGGAGCAGTGTCAATTAAAGAACCATATATTAGATGAACTTTACTAGGTGTCGTATCGCAACTTGTAAGGCTAGAAACTAGTAAGGCTGGAAGTAAGCATAATAAGGATTTTTTCATGTAGATTTTTACCCCTTTTCTTAAATTATATGCGCACATAAAATATAGTCAATTTTTAATGTATTTTTTGACTTTAAAAAATAGCGAAAAAAATAGCGAAAAAATTGAAAGAAAAAATGCGAGAAAAAAGTGATGAAAAATAAAGGAAAAATTTCAAAAAAATAATTTTAAAAAATATTAGTGTGGTACTTGTGATTTTAAAAATAATTAGTTCTAGAAAAATACTTTAGAAAAAATTTTAAAAAAAATACGTTGATTTCCCCCTTAATTTTTATATAATTTTTTTCGTAAATTTTTCTAGTGTTTTCTAAAGCATAATTTAACTAGAAAATAGGGAGGGAGAAGGTATGGAAGAAAATAATACCATCATCGAGCTCATCAACGTCACAAAATCGTTCGGTAGCATGGACGCGGTGAGCGATTTCTCATTGAAGATTAAAAAAGGTGAATTCGTCACTTTGCTTGGACCATCAGGTTGCGGTAAATCGACGACTTTACGTATGATCGCTGGTTTCGACGCTCCGACGTCAGGCCAAATATTATTAGGTGGTGAAGATATTACGAAGCTTCCGCCTTATAAAAGACCGATCAACACAGTGTTCCAACGTTATGCACTCTTTCCTCATCTTGACGTCTACGACAATATCGCTTTTGGACTAAAATTTAAGAAAGTTCCGGATGTGAAAGTAAAAAGAAACGGTGAGAAAAAAGAAATTCTGCGTCATCTTACGCGTAAAGAAATAGATGATAAAGTTACGCGCACTTTACGTATGGTCGATTTAGAAGAACTAGAAGATAGAGATATCTCTACTCTTTCTGGTGGTCAACAACAAAGAGTCGCTATTGCTAGAGCCATAGTGAATGAACCTGAAATCTTACTTCTTGATGAACCTTTAGGGGCGTTAGATTTAAAGATGAGAAAAGATATGCAAATTGAATTGAAAGAAATGCATAAGAAGATTGGTATCACTTTCATCTACGTAACACATGATCAAGAAGAAGCTTTAACGATGTCAGATACGATCGTCGTCATGAATAATGGGGCGATTCAACAAGTCGGTAACCCTATCGATATCTACAACGAGCCTAACAATGCTTTCGTCGCTAATTTCATCGGTGAATCGAACATCTACAATGCGACGATGGTCTCCAAATTGCACGTGAGATTTTTAAATCATGTCTTCGAATGCGTCGATGATTTCCCAGTCAACGAAAAAGTTGACGTCGTCATCCGTCCAGAAGACGTCGTCTTAAAAAGAGCAACTAAACAAGACGAAGAAGATTATAAAAATAAGAAAAAAGATGCACCTTTAATTGGTTACGTCCAATCTAGATTATTTAAAGGTATCCATTATCAATACGTCATCAAAGTAGGGAAGAATGAATTAATTGTCCAAGATACGAAAGAATTCCCGACTGATTCTTACGTCAAAATTGATATCGAACCTGAATTAATTCATATCATGAAGAAAGATTTGACTTCGAATTTATTTTACGATGCTTGGATCGATAAACAAAATCGTCTCGTCATCTCCGATATCGTCTTCGACTGCGATGTCACACAATTACTGCCTGAGTCTAAGCTTGATGATGAAGGTTATCTTATCGATACGAAAACGCATAAAAAATATGATTTAAAAGATGCGGATGTCATCGCTGAAATTGGCCTAAATGATATCGAAATGTCCGATTCACATGAAGATTGCGATGTGACAGGTGAAATTATTTCCCTTATTTATAAGGGCGACCATTATCAAGCACTTATCCGCACGGAAGAAGAGGAAGAATTTATCGTCGATACAGAATACGATTGGAATGAAGGCGATATCGTCGGTTTAAAAATTCCTTCTAATAAGATTAAATTGACGTTGAAAGGAGATATTTCGACCTATGAAGTTTAGATTTCAACGTAAATATCTTTGCATTCCTTATCTCGCTTTTTTAATTTTTTTCGTCATCATTCCAATATTTATCATCATCTACTATGCATTTACGGATGCGAATGGCTTCTTTTCGATGGAAGCCTTCGTCGATTTCTTTACTTCACCCGTGAAGGTAAATGTTCTTTTAGTGTCGATTTTCATTGGCATCCAAACGACGCTTATTTGTTTACTTATCGGTTATCCTCTTAGCTATTTTCTCGCTAATAGGAAATTTAATAAGAATGTCGTCTTAGTGATGCTATTCGTCATGCCGATGTGGATCAACTTCGTCTTACGTACCGGGGCGACGCGTGACGTCTTATTTTGGCTCGGCATCAATGGGGGGAGCTATCCTTACCTTGCCACTTTGATAGGTATGGTCTATAACTTCTTACCATTCGTCATCTTGCCTTTATATACGACGATGTTAAAGATTGATCAATCGCAAGTGGAAGCGGCCCTAGATTTAGGGGCTTCTCCGATGCGTGCTTTCTTTAAAGCGGTCGTGCCTCAAACGACACCTGGTATCGTTTCAGCGGCGATGATGGTGTTCATGCCAACGATGTCAAGTTACGTCATCTCCGATACTTTATCCGAAGGCAAGATTTCCTTATTTGGTAATACGATTTATCTTAATTTCTCGAATTCACAATGGAACACTGGTTCCTTTATGGCTCTCATCATGTTAGTGATCATCGGTATCTTGATGTTTGTGACGAGAAACGCAAACGTCAAAGCGGAAGATAGAGCGAGGGGGACAGGTTTATGGTAAAGAAAATTTTTGCTCAAATTTATATCTGGCTCATCTTACTTATCATGTACATTCCTATCTTAGTGCTCATCGCTTTTTCTTTTACAACTTCAGAAAATGTTGGGGTTTGGACGGGATTTTCTTTCGATTTATATCCGGCTTTATTTCAAGATGATGAGATAATGGTCGCGTTAGGCAACACCTTAATTATCGCTTTTATCTCTAGTGCAGTTTCGGTCTTACTTGGCACGAGCGGGGCCGTTGGAGCGTTTTATTCGAAAAGACGAGCGATGAAAGTCGTCGACTCCATCAACCAAATTCCTGTCGTCAATGCTGAAATCGTCATGGCCTTAAGTTTGACGGTCATGTTCGTCTTCTTAGGTAGTTACATCTTTAGAGGGGCGAATTTGTTCAGTTTCTGGACTTTACTTATCGGTCACGTCGTCTTAAGCGCACCATTTGTCTACTTATCAGTTAAACCTAAACTACAACAGATGGATCCTAATCTTTACGAAGCCGCGTTAGATTTAGGGGCGACGCCAAAAAGTGCTTTATATCGCGTCATCATCCCAGAAATTTTACCTGGTATCTTAAGTGGCTTCTTACTTGCTTTCACTTTATCGCTCGATGATTTTATTATCACCGCCTTTACGCGTGGTCCTGGTTTGCTTAACGGGCAAGGAACGATCGAAACGCTTTCGACACTCGTGCAAGCTAAGATTAAAAAAGGTCCTATCCCACCTGAGATGCGAGCGCTTACGACGATCATTTTCTTAGTCGTCCTCGCTATCGTTGTCGGTGTAACTTTATTTAGATATTTCAAAGCTAAGAAAGGTGTTTCTAAACATCGTAGGGGGTTTGCAAGATGAAAAAATCACTATTAGTTTTAGCCTGTCTACTACCTTTATCAAGTGGTCTTCTCGCTTGCTCTTCTAATGGCGGAAATGAAGGCGGAAGTGGGGCGCAAGAAATTTTAAGAGTGTTCAACTGGGAAGATTACATCTACTTGAACGATGGTGAAGATTATCCTTTGCCTGACTTAACTGAACAATTTGAAAATTACATGGCTGAACAGGGCCGCGACGTCATGGTGATTTACGATACTTTCGATACGAATGAAACGATGTTAAATTCCCTCCGTACTGGAAAAGTCACTTACGATCTTATTTGTCCGAGCGATTACATGATTCAAAGATTGCTCGCAAGCGACATGCTCGAACCTTTCGATAAGGAATGGTTAGAAACTTCGAATTATAAAAAATATGTTTCGCCTTATCTCGATGAAATGTTCTGTGCGATCGAAGCGACTAACACGGTGACGAATGAAGCTTATTCCATCGGCGATTACGCTATCGGCTACATGTGGGGTACTTTAGGTATCATCTTCAATCCGACCTTTTGGGCTTATGAAGAATTAGATGCTAGAATTGATTTTTCCGATTGGTCCACGTTGTGGGATGAAAGATACCAAGGAACTTTTTCCATCAAAGATTCGATGCGTGATACTTACGCGGCTGGCATCATGGAAACGTATAAAGATGAATTAGTGGCGTTGCTAAATAGTTATCAAAACGGTCAAATTGATGCAAAAACTTATAACGAAGCATTAACTATCATCTTCAATAGATGTAGCGATGAAGAAATCGACGAAGTAAAAGAATATCTTTTGAAACTTAAAGATAATAGTTTCGGTTTCGAAGTCGATAGCGGTAAAGAAGATATCAAGACCAATAAGATTGGGGCTAATATCGCTTGGAGTGGAGATGCGGTCTATTCGATGGATGGAGCGGAAGAAGAACAAGGTATCGAACTTTATTATTCTGTTCCGACGACTGGTTCGAACATTTGGTTCGATGGTTGGTGCATGCCTAAATCCGATTCTTTAAATAAAGAACTAGCGCAAGAATTCTTAGATTTTATTTCCTTACCAGAAAATGCTTCACAAAATATGGATTACATTGGTTACACTCCCTTCATCTGTGGGGATGATATTCTTGATCTCGTCCGTTCTTGGTACGATTTAAGAAGTGATTACGGTCTATTTTACATCGATGAAAATGATGCACTTAAAAACGTCGAATATTCTTATTCACAATACGTTAACTTGAAAGAAACCTATGGTGATAGACTTTATGTCTATTGGTTAAATGAAGATAGCGAATCTGATCCTAGCGTCGAAGACATCATCGCTGATTACACTAGTTTATATGAGGCGGGAGAAATTTCTTTATCCGAAGAATACATCTCTTTAAGCGATGGTGAACTAGAATTACTTTATATAGAAGATATCGATGAAGTTGATTTATCTTATCTATTTAATGGTACTTTAACTAGCGAAGATGATGGTGAAGCTATCTTCTTAGTTTACGATTATTTATATCATCCTGAAGACGGTAGCGAAAATGTGGCGGTAGGGCGACAGTTCTTCTGCCAATATCCTGATGAAGAAACGATTACTCGCTGTGCGGTCATGGCAGATTATGGCCCACAAAATGAAGCGGTGCTCAAGATGTGGGAAGAAGTTAAATCTAATGCTCTTCCGCTTTGGGCCATCATCTTACTCGTCTTAGAAATTATGGCGGGAGCAGGGGTCATCTTATACTTCTTCATCTCGAAAAAAATTAACAAACGCTATCGCAAAGAACATCGCGCGCAAGCGTAATGAAGTTTCTTAAAACAATTGTTGAGACTAAATTAGTAAAATGCTATAATTAAGCCCGCATTGGTGGTTCCTTAGCCAAGTTGGTAAGGCAATTGACTGCAACTCAATGACCATCGGTTCAAATCCGTTAGGAACCTCCAATCAGTGCTTGATTATTTTTTAAATAATAATACAATAATTAAGCGTATGCGCCTGTAGCTCAACTGGATAGAGTGTCAGACTACGAATCTGGAGGTTGCGAGTTCGATTCTTGCCAGGCGCGCCAAAAGTCATGTCGGGATGTAGCGTAGCTTGGCTATCGCGTCTGCTTTGGGAGCAGAAGGCCGCTGGTTCGAATCCAGTCATCCCGACCATTTATTAAAAAATGTGGAATTGGGGCTGTGGCTCAGCTGGGAGAGCGCCTGATTTGCATTCAGGAGGTCGAGGGTTCGATCCCCTTCAGCTCCACCAAGAGAAAAATATGGCTGCGTAGCTCAGCTGGCTAGAGCAATCGGTTCATACCCGGTCGGTCGAGGGTTCGAATCCCCCCGCAGCTACCATTTTTTATTAAGGAGGACCGTTAGCTCAATAGGTTAGAGCTACCCGCTCATAACGGGTTGGTTCTGGGTTCAAGTCCTGGACGGTCCACCAAACGCATATTTTATCGAAGAGATATGAACATATAAATGTCATGCTGGAAGGTTGGCCGAGTGGTCGATGGCACCTGTCTTGAAAACAGGAGATGCGCAAGTATCCGTGGGTTCGAATCCCTCACCTTCCGCCATTTTTATTATCTAGACTTGTTTTGGGCTTGATTTTTCTAATTTGATATATGACAATTTAGGCATGGAAAAGTTAAAAATTAATATGTATGCAGGTGGTCTTAAAATTGAAGGCCAAGGTGTCGGAGCGAATTTTTTTGAACAAGTTGATCTCGTAAAGAAAATTCCTTCTTTGGAAATAACTATTAACGGAAGGCATCCAAAACGTTATGACATCAATCATTTTCATACGGTCAATCCTCAGTTTTACTTCAAATTTAGGAAGAAAAAAATTAACGTTTGTTACGTTCATTTTATTCCTGAAAAAGATGATGGTTCTTTAAAGATGCCGAAGTGGATGTTTGGGCCATATCGTTGGTACGTTTTAAAGTTTTATAAAAAGGCTGATGAAGTTATAGTCGTTAACCCTTACTTCATCAAAGATTTGATTAATATTGGTATTCCTAAAGATAAAATTACTTACATTCCTAATTTCGTGAGCGATGAAAAATTTCATCCTTTAAGCGAAGATAAAATTATTAAAATCAAAGAAGAATTTAAGATTCCTCTCGATAAATTTATCGTCTTAGGAGTGGGTCAAACTCAGACGAGAAAAGGGGTCATTGATTTTTATGAAGTAGCGAAGGCAAATCCGCATCTACATTTCGTTTGGGCCGGTGGTTTTTCCTTTGGAAAAATTACATCCGGTTACGAAGAAATTAAAAAGATCATGGATAATCCGCCTTCGAATTTACAATTCCTCGGCATCGTTCCAAGAGCGAGGATGAACGATATTTTTAATACCTCGGATATGTTATTTTTACCATCTTATCAAGAATTATTCCCGATGACGTTACTTGAATGCATCAACGTCGAAAAGCCTTTCTTAGTAAGAGATTTAGATTTATATAAAGATATCTTTCTATCTCCTTACCTAGTGGGTCATTCCAACGAAGAATTTTCGACCTTGATTAATAAAATTAAAGACGATGAAAAATTTAAGGAATTAGTCAAATCTTATTCTCTAGCGATAAGAGATTTCTATAGCCGCGAACACGTCTCGAAATTATGGGATGAATACTATCATCGCATCTACGATAAATATCCTCATAAACACTAGTGATATCTTTTAAAATTTAGTGCTAAAATAATTTTACGAGGTGAAAGATATGAATAAATTTATGAAACTCGCTATAAGCGAGGCTAGAAAAGGCATAAGAAATGGTCATGGTGGACCATTTGGTGCGGTCGTGGTCAAAGATGGCGAAGTAATCGCTAAAGGACATAATCAAGTCTTAAAAAATGATGATCCGACGTGTCACGGCGAAATGATGGCTATTCGTAAAGCGTGTAAGAAACTTCATACTTTCGATTTATCTGGTTGTGAAATTTATACGACTGGTGAACCTTGTCCGATGTGTTTAAGCGCTATTTTGTGGGCGAACATCGAAAAAATTTATTATGGTTGTAACATCATCGATACGGAAGATATCGGTTTTAGAGACGCTAAATTTTATGAATTATCAGAGCCTAAAAATCGTGATAAACTCCTCGTCGAGTTGGACCGTAAGGCTTGTTTAAAACTTTATAACGAATATAAGCTTATCAAAGATAAGACTATCTATTAATTATGGTCAATCTTCTCAGAAGATTATTCATCAAAAATTATCGTGACGTCAAAGATGAAAAAGTCAGAGCGGCGCATGGAAAACTCGGGGCGTGGTTCGGTATCTTTAGCAATGCGATTTTATTTTTAGCTAAGCTTATCACCGGCTTATTTTCTAATAGCGTTTCCGTCGTGAGTGATTCTATCAATAACCTGAGCGATTTCGCTAATTCGTCCATTACCTTAATCGGTTTTAAAATTTCTTCTAAACCTGCGGATAAAGAACATCCTTTTGGCCACCAAAGAATGGAATATATAACTGGTTTAATCGTCTCAATTGTCATCATTGCTCTAGCTATTATTATGGGCTATCAATCAATTGATAAAATAATAGCTTTTCATAGTGGAAGTGGTGACATCGAAGTCTTATCACCTATTATTGCTATTACGACTTTCGTCGTCTTAGGCGTCGCTATCTTTTTTAAGTTAGCGCAAGCTTACGTCAATTTTTCTTTAGCGAAAATCATCGATAGCGTCGCTTTGAAAGCGACGGGCGTCGATTCTTTGACGGATGCGGTCGCGACTTTATTACTTTTCATTTCCTCTTTACTTTCTTATTATCTAGGTTACGTCTTCTTAGATGGTTACATGGGCTTAATCATCTCCTTATTTATTTGTTATAGTGGCATCAAGATGGTCATCGCTACATCTTCACCATTACTCGGAGAAAGTGTCGATAAGAAACATATTCAAAATATCATCGATGAAATATTATCTTATGAAGGTGTCTTAGGAATTCATGATATTCTTGCTCATAATTATGGTCCGACGAAACTTTTCATGAGTGTGCACGTGGAAATCGATGCGCGGATGAAACTTCTTTCTGCGCACGAACTCATCGATAACATCGAGATGGATATCCGCCAAAAATTCGACGTCGAATTAACTATCCATATGGATCCAATCGATGTGAGCAACGAAGAAACTTTAGAACTTAAGGAACAAGTCATAAGCATTTTAAAAGATATCGATAAGAGTTTATCTATCCACGACTTTAGAGTCGTGCATGGAGAAGGGCATACAAACATTCTTTTTGATATTCTCGTTCCTTTTAAAGATGATGTTAAACAAGATGACGTTCTTCAAACTTTAAGCGTCAAGATGAATGGCGATGAAAAGAAAACGTATCACTTCATCGTCAATTTTGATCATCCATTTATTTCCTAAATATGAAAAGTGCTTACTTCGTCTACAATAATTTATCCGGTCGTGGGTTAAACGATAAGAAGATTAAGTTAATTCAAAAGTATTTAAGTAAGACTTACGAACACGTTTACTTTGAAATATCTAACGATGTAAGCTCATTAAGAAATATCTTATTGCAAGCGAGCAAAAATCATCACGATTTCATCTTTACAGGCGGGGATGGAACTTTCAATTTAGTCATCAATGAAGCGATGAAATTAAAAGATAGGCCGGTGCTGGGCTATCTTCCAAGTGGAACGACGAATGATATCGCCAAAAATTTTAAATTGTCGCATCGTCTTAAAAAGTCGTTAAAAATTATAAATGCACAAGAAAAAATTAAATTTGATTTATGTCTCGCAAATGAAGATAAATATTTTCTTTATGTAGCAGCGCTTGGGGCTTTTGCTGATATTGCTTACGTGACGAAAAGAAAAAATAAGAAAAGATTAGGAAGTATCGCTTATTATCGTAAAGCTTTTGTTGAAGCTTTTAAACCAAGAAAAATCGAAGTGGAAGTTAAAACTAAGAACGAAACTTTTAAAGTGAAAGTGCCTTTTGTTTTAGTTTTAAATGGAAGAAGCGTTGCCGGTTTTAGAATAGGCAGTAACGACGAAGTATACGATAATAAATTTCACGTTTACTTAACTAGACCAGGTTTATTTAACGGTTTGTTACATTATCTATTCTTTAAAATTAGAACATATAAAATATACACTGATGAGATAGAAATTAAAGTGTTTGGTCAAAATGATTTTTGGTGTTTTGACGGAGAAAAATATTCCAATACTTCGATAAAAATACGTGCAATTCCTAAGGCATTAGAAATTTATGCACATCCAAAAATTATTAAAAAACATTGCAAAACTAGAATATAATTTGCAAAAACGCACTTTTTTTGTTGTATGCATACGCGTATGACTTTATAATTAAAAAATAGAGAGGTAAAAAATTATGCGAAAAGTTACTATTTTGCTAGCAATTTCAACTTTAATTGCTACTATTGGAAGCCTTTTATTAAGCGTTTTTTCATTAGGCGCTTTAAATTTTATGCAAGGCTTCAATGCGATGATTACTTCATTAGGAACTTTCTTTAATCCTAATACGAGTGTCGCAAATATTTGGCTCGATCCAGCAATGATTGGCTTCTATGTCATCGTTGGTTTAGTTGCCATTGTTGTTATTCTTTGGTTCATCTTTATTTGCGTCAAAGGTAAACCTGCCCAATTACTATCCTGGCTTGCCTTTATGATCACTGCCGCGTGGGCGACGATGTTCTACATGATGACCGCTCAAGCGTGGGGTGGCGTCTTAGCAGGCGGTATCGATCTTTACATGTTATTCGCTATCGTCTTACTTGGCATCGCTGTTTTCACTGCTTTCTTCTTATTCATTTTCTCTTGGGTCAACTGTTTCAGAATGCCCTTTGCGGAAAATGTCTCTTATCTTGATGACATCATTCCAGAAGATGAAAAAGTTAAACCAGTGGCGGAAAGTTCCATGCGTGATGAAATTCGTGATATCATCGCTTCCGAATTACGTAATTACCGTATGGATAACGAATTAAGAAACGCTCAACCACAACCCACTCCATATGGTGGAGCAGCGATCAATGGACCATTACTCGTCCAATACATCAACACGACTCAACCTAATCAACCAGTCGTAGTGGAACGTCCTGTTCCCGCTCCTGCACCAGCACCTGCACCCACACCAGTTCCTGAAGTGAAACCTGTGGAAGAAGAAAAACCTGTCTGCAAGTGCGAATGTGAAAAGGAAGAGAAAAAGGAAGAAGAAAAACCTGTTCCTCAACCTATCATCATCCCCGTCGTCATGCCTTCTAAAAATGATTACGTCCCACCGAAAGAACAAGTGATCGTTCCAATCATTTTAGAAGAAAAATATATCGATGAAGATGGTAACATTTTAGAAGAAGTGCCCGCTCCCGCACCAGTCGTCGAAGATAAGGTCGAAGAAGTGGAAGTGCCAGTCGTCGAAGAAGTGAAGGAAGAAGAAGTTCCTGCACCAGTCGTCGTCGAAGAACCAGTGCCTGAAGAACCAGCTGCTGAAGAACCAGCTGCTGAAGAAGCTAAAAATCCTATCATCCGTATTCCATTCCAAGAAAGAATGAAGACTGCGGATAAATCGATTCGCGATAATTATAATGAACTTAAGAATTATATTCTTAGTTACGGTGTCAAATCTCGTATTTCTAATTCTGGTGATACGTTTAGATTACATACGAAGACTTACGTTAAACTTACTATCGCCGGTAAAGGATTAAAACTCTACTATGCCTTAGATCCAAAAGATTATGAAAATACGACGATTCCGGTCTTAGATGCTGGTCATAAGGGAATCTATGAAGAAATTCCACTCGTCTTCAAAGTTAAATCTGACTTATCCATCAAACGCGCCAAACAACTAGTCGATGATGCGATGGCGAAAGATAATTTAGTCCAAGGTGAAGTGGAAAATATCGATTGGGCAAAAGAATTCGATAATTAAATAGTTCATTCTTTAGTAATATTTGTTAAAAGGCGGCTCGTCCGCCTTTTTTAGTGAAATGTAAAAAAGATTATAATAAAATATAGCCATGGCTTTATTTAACAAAGACCAAAAACTTGTGGAAAGAAAAGAAGGTGTACCTGGTTACAACCGTAAGAATAAGACGGATCGAAAGATTGCACGTTACGTCATCCTCGGACTTATTATCGTCTTTATTTTAATTGTCATTTTCGTCTTAATTTATTACTGGGATAAGATATTTTAATTATGAAGATCGAACGTTGGATCGAAGAAAATATTCCTTCATTAGCAAATAAAACTTACATTGTGACTGGCGCGAATTCTGGCGTCGGTTATCATATCGCTTTCAATTTAGCAAAGCTCGGAGCGAAAGTCTATTTAGCGTGCCGAAGTGAAAAACGCGCCTTAGAAGCGATTAAGAAGATGAAAGAAGAAGATGCATCTTTAGATTTAACTTATCTAAATTATGATCAAAGTGATAAAGAAAGCATCGAACATTTCGCAAGTTATATCATCGAACATCAAATCAAGTTTGATGGTTTAGTGTTAAATGCCGCGATTTATCATCCAAAAGAAAAAAAGAAGATGACAAAAGATGGTTTTCCTCAAATCATGATGACAAATTATTTAGGCGTCTTCCATCTTCTAGAAGTCTTAGGACCTTATCTCACAAAATTAGATGAATATAAGATTGTCGCTATTGGTTCACTTGAAGCTAGGAATTGGAAAAAAGATGCCTTAGCGAGAACTTTAAAGCAAGAATATAAGAGTAGAACATATCGCTATAACGTTTCGAAGATGATGCTAACAAAACTTATGATTTATTTTGCTTCAAATAGTGAAAATTATCATCATTATGCGATCGTTGAACCAGGTATTACTCAAACTGATATTACGAAAAATATGCCTCGTCTCATCGCTTACTTAGGAAAATATTTCTTAAAATTATTTTTCCATTCACCTAATAAAGCTTCTTTAGGTGCTTTGTTAGCGTTAGTGGATGAAGATGATAATAAACCTAATTATTACGTCCCGCGTGGGCTATTTTCTTTCTCAGGTTTTCCGAAGAAAAGAAAACTAAAAAGGAAACATAAATTAGACGTCGATTACGCTTACATCGTATCGCGTCAGGCTCTTTACGATGAATAAGACGAAAGTTTATCTAATCGATGCTTATCTAGATATCGATAACGATGAAGCAAAACATGAATTAAGATTAAATGATACGATGTCTTTACTTCGTACTTTAGAATATGAATTAGTCGAATATCATCCTTTTCGTCTAAGTAAAATTGAAAACGCGACATATTTAAATAAAGGAGCGTTAGATATCATCAAAGATGAAATCGATGCGATAGGTGAAGATAATTTGAAAGTTATTTTAACTTTCGATGCAAGTGCTTCCCAAATTAAAAACCTCAGTAATTATCTTGGAAAAGAAGTCATCGACCGCGTCGAACTTATCGTTTCAATCTTTTCGAAACACGCAAAATCCAAGGAAGCAAAAATTCAAGTAGAGTTAGCTAAGATTTCATATCGCTTAAGTTCACTCGTACAAAGCGATTTAGATTACGAACAAGATACATCTTCTGGAAGAGGTTATACCGCGACGCGTGGAGTAGGGGAAAAACAAATTGCTTTGGACCGTAGATTATTAGCTCAAAGAAGAGATAATTTACTTCGTCAATTAAAACAAATTAAATCGAATAGAGAAGTGAGAAGAAGAAAAAGAATCGATTCGATTTATCCTATCGTATCATTAGTGGGCTATACGAACGCTGGTAAATCTTCCCTTATGAACGCTCTATTAAAATTAGCGAAAAAAGAGAAGAAAAATGTCACGGTGGAAAATAAATTATTTACGACCCTTGATACTTCCACAAGATTAATTGGAATAAGGGGCTATCCATCATTCATCTTAATTGACACTGTCGGTATCGTCGAAAATCTTCCAATCGAACTGGTTAAAGCATTTAGATCAACTTATGAAGAAGCTTTAAATTCGCATCTTTTAATTAATGTATTAGATATATCATCTTCATATTACGAAGAACAAAAAAGAAGTGCGGAAGAGATGATCAAAGAATTACATATCGAACATTTGCCTCTAATTCATTGCTATAACAAAATTGACCAATTTTATGGTAGTTTCCCTTTAGATGAAGAAGAAAATGATATATTTATCTCATCGTTTAATGAAGAAGATATCTATGCTTTATTAAGATTAATAAGTGAAAATATTACGAAAGATTATCCTTTCGTCACATTGAAGTTACCTTATAACATCCCGTATTTTAAATTTGAAAGGTTCGCAGATGTAAAAAAAGCCATCATGGAAGAAGATAGCATCTACATCGAAGCGAAATTAAATCCTGCCTTAGTGCACGAATTTAGACCTTATTTATTGACTTTAGATGGTCATGATATAAATTGATAATTTCTTCTGCCATCTCGGCGATATTTTTGTGATTAGAATCGATAAAGTATTGGCAAGCCTTCACCTTATCGAAGCTAAAATCATCTTTATCGCAAGCGATGCGCGCTTCCGCGTCTAGGCGATTATCACCACGCGAGAGCATGCGTTCTAATCGAATCTCATCATCCGCTTTCAAAAAGAAGGAGACGAGACGATTATCATTTAAAGAAAGGAAGGCTTTCAAGCCGTTAGGATCGACGATGAGCACTTTATCATCACTTACTTCATCGCGTGACGTACCATAATAATTGTTATTATAGTTTGTAACTTCAACAAAATAATTCTGATTTTTCAATGCTAAAAATGTTTGTTTATCGACGAAGTGGTAATCGACGCCGTCGACCTCATTCGTGCGCATCGAGCGCGTCGTATGAGTAACGACCTTTTTGATGCCGTAATGTTGCTTTAAATATTTAGCGACTTCCGTTTTTCCACTAGCGGAAGCCCCGACGAGGATAATCATATTTTAATTATAGCAAAATGTAAGAAAAAAATTGATAGTAAACTAAGCTTTGCTTAGAAATATATCAATAAAAATTACTAGGTCACTTCTTCTTATTTTACGTGTATTAAAACATTGAAAGGTAGGAAAAGACTTATGGGTCGACAAACGAACGATACGAAGATCTCTAGCTATTTGAAGAATCTAGCAATTACTTATTTATCTATCAAATCTGGTTGCTACAATGATAAGCTCATTCTTAGCGATAGCACTAATGAAGAATTTGAAGATGAAGAAACTTGCATTAAATGGGTGGAAAACGCCTTTAGCAAACTAGATTCTCTCGATCGCGAATTCATTAACAATGAATACTTTTTTAACGCGAAGCCTTATTGGTGGGAAAGAACTTATAGCAGAGCAACATTCTTCCGTCTTAAAAAACTTGCATCACGCAGATTTTATGATGCGTTGATGGGAACTAGATAAGAGGTTTCCATGCTAAGAGAAGTGAGTGTTGGTTTTTTAGCATTGGTCCTACCAATAAATATTGGAGGAATTGGCGTCGATGTAGATTTACTAAAAATTAATATCTTAGAATTCGAAGTTGTTCCTGCAAGTTTTGGTAAGAATGCCACACTTACTTTCTCTTTTGAATTTGAGGAATTTGGTGTCTACACTGTAGAGATCTATTCCTCAGATTCTTATAAGAAAGAATCTATCGAAGGAAAAGAACCTTTGAATAAAATTATTAAAGAATGCATGAACGAACAAGCGCCTTACTTACTAGAAGCTTCCGTCTTATTGAAGTGGGCTGATTTCTATGGTCAATATGAACTACCAATGGTTCACGTCGTCGTTTCAAGTATGCATATTTTCTTCCCCAAAGCAAGACGGCATTACGTCTTTCAATTTCCTGAAAAAGATGTCTTCGACGTCGAAGCAAAGGATGGAGAATACACTAGTAGCGTAAACTTAGTTTATCCGACGAAGTATGGAATCTCGACAGGCAGAGAAATCGTCAGTTTAGAAAATTTTAACGAAAGAAAAAATATTATCGATGGGCGTTATTTTACCTTGAGAGATCTAACGATCAATTATCGAAGAACTTACACTGGTTACGATGTAGATTTTTATGAGATGGGATTTGGGACTTTATCCTTCATCGATTACGATAATGCCTATCCTTACATCACTGCGACATCGATGCATTCCCCAAGGGAAAGAATTATTCCGGTGACGCTCATATTTTATAGTAGGGAAGGAGATGTCTTCTCTTACAAGATTAGTTTCGATGAATTATATTACAACTTGAAAAGCAACATGATGTCTTCGACTAAATTTGCAGGTTATGAAAAAAATGATCGTTATTTCTACATCCCGACGAACAATTTAGAGACGATTTCTACGACGCAATTTACGCTTAGATTTACTCTCGGCCTTCCTAACGATTTTATTTTCACTTATAAATTTTATTTAAATCCATCTGATTTCTTGTTTGGAAGTTGCTATGATTCATATTTCTGTCAAGTTGTGGAACAATCAGATGGTGATCTAGTCGAAGAAGAAAGAGTGGAGGTTAGTTATTAATGGCTAATATTTTCATCTCCATCTTCTTACTCATTTCTTCATTTGAATTATTTGTTGGCACTTTTCAAATGAATGGTATCCAAAGAAATTTTTATTCTTTAAACCGCGGTGTTTTAGAACAAGCGGTCGTGATAGAGCCAACTGCTATTAAGGGTGAATATAACGTCAATTATGACGTCTATAAAGTAAAAGAAGTCGTAGTGGATTATTTAACTTATACGTTAGAAAGTTATACGAATAATTTTGAAGTCGGCTTCCATTTTTATTTCGTCAGTTCAAAAAAGACTTGTGCTTTAGATAAATGCGATGCAGTAAGAATTTCCTTACATGCGCCGGTGACACTTTTTCAAAGCTACGATAACGCTTTAAGTTTCGAACTAGTGAAAGGTATTCAATATGAGTGAAAATAGAGCCTTAACGTATCTAAAAAATTCATTTTTATCTCCTTTTCTAGAAGATGAAAGCATTACTGATATCACTTATAACGGTGAAGCTATCTACATCCAAAATAAAATGGAGGGATGGAAGAAAGTCGATTTAGAAATAGATGAAAATAGCGTGAATGATTTTATAAGACAGATGGCTAATTTAACTGAGAAGTTATTTAGTTACGCAAATCCTATTTTAGATGTAAGTGTCGATCGTTTTCGCTTAAATGCCTTACATCCTTCCATCGCTAGGAAAAAAAGAGAGAAAGTCACTAATTTTTCCATCCGTATTACTCACCCTGGTTTAGTTATTAAAAATGACGGTGAATTCCTGCCAAAACCACTCATTTATCTAATTAAATCTATCTTAGCAAGTCATCTTTCCATCATCATTTCAGGGAGAGCTGGATCAGGTAAGACTGAATTTCAAAAATTTATCTTATCTTTGATCGATAAAAAAGAAAGAGTCATCATCATCGATAACATCCTTGAATTAGATGATGAATGTCTCAACGAAAATGAAGCGGATTTCTCTTTGTGGCAATTAAATGAAGAGCATCCTACGATGAGTTTTAAAACTCTCATTAAGAATGCTTTACGGGCTAGTCCAACTTTCATCGTCATCGCTGAAGCTAGAGGCGAGGAGATGTATGAAGTACTCACTAGCGCTATGAGCGGACATCCTCTTATTACGACGATCCATTCTTTAGATGCTAGAAGTGTGAGCAGCCGTATGGCAAGGATGTGTGCGAACGAAAATTTAAAGCTTGATTACGCTTTTTTAAAAGAAGATATTCATCAGCACTTTCGCTTCTATTTCTACGTCGAACAAATCTATCAAAATGGGGTGTATAAAAGGCAATTAAAACAAATTATTGAAGTCGATGAAAAAGGGCAAGATCACGAAATTTATCACGTCGGTAAGAAGATAGAAAGAGCGATGGAAGAAAATGAAAAATTATTATTAGAAAATGAATTATCGAAGACATATTACGAACAATTTTTAAAGGAGATAACCTATGAAGAAAAAGAACAATAATTTCCTCGTTTATCTTATTTTAGGCATCGTTTTTCTTCTCGTCGTTTTAGCAAGTTATCTTGTCACTAATAATTTTATCGTCCCGATTGTAGTATTCGTTTCAAGTGTCGCTTACGCTTTACTTTACGCGAGAAAAAAGATTGTGAAACATAATGAAAAATTAAAGCATATTGAAGAATGCTATAACTTTTCTTATAACTTTACGATCGCTATCAACGTCAAAAATAGTGTGGATGTCGCATATGAATCCATCAGCGAAAGTTTATCACCTTCTTTAAAAGAGTATCTATCGACTTTAGAACATGAAGATAGATTGACCGCGATCGGACATCTAAGAAATTATTTTAAGATTAGTGCATTCGACGTCTATTATCGCATCTTATTACTTTATTTTGAGCAGGGCGGTAATATCGTTCAAATGGCTTCTTTAATCTTAGAAGAGATGGAAAATTTGAACGCAAGAGCGCTTACGATGAAATTGAAGATTAGACGTTCCTTATTAAACTTTTCTATCCTTTGGTTCTTAGCCTTAGCAATCTTGGTGATGACTCGTTTCCTCATCCCTAGTTTCTATCTAGATATGCTCGCTAATCCGATCTTTCCTTATCTCATTCTATTTTTCTTTCTATTCATCCTATTATCCGCTCATATGTTCATCGTTCGCTCCACTAAAGACGAACAGTTAGGAGAAATGCATGAAGAATTTTAAAAAGCAAGTAGAAGAATTGAATCTTTCTTATAAAAAAGAAATATTAAGACTATGTCTTATTAATACTTTTCTTATCGCTATCGCCTTAGTAATTAACATCTTCTATTTTCAACTTTATATCGCTATTATTTCTATCTTTGCTATCCTCATCTTTAATCTTTTCTATCTAAGAAGATATTCATCGATCAAAGTGAAAAGACAAGAACTGAAGAAATTAGAATTTGTCTCGATGCTATCTTACTTTCGTATCTTCTTAAATAATGGTTATAACATCTATCGTGCTTTTGAAGAATGTAAACAATATGTAAGCGATGTATTTAAAGAAGATATCGAAAACTTTTTGAGGGAAGTAGATAAAGATAAATCGATTCAACCTTACATTACATTCGCTCATCAATTTAATTCGCCATTATACGAACAAGTGATGATGTCAATTTACCAGATGGTGGATATGGGAATAGATAATAATTATCTATATCAATTCAATACGCTTTTAACGAGAATGCGTAAAGAAACTTTAGATGAAAAGTTAAATACGCAGTTATCTAAGCTTGATAGCATGTCAATGTTTCCTCTCATCGGAGCGGGTATCATCATGATCATCTTAGCGTTTGGCATCATCTTAATCGTGGGGGATTTAATAAGTGGGTTCTAGTCTTTCTTTTCTTCTATCGCTCGTCTTCGTCATCGAACTTTTCGTCTTCGGTGTCGATATGATTAATATTCAAGCAGTTTATACTGAACTTGATACCATCTCCTTTAACGTCGGCTTTTTAGTCGCAAAAGAGGGGTTTGTAAGCGAACAAACATTAGAGTACGTTTCTTCCTTTGAAGGGACGCGTATCATCTACGAGCCAAGCGCACCTTCATTTGGCGATCTCTTCGAATTTGTCATCGAAAGAGATTGTCATCCATTCTTGCTTGGCGGAGGAAATTTGACGATACGCGTGAATGGGGCAACGGTCATCGGATATTACAACTGAGGAAAGGGGGTGAGGTAATGTCAGAAATTAAAGGCCAATTATTAGGCATCGTCTTAGTGCTCACGATCTTTGCAGGACTCGTCGCGACAGTGACGACAATCGTCACATCGTTAAACGGGACGATCGATTCGAAGTTTACAGAAGTAAAAACTGGACTTTCGGACGATAGATTACTTGAGGTCGATAATAATCCTAAAGTTGATCGTACGAGCTTAATGTTCTACGAAAATTAAAAAAATCAAGAAGGAGGGGAAAGGGTGTTGAGCCCTTTTCTTTTTGCAATTGAAACGATAATTTGATAAAGTATCTAGCGAGGTTAAAGATATATGACAAAAGAAGTAATTGCTGAGAAAGTAAGAGATATATTCGTCTCCAAATTCAAACTTGATCCACGTAAGATTACGTTAGAAACGGCTCTAACTGATTTAGGGGTAGATTCATTAGATTTATTAGAAGTCATCATGGACTTCGAAAATGAATTTCACGTCACTTTTGAAAACGAAGAACTTGAAACTTTGACGAAAGTTTCTGACGTCATCGACATTTTAGCGAAAAAAATCAATTAATTCTCTTTTACTTATTTCTTTATTGTGCTAATATTTAGTGCATGCTTACTTAGCTCAGTCGGTAGAGCAATCGGCTGTTAACCGATCGGTCGTGGGTTCAAGTCCCTCAGTAAGCGCCAGAACATGGCCCGTTGGAGAAGAGGCTTAACTCATATCCCTTTCAAGGATACATTCATGGGTTCGAATCCCGTACGGGTCACCATTATCGTAGATTATGCCTGATACCTTTAGGGGTGTTCGGGCTTTTTCTTTTTGTGCCGACAATTAAGGTCTT
>CALVUG010000014.1 GCA_944363535.1 uncultured Bacilli bacterium
ATAATTTTAACTTGAAATATATTCATATTTAGTCTATTTTATTAACGATACGTTTTATCAAGGATAAAAACTGAGAAGTAGAAAGTTAGGAGAAATATATGCGTCGATTAATAGCTTACATCATCATGGCTGTGACCATCGCTCTTACGGTCGGGGTCTCTTTTGTTCCCGTCGTCACAGGCATGAATTCCAACATCGAATTTCAAAACGGACATGAATACGTCTACCAATTAACTGATCGTGACGATGAAAGCGCTCCGATCGAAGAAGGAGCAGCCTTAGAAGTGGCAAACGTCATGCAAGAAAGATTAGACCTTTCTAACGTGAGCGATTACCATATCGAAGTGCAAGGCGACGATACGATCGCTGTGAGCTTCGTCCAACCGACCGCTATTTCGTATTCGCAAATTTCTCGTCTACTTTCCTTCAGTGCGAATTTCTCCATCTGCACGAAGACGGAAACGTGTGCAGTCGGGGAAAATTTCCTTACCGATGAACCAGCATATCTTACTTTCTTATATAATGTTTATCCGGTCGTCGTCATTCCCATCAATACCGAATCCGCTGAATGGCAATCGGTGTTAGGCGAAGCTTCTCGTATCGCTGAAGGTATCACCGCTCCTGAAGAAGGTGAACCTGATTACACCCCAGCGGACTTAGTCTTATGGAACAATAAAGAAGAAGGGGATACTTACGATGCTTACGAAGAAGCATTAAACGATGAGACGTTAAATCAAGATATTGTAGAAAAAGTCATCATGAACTTCTCATATGGTTCCGATGGCACGAACTTATATCTTCCTGATGATGAAAATCAAGATCGTCTCGCTTCGACGACTTTAACGATCGAAGAAAATAGCATGCCTACATCTTCTGAACTCGCGGATGCGACAAGGACCGCTAGATGGTTAGTTAACGTCATCAATGCTTCGACTTACGATTACGATGTGACGTTAATTTTCTCGCGTGGGGTCGATGTCATCACTCCGACGATCGAACCAATATTAAGTGCAGGTTTCCCAGGTATTAGCGTCACTTTATCGCATACTTTAATTGCGATGCTCGTGATGCTTGTCATCATCGCTTTAGCTCTCATCTTATTCTATCGCTTGATGTCGATCGCTAGCGTCGTTTTAACAGCTGCGACGACTTTCTTAACTTTAACTTTACTTATTTCATTCTCAAGTGAAATAGCGCTCAGCGCTATCATCGGCTTATTTATCGTCACCTTATGTAGCGTCGCTTCACAAATTATCTACTTCCATCGTTTTAAAGAAGAAAATTATCGTGGAAGAACGTTACGTAAAGCCAATAGCGAAGCATCGCGTAAATCGACGATGCCGATCGTCGATATTTCCGTCATCATGGTCGTCTTAGGCGTCTTCTTCTACGCTTTAGGTGGAACTTATTTTGTCCCATTCGGCGCAGCGCTAGCCTTAGGTGGTCTAATCAACGTCCTCATGAATTTAGTGGGCTTAAAAGCCATGATGTATCTACTCACTAACTCTACTTGCTTAGAAGGACGTTATGCTTGCTTCGGCATTGAAAAAAATCAAGTGCCAAACTTACTTAACGATGAAAAGCAAACTTATTTTGGTTCCTTCTCCGGAAGCGAATTATCAAGTAAGAAACGTAGGGTTCCCACGATTGCCGTAAGCGGGGCATTAGCCTTAGCTTCCATCGTCGCGATGATATGTTTTGGCGCCATTAATGGTTCAATTTATAATTACGGCGATAATTATACCGCTAATTCCGTCTATTACCTTACGACTCTTAACGAATCCGTCATCGAACAAAATAGTGACGTGACAAGCGTCTTAGATTTAATTACGGTGGATGGTGAACCATTAGCGTATGAAAACGTCGAAACATTTGAAAGAGATTACATTAATGAAGAAGATGTTAGCATCACTTATCACTATTTCGTCGTCACTTTAGGTGAGAATTATACTGGCTTAGAAGAAGCAAGTTACACGCCTACGAGCGGGGCAGCCATGAACGCTCCATTAGATGATTTATTACTTAGCGTCTTCACCAATATTGATGATAACGTCACTTCGTCTTTAAAGACGGTAGAGGTCTTAGTTAATCCGCCATCTTTCGTTCCAGTGCTCATCGCAAGCGTCTCCGCTTTAGCGGTCTCAGCAGTCTACCTATTCTTTAGATATCGTATCTCGAAGAATTTAGTGATGGTCGGTCTCACTTTCCTTGCTGGAGCGACAACTTTAGGGATCTATTCTTTATGCGTAAGTCCAACATTACCCATCGTCTCTTTAGCCTTACCTATCGTCACCATCTTTACCATCATCATCGCCATCATGTACATGGCCAAAGAAAAAGAGATGATCAAAGATCTAAAAGTGAAAAATCCGACGAAAGAAGAAAGATTAGAAATTGCAAAATCCGCCACTGATCAAAGTGCGACGCCTATCTTCATCTTCACTTTCATCACTGGCTTGTCGCTCGTCGCCTTCATCACGGCGGGTCCAGCTTCGATGTTATCAATTTTCTTAAGCGCTCTCATCGGTCTAATTCTCGCCGCCTTCTTAATGATTACTAGTCTAGGAATGTATGGCTACAAATTATCGAATCTACTTAGGAAAATTAAATTACCTGAAATTAAGCGTAAACATCGTAAAGCCAAAGCCAAAAACGTCAATAAATCTAGCGCCGAGCCAGAAGAAGCTATCTTCATCGGCATTAACGATTAATAATTAAAAGGTTAAAAGGGCTATTGCCCTTTTTTCTTATAAAGGAGATTAGGTTTATATGCATCCTTTAGAAATGTTTCGTTCTCTACTTGATCATTATCATCTATCGACTTTTGATTTCTTAACTTTTTCTAGTCTTAAAAGCATCGAAGAGTTAAGTAATTACCGTAAGTTCGATGAAATCGATAAAGCTTTAAAACGTATT
Organism: uncultured Bacilli bacterium; assembly: GCA_944363535.1. Taxonomy (GTDB): domain Bacteria; phylum Bacillota_I; class Bacilli_A; order RFN20; family CAG-826; genus CALVUG01. Next base: position 2,917 of record CALVUG010000014.1, read on the forward strand.
AAAAAAGCGCTTACCACAGATGAAAAGATTTTAATCTATGGAGATTACGATGCGGATGGGATCTTGGCAACTTCGATCTTAGTGAGAACTTTTTCTTTATTAAAGAAAGATAAGAACATTTCTTTTTATATTCCTTCTAGGTTTAAAGATGGTTATGGCCTAAATGAAACGCAAGTAGAAAATGCCTATAAGAAAGGTATTTCTTTAATCGTCACGGTCGATAATGGGGTGAGCCAATTTGAAGCGCTTAAAAAAGCTAAAGATTTAGAAATCGATGTCATCGTCACCGACCATCACGATTTTGAAAAATTACCCAAAGATGCTTATGCGACTATTCATTACGCTTTAGGTTATAGTAAGACTCCCATCTCAGGAGGATATACAGCTTATTTATTATCTTATGCTTTATTAGGTGATCATTTTGATCCATATCTTTTCACTTTAGGAGCGATGTCACTTATAAGCGATATGATGCCTATATTAGATGATAATCATCACATAGTTAAACATTTATTAAAGATTTTAAATGAACATTTATCAAAGGACAAAAACTTTTATCCTCTCCTTTTATTAAGCGAAGGAAAAGAAGTGGACGAAGAAGTTATTTCTTCTTTAATCGCTCCAAAAATTAATGCGGTGGGAAGACTTGCAAACGACGATGAAACTAGCGAGGTCGTCACCTTCTTAACGTGCGCGGATGAGCGTAAGGTACACGATATTTATCAACTTATTTATAATATGAACGAAGAAAGAAAAAATCTTACTTCTAATATCTCAAGTGAACTTCTTCCTGAGGAAGATAAATTAGTGTGCGTCTATCGCCCAGATTTAAAAGAAGGTTTACTTGGTTTACTCGCAAATAGGATACTAACGAATTTAACTCATCCTGTCATCTTGATGGGGGACGCAAGCGAAGAAGGAATGATCAAAGGTTCCATGCGTTCTAAATCTGGTTTTAGCGTCATCAAAGCACTTCGTGAATGTGACGACCTATTAGTGGCTTATGGAGGACACGAATTAGCAGGGGGCTTTTCTTTAAGAAAAGAAAATCTCGAATCGTTCACCTTAAGAATGAAAAAACTTGATGAAGCTTATCCCTTTATTGAACAAGATATCGAAGCGATAAAGATAAGTAAGAATGACATCGATGAAAATATTTACGCGGTCGTTTCGATGTTTCAGCCTTTCGGCGTTGCTTTTAAAAAGCCGACGTTCGTCTTAGAAAATGTAAAGATTCAATATCTAGATAAATCGAAAGATCAAAAGCACATCATCCATACTTTCGCTCCGAAAAGAAAATTAGTCATATTTAACTATTTAGATAAGATGAAAAATCCTCGCGCAACTTACGATTTATATGGCCATTTAAAAGTTTCGACATTTAAGAATAATAAATCGATCGATTTCCAAATCGAAACGATGAAAGAATATCTTTAAGATTATTTTTAAATCACTAAATATTTACTATAAAACCACTAATTTTGTTAATCTTTGCTTTATATTAATGAGCGAGCATGTCCTTATGATAGTTTTTATTTACGATTTATTTTAAAATGATTGCAGTAATAGAAAGGAGGATAAAAATCTTACATTTATGAAAAGAAGATTAGTTCTATTACCAATATTAGGGCTACTCCTCGGCGCTTGTGCTCCCGCCACACCTGAAAGCGTCACCGTTTCATCCGTCAGTGGAGAAACGACGATCGAAGTGGGCGAAACTTTACAATTGAAAGCAGAAGTTTTACCGAGCGGTGCTGCCCAAGATGTGACATGGTCCACAGGTAATCCAGCTATCGCAACCGTCAGTACGACAGGTTTAGTTACCGGTGTTGCTGAAGGTTCAGTGCAAATTCGCGCTGGTGTGACAGCTGATATTACTGGTTCCATCACAATCACGGTGGAAGATAATACGCCAACTCCACCTCCTTCCGAAGGTACGATCGGTGAAGTTTTAGCCGAGGCGGCCATCGGTGATGTCGTCACTGTCAAAGGCGTCGTCGTTTCTCTTAATAACAACGGTATGCTCATCTCTGATAATACAGGTGCTATTTATATGAACGACCGTGATCTTAAAGAAACTTGGCACGTGAACGATTATGTCGAAGTTAATGGAAAATTAAGCGAATATCCAACTGGAACTGGTTTATTGCAATTTAACTATACTGATGAACCAACTATTACAGCTGCGACTGGTACCGCTCCAACCATTACTGATACTCCAGTTGCTATGACTGGTGCTGAAATGGATGCATGGGTTCCATCTAACGAAGATAAACCATTAGTTACAATTAGTGGTGAATTAAGCATTAGCGGTAATTACTATAACGTCACCGTGGCAGGTGCAACCAAAACGCTTAGTATTTTACCAAATCCAAGTATGCAACTCGAAAGTGGTTCTACTTACGAATTCACTGGTTATTTACTTTACATCACTGGCACAGATAAGTATGTCAATATGACTCTTACTGATGCTGTCAAAACTGGTGGTGGCGAAGTTCCACCAGTCGGCGAAGTCGTTACAATCGCTGAAGCTATCGCTGAAGGCGCTGGCGCTAATGTTGTCGTCGAAGGTGTCATCATTGCAAAAGCCACTGGCGGTATGTTAATTGCTGACGAAACTGGTACGCTTTATCGTCACGATTACGATACTGAAACAGTCGTTACTCAACCAGTCGGCGAATTAGTTAGAATTAGTGGTGCTCTTAGTGAATACCCAACTGGTTCTGGCACTTTACAATTCAATTATCAATCAACCGTCACTGCTGGTGAAGGTACAGAACCAACCATCGATGATACTCCAGTTGTTTGGGATGGTGCCGCAGTTGATGGCTACACTAACCAAGCAAGAGCAATCTTAGTTACTGTCGACGCTCATGTTACAGCTACCTATGATTCAAAGTACGATGAATACGAATATACCGCTACTGTCGACGGTGCTACCAAAACTATCGAACTCGGTATGCCAAGTTCAGTTGTTTTAGAAACTGGTGATTATACTGTTACTGGTTACGTCAATTACACAAGAACCAATTCATCCGGTCAAAACGTCGTGAATATGCTTTATGTTTCTCACGAAGGTGAAGGCGGAGGAGAAGTTCCACCCACACCGGCAGAAGTTACCCCAATCGCTGATGCACATGCTTTAGAAGATAATACTGCCGTTACCGTTGAAGGTATTTTAGTCGCTAAGACATCAGGTGGTCTTGTTATCGATGATAACACTGGCACAATGTATGTCTATCAAGCTGAAACTGATTTAGAGCTTAATTCCTTTGTCCACGTCGAAGGTACGATGGGAACTTTCCCAAAAGGCTCTAGTTCACGTCAAATTGCGAGCGCAACTGTTACCGCTGCTACTGGAACCGCTCCAGTTTTAACAAATACAACACCTACTCCAATGGACGGTGCTGCATTTGATGCTTGGACACCAAGTGGCACTCGTGCTACATTGGTCAGCTTAACTGCTACGATTACATCAACTGGTAGATATACCAATGCTGATGTTGAAGGTGCTACGAAACAAACATTATCACCTTTAGTTCCAGTCGGCGTTACTGCTGAAGTTGGTACAACCTACGATATGGTTGGTTATTTACTTTACATTTCTGGCACAGTTTATACTTATATGGCATGCGTGAGCATGGTAGAAACTACATTGCCAAATCCAACTGCAGTAGAAATTACTAATACTGAAACTTCTTTGATGCAAGGTAACACCTTACAACTTAATCTTGCTTGGACACCATCTCCAGCCGCAGATGATGTGGCTTGGACTTCGAGCAATAATGAAGTTGCGACCGTTAGTGAAACTGGTTTAGTGACTGCTGTCGCTGCTGGCGAAGTTGACATTACCGTTACTTCCACAGTCGTCGCAACTGTTACTGATACCATTCATCTTACAGTAACTGCAGCAGCAGCATCTGAACTCTTAGTATCAGTTGACTTGTCAACTATCGCATATAGGAATGGTGAAATTGATGTTGCAACAATTCAACAATTAATGCTTGAAAATGCTGTTACTGAAGATACAGAATTAACGTTGTCTGTTACAAACAGTAGCAAAGTGTATCAAGGTGGCCAAGGCGGCTACCACGCACAAGGTGAAGATGGCTATCTAAAATTTGGTACTGGCTCTGCCCAGGGTACATTAGATGTCACTCTTAATCGTGAAATTGTCCGCATCGAAATCGATTGCGTCAAATGGAACGATAGTGCAGATGATACATATGCTATTAATGGCGAAGCACAAGATGGTCCAGCGATGGTAGAAGGAAGTTTTGGAACATTAGCATGGAATTTAGAAGCGACAACTAATCTCTCATTAGTGGTCACTAACCGTGGTTACGTTTCCGCTATCCGTCTTTACGTTGCTGCGTAATTAACTTCCTAGTTATAAAGCAATAACAATTAATAAGAGAGGCGAGAGTTAAATCTCGTCTCCTTTTTTCTTTGAATAAGAAAAATGAAGTCTATATAATAGTCGTATGGAAAAAGATAAGCAGGTGTTAAAACCTAATGGTGGCTATCCGATGCATACTTTTCAAGATGTGCAAGATGTATTTTATGAATATATTCAAAATCCTAAAGATCGAGAAAATATCGCTAAGGCATATCGTTTTGCTGAAGAAAAACATCGTAATCAAATAAGAAAAAGTGGTGAACCATATATTCATCATTTAATTGAAGTAGCCTACATTTTAGCCTCTTATCAAGCGGGTCCAGCAACGCTCATCGCGGGCTTATTACATGACGTAGTGGAAGACACCGATGTAACTATTGAAGATATTAAAAAGATGTTTGGCGAAGATGTCGCAAATTTAGTCGACTCTTTAACCAAAATTCAAAGACTTAAATTATCGCATCGTAAAGCCCAAGATTTTGAAGCGGAAGACCATCGTAAAATATTTTTAGGAATGGCAAGAGATATTCGTGTCATCATCATAAAACTTGCGGACCGTCTACATAATTTAAGAACGTTAGAGGCATTAAGTGAAGAAAGACAAAAAGCTATCGCTCAAGAAACTTTAGATGTTTTTGCGCCTATCGCTCACCGTCTAGGTATTTTTAAACTAAAAAGTGAATTAGAAGATTTATCTTTAAAATATCTTGAACCAGAAATATACCAAGATATTTCTTCTAAATTAAATCAAAAAGTGAAAAATAGAGCGAAGTCTTTAAATAATTTAAAGAAAAAGATCGCTGATATCATTTTCGCCGCTAACATTCCTTTCAATATTGAAGCGAGGGAAAAATCTATTTATTCAATTTATCGAAAAATCTATAAAAAAGGTTATCATTTCGATGAAATTTATGATTTATTAGCCCTTCGTATCATTACCAAAACTGAAATTAATTGCTATGAAATACTTGGTTTAATTCATGCGGTTTATACACCTTTACCAGGTCGCTTTAAAGATTATATTGCTATGCCAAAATCGAACATGTATCAATCTTTACATACGACAATTGTTTCAGGAGATGGTAATATCTTCGAAGTACAAATTAGAACGGAAGAAATGGATGAAGTAGCGGAAACTGGTGTAGCCGCGCATTGGAGATATAAAGAAGGTTCTAACTATAATCCAAAGCAAGAACAAAAAGAAATTGAAGAGAAACTTTATTGGTTTAGAGACTTTGTCTCTATGAGCGATGAAAAAAATCTTGATGCGAAAACGTATATCGATAATTTAACTAAAGACATTTTTGAAGCAAATGTTTATGTTTTTACCCCACAAGGTAAAGTTATTGAATTACCGAACGGGGCAACGCCATTAGACTTTGCTTATAAGATTCATTCGCGCGTCGGCGATCAAGCCATCGGAGCGTTAGTGAACGGCGTCATGGTGCCGCTTAATACTGCTTTAAAGACGGGTGAAGTAGTAGAAATTAAAACTTCTTCCTCTTCGCCTGGCCCAAATGAAGGGTGGTTAAAGATTGCTAAAACAAGTTCCGCTTTATCGCATATTAGAAAAGCGATCGCTAAAAAGAACGCTTCTTTATTAAAAGATGAAAGAATCGCTAAAGGTAAACAATCTTTACTGGAAATGTTTAAAGAAAGAGATGTCGATGAGGCAAAGATGCAAGAGATGCTTAATTCATCGAAAGTATTAGAACATTTTTCTTTCGAAAATGTCGAAGATCTCTACGTCGCCGTAGCCAATAAAACTATTGCTCCAAGTGCGGTCGTAGATTTCTTAAAATTAAGAAAGAAACCAAAAATTATTTTTAATAAAGCCTTCAAAGGCAATTCTAAATCTAGCGTCATCATCAGCGGGGCCGAAGGTATCGCCATCAACTTAGCGAATTGTTGTTCACCCATTCCTGGCGATAATATCGTCGGTTACATCTCCAAAGGGAAAGGTATTACTATTCACTGTGTGAATTGTCCTAATGTCGCTCACGATAAAAAAAGACTAATTGAGGCGAAATGGAACGATGAAATAAGCGATAATTTATATCCTCTAGATATCGTCATCGAAGCAAGTGATCGTCCTAATTTACTCGTCGATATCATGGCTGCTTTTTCGCAGCATAAAGTCCCGGTCAATCATCTGGACGCTAGACTTCATCCTGAGACGCTTACGACGACTTTTAAAGCGGAAATATTAGTTAAAGACGCCCATGAATATCAAGATATTCATAATGTCTTACTTAACGTGCCTAGCGTCTATGAAGTCTCACGTTTAATTCACTAATAAATAGTGAAATTAGTAAGAATTAGCATTAAAATAAGAAAGGTAGAAGGAAAAATAAATCTATGGATTATCAAACATTAAAAGGAACGCACGACTTAATTGGCGTCGATATGGAACTATACGAAGCATGTGAAGAAGAATTTAAAACAATCGCGAAAAAATTTAGTTACATGCCGATCTCTACGCCTACCATCGAGATGAGCGAATTATTTTTACGTTCCGTCGGTGGCGGGAGTGATATCGTAAGAAAAGAGATGTATTCTTTCTTAGATAAAGGAGGAAGAAACATTTCTTTAAGACCAGAACATACGGCTTCCATCATAAGAGCGTTCGTAAACGCTAAACTTTATGCGACCGCGCATCTTCCTTATAAGGTTTATTATCTAGGTCCAGCTTTCCGTTATGAAAGACCACAAAAAGGTCGCTTACGTGAATTCATCCAATTCGGTGTCGAATCGATCGGGGTTTCTAATGTCGAAGAAGATATCGATGTCATCCTTTTAGCGTATGAAATTTTCTTATCTTTCCACATTCCTACAAAGCTTAAGATTAATTATTTAGGTAGTGATGAATCGAGGGCTAATTACATGGAAGCTTTGAAAGTTTACGTCGCTCCTAAATTAGATTCAATGTGTGCGGATTGTAAAGAAAGATATGAGAAAAATCCTTTAAGAATGCTCGATTGTAAAGTTAAAGAAGACCAAGAGATATTAAAAGACGCTCCAAAACTTAAAGATTATTTAAGTGAAGAAGATAAAGCTAAATTTAGACGTATATTAAATATGCTAGATAATTTAAGCATCGATTACGAAGTGGATGAAAACTTAGTGCGTGGCTTAGATTATTATAGCGGCGTAGTGTTTGAAATATATGCCGAAGATAATTTAAGTCTAGGCGCGCTTCTTGCTGGAGGTCATTATGACCACCTTGTAGAACAATTAGGAGGGCCAAGCCTTTCTAGCGTCGGCTTCTCTTTAGGGGTTGACCGTTTCGTCATGTATTTAAAATCTGAGATGAAATTAGATGAATTAGCTTTTTCACCTCTCGCTTACGTCATTCCGATTGGAGAAGATGAAACGGTAAGATCTTACGCTTTATTTGTGCGTTATTATCTTTCTACCATCGCTTCTATTGAAACTGACATCGCTTTAAACACTAAATCGGTTTCTAGCGCGATGAAATACGCTTCAAAAAATAAAATTAAATACGCTATTTTAGTTGGTGAAGAAGAAGAAAAAGAAAGAATCATCCAAGTGAAAGATTTAGAATCGCAATCGCAAAGAGCGATGAATTTAGAACAATTTTGTGAACTTTTAGATGAAGGCGAACATCATTGCTGCCATCACGATGATGAAGGCGAAGAACATCATTGTTGTCATGATGAAGAAGATGAAGAAAATCACGCTCATCATTGTTGCTGTCATCATCATAAAGATGAATAGAAGGAAATAGATATTATGGATTTAGAAAGAACAAGAAATGGAGAAATTTCTTTAAAAGATGAAGGCAAAACTTTAAGAGTTTACGGTTTTGCAAAAAGGATTCGCAAATTAGGAGGATTAACGTTCATCGATTTACGTGATCGAAGCGGTATCGTCCAACTCGTCATCAAAGATGAAGAAGTAGCTAAAAATATTCATCACGAATACGTCTTAGAAGTTGAAGGGGTAGTTAGACGTAGAGAAAACCCTAATCCAAACTTAAAGACGGGTGAAATTGAAATTGAAGTAAATAGCATTAACATTTTAAGCGAAGCGAAAACGACACCTTTGATCATCGATGATAAGACGGATGCTTTAGAAGATGTCCGTTTAAAATATCGTTACTTAGATTTAAGAAGGCCGATCAATCAAGAAAGACTTAAAGTCCGTCATCAAATCAAGATGAGCGTCCATCGCTATTTAGATAGCTTAGGTTTCTATGAAATAGAAACGCCTATCTTAAATTTATCGACTCCAGAAGGAGCAAGAGATTATCTAGTGCCTTCTAGATTACATCATGGTTCATTTTACGCCTTACCCCAAAGTCCTCAAATATTTAAACAACTTTTGATGGTCGGGGGTCTAGAAAGATATTATCAAATCGCGCGTTGCTTTCGAGATGAAGACCTAAGAGCGGATAGACAACCTGAATTTACTCAAATCGATATCGAGATGAGTTTCATCACCCAAGAAGAAATTTTAAAATTTATCGAAGATTTCATCTCGACGCTTTTTAAAGATGTCTTATTATTAGATATCAAAAAACCTTTCAAACGTCTCACTTACGAAGAAGCGATAAGAAGATATGGCTCAGATAAACCTGATACCCGTTTCGTTTTAGAAATTGAAGATTATGAAGATTTAAGAAAGATCGACTTCGCGCCATTTAAAGATGAAAATCATCACATTCGTGGCATCAAAGTAAGCGGTATTGCTTCTTTAATTTCTAGAAAAGTCATCGATGAAGAGACGAGTCTCATCAGAAAATACGATAAAAGTGCTACGCTTGTGGCTATCAAGATGGAAAATGGTGAAATCGTCTCTAGCATCGCTAAGTTCATGTCTGAAGAAGATAAACAAAATATCATTAAAACGCATCATCTAGTGGACGATGACGTCTTATTCGTCGGAGTTTCATCTAACTACCAACGCCTTTCTAATGGCTTAGGAGCGTTACGTTTAAAATATGGTGAAAAGTTATCTTTGATCGATAAAAATATCTTTGATATTTTATTCATCATCGACTTCCCGCTTTTTGAAAGAGCGGAAGATGGTTCAATTACTTCCACCCATCATCCCTTCACCCGTCCGCACGATGAAGATTTAAAATATTTGGACACTGATCCTCTTAAAGTACGCGCTTACGCTTACGATCTAGTCATCAACGGGCAAGAAACTTGTAGTGGCTCGATGCGAATTTATCGTAGCGACATGCAAGAAAAGATCTTCGCTATTTTAGGTTTAAGTAAAGAAGAAGTGGAAAGAAGGTTCGGCTTCTTCGTCGATGCCTTCAAATACGGGACACCTCCACACGGTGGAATGGCTTTTGGTTTAGATAGACTCACCATGTTATTTACTAAGACCGATAATATTCGTGACGTCATCGCTTTTCCAAAAAATCTTAACGCAGTCTGTCCGATGTCGCACGCCCCAAGCCGCGTGGATGAAAAGCAACTGAGCGATTTAGGCATTGCTGTCACCGATTACGAAAATAACTAAATTATTACTAAATTTATACTAAAAGGAGCAAATGAATATGAAAACACCTGCCAGAAAGAAACAAGAAAATCTCGCTATCGCGGCCGTAAGAGCTTTATGTATCGATGAAATTAATAAAGCTAAAAGCGGTCATCCAGGCATGGCTTTAGGAAGTGCACCTGTCCTAACGACTTTATTTTTAAATCATTTAAACATCGATCCAAAACATCCTCATTGGATGAAAAGAGATCGTTTCGTCTTAAGTGCAGGACATGCTTCTAGTTTACTTTACGCTTTACTTCATCTTGCAGGTTATGGCTTGACGATGGATGATTTAAAAGCCTTCCGTCAAATCGATTCTTTGACGCCGGGTCACCCAGAATACGGTCACACAATTGGGGTGGATGCGACGACTGGACCTTTAGGTCAAGGTATCGCTCAAGCCGTCGGGATGGCGCTTGCAAGTAAGCATTTAAGTGCCTTATATCCAGATGGTGATAAATTATTTGACCATAAAGTTTATTGTTTATGCGGTGATGGTTGCTTAGAAGAAGGCATCTCCCAAGAAGCTATTTCTTTTGCTGGCCATAATAAACTTAATAACCTCATCTTAATTTATGATGCGAATGATGTCACATTAGATGGTGGACTTAATCTATCCAATAGCGAAAACGCGAAATATCGCTTCTTAAGCGCGAACTGGGACGTTTTAGAGGTAAAGGACGGAAATGATATCGACTCTATCGATAAAGCCCTTAATAGCGCCAAATTAAGCGTCAGTAAACCGACATTAATTATCGTCCATACGATCATCGGCTTTGGTTCTAAATTACAAGGGACGAATAAAGTCCACGGTTCACCTTTAGGGGAAGAAGATGGTCAAGCGGCGAAAAAATCCTATGGTTACGATTATCCAAACTTCGCCGTACCAGAAGAAGTCTATGACTTATTTAAGAAAAGCGTCATCGAAAAAGGTGAAAAAGCTTACCAAAAATATGAAGATACTTTAAAGTGGTACGAAAGAGTGCATGAACAAGAATATGAAGTGATCAAAAAGACGATGGAAAATGATGTAAGCGCTTATCTACCAGAAGAAATTTCTTTAGAAAAAAAAGATAGTGTTTCAACCCGTGTGGCGAGTGGGAACGCTCTCAACTGGTTAGTGAACATCGTCCCTAATCTTTTTGGGGGAAGCGCGGACGTCGCTCATTCGGTCATGACTTCGTTAAAAGATAAAGAAACTTATTCTCCTACTTGTTTAGAAGGAGTCAATATCAACTACGGTATCCGTGAATTCGCTATGGCGGCAATCAATAACGGTATCTTATTACATGGTGGATTAAGAAGTTATGGTGGTTGTTTCTTAGTGTTCGCTGATTATTTAAAACCCGCGATTCGTATCGCTAGCCTTTCTAAATTACCAGCTATCTATCTATTCTCGCACGATTCTATCGCCGTCGGTGAAGATGGTCCAACCCATCAACCGATCGAACAACTAGCGATGTTACGTAGCATTCCGCACGTCGACGTCTATCGTCCAGCGGACGAGATGGAAACTTATGCTTCGTGGTTACTCGCTTTAAAAAATACCACTCATCCGTCGTGTCTTATCTTATCTAGACAAAATCTAACAAAGTTAGAAGCATCGAGTTATGAAAATGTGAAAAAAGGTGGCTACATCGTAAGTAAAGAAAATGGACCTTTGATGTTTAGCGTCTTAGCGACCGGGAGCGAAGTTTCTTTAGCAATCGAAGCTCAAAAGATTTTAGAAGCGGAAAAGATTTACGTTAGAGTCATTTCCTTGCCTTCTTTAGAAGTGTTTGCTAGACAAGAAGAAAGTTATCAAAAAGAAGTCTTAGGAACAAGTTATGATAAACGTATCTCTTGCGAGATGCTTTCGACCTTCGGCTGGGCAAAGTGGGCTAAATATCAGATGGGTCTAGATGACTTCGGGGCGAGTGCACCAGCAAAAGAAGTCATCGCTAAATTCGGCTTCACGAGTGAACGCTTAGTAAAATTAATTAAGAAAGCTTTGAAAATTTAATTTATAATACATATACGAGAGGAAAAATTTATGGCTAATTATCTTTACGTCGACAATTACGCACAAGGGGGAAGTTTAGGTATTTCTAGCTTCACTTTTTCTCAACTAGCGGGTCGCGCTATCCAAAGAGTAGTGAACACGCATAAAGATGCTAAACTTACTTTAGATAAGCCAATCACTAGTTCCATCCATAACAATCAATTGACGATTACATTGAATGTCAAGATGTCGAAAGATAGCGACGTCAAACTCGTTTCAGAAGACTTGCAAGCGAACGTCGCCCGTCTCATCACGACGATGGCAGACATCGTCCCATTCGCTGTAAACGTCAAAATTACTTCATTAATTTGATGAAAATAGCGAAGAAACCTAAAACGTATTCAACTCTTCATAACCGCGCAGTTCGCCTCTTCCAAAAATCTTCGAAGATCATGATCTGGGCGGCTATTTTAAATCTTTGCGGAGCGATCTTTGGCCTTATGATGCTCGCTAATAGCAATCAAAGTGGTTTCGGTGGGGGCTATTCTTTATGTTTAGGTACAGCCCATTATTTATTTTTAGTAGTGCAAACTCACGTTCCTGATGCGGTCGCGGGGAATATATTAATTATCTTAATCGCTGCCATCTTCAGCGCATTACTCATCGTCTTTGCTTCCTTTTCGATGAAAGTAAATATCGTTTGGATCATCATCTCCTTCGTCTTTTATTTCATCGATTCTATCGTCTCCATCTTCTCATTTTTAGATACGGGCTTTGCCAATTACTGCGTCGCGATGTTTTGTCACATCGTCATTTTACTCTTCGCATTTTTATGTCTATATTCATATTACAACGTCATTTCTATTGAAAAACGTTTCAAAAACATTAAAGTAGTAAAAGGAAAAATAATCAGGGAAGGAGAAGAAGAACAAGATGAACAACACAAATACGATTTCCTCGAGAAATAAAGCTCATAGTTCCATCTTATTCATCATTTATGATGTTCTTCTTTTCGATAAATTTGCTGTGCCTTACGACGTAAAAGAAGTCATCGAAAATATCGTCGGAGGAAAATATGATGAAGTTGATCCATTCATCAAAGAATGCGTCATCAAAGCTCTCCTCCACGAAGAAGATATCAAGGCTATCATTAGCCCATTTCTCATCAAGTGGCGTTACGAAAGGCTACCTTTACTGACAAGAGCAATTTTCTTAGCGAGCGTCGCCAAGATAAAATATCTTTCTAATTTTAGTAAAGAAGTCGTCATCGATAATGCAGTCAAATTAGCGAAACGCTATCTTAGTCCTAACGATTATCGCTTCATCAATGCGATTTTAGATAAGGTCTTATGATGAAGATTGAAGGTAAACACATCTTTAGCGTCTTCGAAATTTCTTCTTTCATCAAAGAAAATATCGAGGCTAATCCTTATTTTTCTAACGTCTTACTTAAAGGAGAAATATCTAATTTTTCTTTTAGTCACGGTAAGCACATGTATTTTTCTTTGAAAGATGAACAAGCTTTAATTAAAGCTGTCATGTTTAGTTACGATAACACGAAACTTAACTTCTTACCTAAAGATGGAGATGAAGTAATCGTCCAGGGTGACGTAAGAGTCTATTTAAAAACGGGCATCTATCAAATCGTCGTCCACCAGATGGAAGAAGTGGGTGCAGGAAAAAAACTTCAAGCTTTAGAAGCCTTGAAACGTAAACTTTTCATAGAAGGCTTATTCGATGAAAGTAAGAAGATGAAAATTAAAGAAATTCCTTCTAACATCGCTTTAATATGCGCCCCAAAAAGTGCAGCGTTAAAAGATTTAATATTTAATATTAATAGGCGTTATCCTCTCGTCGATATCTACGTTTTCCCAAGCCTCGTCCAAGGCGAAGACGCGCCTAAGTCGCTAATTAAAGCTTTAGATAAAGCCTACCATTTCTTACCTCAAATCGACACCATCATCGTCGCAAGAGGTGGCGGTTCGAGCGAAGATTTAGATGCGTTTAACGACGAAGCCTTAGTAAGATTTGCCGCTAAAAGAAATATTCCTCTCATTTCCGCTGTCGGACATGAAATTGATTTATCTTTGTTAGATTTAGTAAGTGATGTGAGAGTTTCCACTCCGACCGCGGCCGCAGAAAAGGCTGTTCCAGATAAAGAAGATATCCTATTTGATTTAGATCAGAAAAGAAATTTATTAACGAAGAATATTCAAAACCGTATCTTAAAACTCAAATATCAAATATCTTCTTATAAGAACTTAGACTTTTTTAAGGCTCCTGAAAGTATGTACGTTAAAACCTTAGCGAAGCTAGATAACCTCAAAACTACGATCGTTAATTTGATGCATTACCGTTTAGATAAAATCAAGACGACTTTAAATAATTATCGTTTAAGATTAGAAGCAAGTCACCCTAAGCAAGTCTTAAAAAGAGGATTCGCTATCGTCGAAAGTAAAGATTCGCTCATCACGAGCGTAAAAAATGTTAAAATGAAAGATACATTACGCATCACTTTAAAAGATGGCACACTCATAAGCGAAGTAGTTAGAAAGGAATAAGATTATGGCTGAAAAAGAAAGTTTATCGATCGAAGAAAGTTTAAAGAAATTAGATGAGATAGTGACGACTGTCGAAAATGAAACTTTACCATTAGAAAAATCTTTAGCCATCTTCGAAGAAGGGATGCAAATTATCAAAGATTTAGAGAAGCGTTTAAGCGAAGCGGAAAGCAAATTAGCGAAAATCGTCAAAGATGATAATACGACGGAAGATTACATCGATTAGTGATAATTTAGTAAAATATTAGTAGATATGTCTAAAAAGAAAAAAATCGAACATTATCCTTTAGAGCAAATTGAATCACCGGAATTTTTAAAAGATTTAAGTTACGATGAACTCGAAGTTTTAGCGAGCGATATAAGAAAAGATATCATCGCAAATGTGAGCGAATCAGGCGGTCATCTCTCTTCTAATCTAGGTGTCGTCGATTTAACTATCGCCTTACATCGTAGCTTCGATTTTAAAAAAGATCTTTTGCTCTTCGATGTCGGTCACCAATGCTACGCTCATAAGATTTTAACTGGTCGTAGTTTAAAGAATATACGTACACGTAAAGGCGTTTCTGGTTTCATCGAACGAAATGAATCACCTTACGACATCTTCGAATCCGGTCATTCTTCGACTTCGATTTCCGTCGCGGATGGTTTAGCCATCGCTAAAAAAGATGAAGAAGATAAACCTTACATCGTCACTTTAATTGGTGATTCTTCTTTACTAAATGGTGTCGCTTTCGAAGGGCTTAATTTTACCGGTCATTTTAATTTACCTTTAATTATCGTTTTAAACGATAATGGGATGTCCATAACTCCGACCGTTGGAGGACTTGGTAAATTCTTTTCAAAAATTTCTACCTCCAGCGCTTATCTAGAGACGAAAAGTGCTTACCGTAAATTACTTAATAAAACGAGACTAGGTAAGAAAATTTATCTACGTAGCATCCATACGAAAAACGTCATTAAAAGATGGCTCGTTCCGACGACCTTATTCGATAATTTAGGTTTTACTTACATCGGTCCCATTGACGGACACGATATCCGCCTCATCGAAAAATGTATCAAAAGAGCCAAGAAGTCGACTAGACCTGTCTTAATACACGCGAAGACGCGTAAAGGATTTGGTTACGATAAGGCAATGGTGGATAAAGAAGGTTATTGGCATGGGGCAAGTCCATTTCACGTCGAAACGGGTGAACCTAAAAATATGCATCAAGGTTACGTTTCTTATTCGCACGTCTACGGTGAATTAATTTATGAAACGATTAGAACGAACGAAAACGCTTATTTAATTACTCCCGCGACACCAGTGGGCGCAAACCTTATGGCGGTGGCAAAAGATTTCTCAAATCGTTTTTACGATGTCGGTATTAGCGAAGAACACGCCTTATCTTTCGCGGAAGGTTTAGCTTTAGCTAATAAGTTACCTATCGTCTCCATCTATTCAACTTTCTTTTTACGTGCGGTCGATCAACTAGTTACCGATTTAGCAAGGCAAAGATTAAAAGTTATCTTAACGATTGAAAGAGCGGGTCTCGTTGGAGCGGATGGTAAGACGCATCAAGGTTACTTTGATAACGCTATATTTTTTGCTTTACCTTACGTTAGTGTTTCTATGGCCAGAGATAAAGGGATGGCTAGACAAATTTTTCAAAATGCGAGTGAAGAAGAAAAAGACGTGCACGTCATCCGTATCCCAAGAGATTATTTAAAAGAAGATGAAAAGGAATTAGATTATTCTTCGTTAAAGATTGGCGATTGGTTAACTTTAAAAGAAAATAATCATAAAATCGCTCTTATAAGTTATGGACCAATCTTAAATAAGATCATGGATAGATTATCTTCAGATAATATCGATATCGATGTCTATGACGCTATTTATCAAAAGCCAATTGATGTCAAATTATTAGAAAAGATTGCTAAGAATCATGAAACGATCATCATTCATGATGCATATTCGACAAGAATCGGCTTAGTCGATGAAATCATCTATGAACTTTCTAAACTTCCTTACAAAAATAAAATTGTCGAATTAAGCATTCCTAAAGGTTACATTGAACGTGGCTCGATTGCCGAACAAGAAAAAGACGCACACGTAAGCGTCGATGACGTCATAGACGCTATCAAGAAAAACATCTAAAATATTTTTTACGTATTTGGTTAACATAATAGTTGTTTAATTCAGAAAAATTTTTTATCATATAAATATGAAATTTATCGTCCACATCGATTTAAATGCTTTCTTCGCAAATGCGGAAATTTTAAGAAATCCAAGCTTGAAAGGTTTACCGCTCGCCATCGGACGTAACGGCCGATCCGGTATCATTTCAACTTGTACTTATGAAGCAAGGAAATTTGGGGTAAAAAGCGGAATGCCCACCTTCATGGCTTTACAAAAATGCCCACAATTAATTATCCGTAAAGAAGATTTTGCTTATTATCACGCTTTATCGAAGAAGTTTTTTGATGCGATTAGACGTTACACTCAAAAGATTGAAGTGGCAAGTGTGGACGAATGTTTTGCGGACATGAGTGACGTCTTAAATGATGTTGATCCTCATAAATATCTTAAAAGAATGCAAGATAACATCCAAAAAGAACTAGGTTTAACTTTTTCTATCGGCGTTGGACCATCAAAATTTTTAGCCAAGATGGGAAGCGATTATAAAAAGCCATCCGGTTTAACTTTCATCTTTAAAGAAGATATTCCGCGCTTACTTTATCCTTTACCCATCGACTCTATGTATGGTATCGGTAAAAAAAGCGCGCCTAAACTAAAAGCTTTAGGTATAACGACTATTGGTTATTTAGCGAAAAGAGTAAATGAAGACGATAACGTTATCAAAAATCATCTTGGTAAATTTTATTACACGGTGAAAGAATGGCTTAACGGCGAAGGTGATGATGAAATTAACGCGGAACCAAGCGATCCTAAATCGATCGGCCATAGCATCACTTTCATGCACGATACGAACGATGAAAACGAAATCGAAGATATGTTCCTTAAATTGTCGAAGGAAGTAAGTCAAAGAGCAAAGAAAGAAGATAAGTTAGGTAAGACGGTACAAATCGTCATGAAGAAAACTGATTTTAAAGTCATCAATAAAAGTATTACTTTTAATAAACCGACGAACGATGAAAGAGTCATCTTCAATCGTGCGATGCAACTATTCGAAAAAAATTACGATGAGAGTTTAATTCGTCTCGTGGGCGTCACTTTACAAAATCTCATTTCTCCACGCGACATGAGCGTGCAAATGTCTCTATTTGATTATCAAGAACACGAAAAAGAAAACGAAGTAAGATTACTCATCAACGAACTAAATCGTAAGATGGATAAACCGATCTTAAAAAGAGCGGGCGAATTACTCAAAGAAAAGGAGGAAAAAAAGAACCATGGAAATTAAAGAATGTATCGATAAATACGTCCAATATCTAAGAGTTGAACGTGGCCTAGCGAAAAACACAATCGATTCCTACGTGAGCGATATCATGCACTTTTTTGCTTATTTTGGGGCCGCAAAAGTGACGAGTGATGACCTTTTAATTTCTGATTTAACTGATTACATGCGTAAACAGGCTAGCGATGGGCTCAAACCTTCGACGATTGCAAGAAGACTTTCTTCTACGCGTCGCTTTTACCTATTCTTAATGCGCGAAAAGATCATCAATTTCGACATCCCAAAAATTGATCCGCCACGCAAGATAAAAAAACTTCCAACTTTTTTAACTTACGATGAAGTCGAACGTTTACTTGCGGCTCCAAGTAAAAAATCGCCAGATGGAATTAGAGACCAAGCGATGCTAGAAATCATGTATGGTACTGGCTTACGTGTCTCTGAACTCGTCCATTTAAGCTTGTCTTCGGTTAACATAAAAAAAGGATACATCACAGTCATCGGTAAAGGCGATAAAGAAAGAATTATTCCCGTCGGTGATTACGCTTTGAACGCATTAAATAAATATCTTTCCGAAATTAGAATTCATAATCCTGGGCGTCGTAGCCCTTACATTTTCTTAAATCGCTACGGCAAACCTTTGTCGCGACAATTCTTCTTTTTACGCATCAAAAAATATGCTTTGAAAGCTGGCATCGAAAAAAATATTTCTCCGCATACGTTAAGGCATAGTTTCGCTACCCACATGCTCAATAATGGCGCGGAACTTAGAGCGGTGCAAGAGATGCTCGGTCACTCTAAGATTGCTACGACCGAAATTTATACGCACGTCACGACTTCGCGCATTTTAAGCGCATACGATACTTACCTTAAAAAATAAGTAAGCATTAAATTTGTATCTAGAGCATTTTTATTCTATGATAAAAGCGAAAGTTAGAAAGGAACTAGTTAATCATATGGAACAAAGACATAGAAGATTCTTCCTCATCGTCATGGATTCGCTCGGCATCGGAGCGATGGAAGACGCTGATAAGTTCGGCGATGCAGGTGCTAATACCTTCGTTCACATCTCCGAAGTAAAAAATGGCTTAAATATTCCTACTCTTGCTTCTTTAGGCATCAAAGATCTAGCGGACATTAAAGGTGTGGAAAAGTTTATTCATCCTCAATCTTATTCTTTAAGATTACACGAGATGTCTAACGGTAAGGATACGATGACTGGCCACTGGGAGATGATGGGTATTTATACTACGAAACCATTTAAGACTTTTACCGATACTGGATTTCCACAAGCCCTCATCGATGAACTAGAAAGAGAAACTGGTCATAAGATCATCGGTAACAAAGCTGCAAGCGGTACCCAAATTATCGAAGAATTAGGCGAAGAACAAATTAGAGATAATTCTTTAATTGTCTACACTTCTGCGGATAGCGTCTTACAAATTGCCGCAAGCGAAGAAGTGACTGGCTTAGATGAACTATATCGTTGCTGCGAAATCGCTCGTAAGATATGTCTAAGGCCCGAATACTTAGTCGGACGAGTCATCGCCCGTCCTTACGTCGGACGTAAGCCTGGTGAGTTCAAAAGGACGTCTAATCGTCATGATCTCGCTTTAGCGCCTTCAGAAAAAACGGTCATGGACATCTTAAAAGAAAATCATTACGACGTCTCTTGCGTCGGAAAGATTTACGATATTTTCGATGGTCAAGGAGCGACCACGACGGTTAAGACGACTTCAAATGAAGACGGAATGGATAAGACGATCGCTATTGCGAAAGGTGATGAATTTAAAGAAGGTCTATGCTTTGTTAACCTCGTCGAATTCGATAGCGAATACGGCCATCGTCGTAATCCAATCGGTTACGGTAATTGTATCGAATCCTTCGATATTCGTTTAAAACAATTGATGGACGTCTTAAAAGAAGATGATGTCCTCATGGTGACGGCAGATCACGGTAACGATCCGACGTGGCATGGCACTGACCATACGCGAGAGATGGTTCCATTACTAATTTATAGTAAATCGTTTGAAAAAGGACGTCATCTAAGCGACCGTAAGAGCTTTGCTGACATCGGCCAAACGATCCTAAAGAACTTCGGTTTGCCTTCGACTAAAACTTTAATCGGTTCGCCAATCGAAGAAATATTGGAGGAATAATAATAGATTTATGAACAAGAAATTAACTTTTACTCTTTTAGCGAGCGCTTTACTTCTAGCGGCTTGTGATCCTAATCCAACGCAAAGCGACTTAGTGCATAATTTCGTCTCACCCTCTGGTGCGCCTTCTTTAGCCTTATATACGTTATTTGAAGACGACACTAACTATCAGACGAAATCTAATCCACAACTCGTCTCCGCTGAACTTTTAGGTAACAATTTTAATTACGTCATCTTCGATTCCATCAATGGTTTAAGAGCCATTCAAAATAACGACGCTAATTTTAAACTTTATGGTCTTCTTACTGGTGGAAATTATTTCTTAGCGGGCATCGATAAAGAAGAAGGTGCTATTCCAAGCGAAAGCGATTACATCGTAAGCTTCGGTCAAGGCTTAATTCCTGATATCGTTTACGATTATCTTTATCCTGACGCACCCGTCGATGCTTACGTTTCGGCGACCGCGGATGCCGCAAGCGTCCTTAAAGACGGTCTTTATCAAGGTAACGAAGTTGACTTCGTCTTCATTGCTGAACCTTCGCTTACGAGCGCAATGAATGATACGGCGGCCAATACTTATGGTAGAGTGAGCATCGTCGCTAACATCAAAGAAGAAGTCGAAACGAAAACTGGTATGCCCGGCATGCCACAAGCGGGCTTATTCGTCCGTTACGAAGGCTTCTATGAAGACCACCAAGAAGAAATTGATGAATATTTATCATTTATCGATGTTAATATCGATAACGCTATCGACAATCCTGAAGTCGTTAGAGATTATCTAAATCAATATGATCAAGAAGCGGTGAGAATGAAATTTGGTTATAACGCAAATGTCGTCTACGCCTTACAACAAAACGGCCAAAATCGTTTCGGACTCGTTCGCGCTAGCGAGCGTGATGCTATCGACATCAATGAATTCTTAACTATCTTAGGTCAACCAACGGTCGATCCATCGCTCATCTTATAAAGGAAAATAGTTGATGAAGGGGATGAAATCTTTAAAAAAATATCAAAAGATTATTTTCATCCTTTTAGGTATTGCCTTCATCTTCTTCCTATGGTGGCTCTTCGCCTACCTTGCTAATTCTGGCGTATTGCCAGGACCAACTGCGACATTTAACGCGCTTGGTCCTCTTTTTTCTAATCCTTTCTTTTATACTTCGTTAGGTTATACTTTATTAAGAGTAATATTAACATTGTTAATATGTTTCATTTTAGGGGGCTTATTTGGAACGCTTTCCGCCTTATTTAAGCCCTTAGGAGCCTTCCTTTATCCACTTATTAGCGTCTTAAGAGTTTATCCAACGATCATCTTTTTAGTCATCATCGTCATCTTAGTTAACGATAGACTTTCGCCTTACATCATCTCTTCCTTAGTGTTATTTCCTATCATCTATCAAGCATTTTATGAAGGTATAAGTAATATTGACGAAAACATCATTAAATCATTAAGAATCGAAGGAAATATTAGGCATCCAAGAAGCGTCTTTAAAGTCTTATTACCATTATCTTTTCCTTACATTGCCTTATCGATTACTCAGACGGTCGGACTCGGCTTAAAAGTGACGATGATGGCGGAGCTCATGGGGGCGAGTAATACTTTGCCGGGGCTTGGCAATTTGATCAAAGTTTACCAACAGGACGCAAATTATGCGGGAATCTATGCAATCGCAATCGTAGCGATTATGTTAACCATAATCATCGATGTCGGACTTTATTTCTTAAAGAAATACATCGCAAAAAAATACGCTTTAAAACAAAATTAAGTCTCGTGTTGACTTTTCATTTTTTCCTTTATGATATAAATACATTTTTTTATTTTGGAGGAAAAAGCATATGGAACATGCAGAAAAAGAAAATGTCACACAAGGCCATCCTTTCAGCCAAGAAGAAAGGGAGAACAATAACATCATCCGTCTAAAAAATATGCGGATGCAGCTCGAATGGGTCAAACGGCAATTAGAATACGCTACGTTTGCGACCAAATACCGATTGAAGCTCAACATGAAGCGTGGAGAAATTTATGAATTCGATTGGGGCGTTAACGTCAATGCGGAATTTTCTAACCGTCATTATGGGGTCGTCTTAAAAGATTCCGATGAATTTAATCCGTTAGTGATCGTTTGTCCATTGAAGAGCGATAAGTACGGCGCGCATCCAAAAAGCGATGTTGAATTAGGATTCATCCCACAAATTAGAACGACTCATCAAACTTTAGCGGTCATCAATCAAATTAGAAGTTTAGATAAGATGCGTCTATATGCGACGATGATCATCAACGAGTCAAATCATCAAGATCAAGTACTAAGATTAAGCGATGCTCAGATGGAAAAAATCATCAAAGCCGTCAAGGCGATGTACGTCGATAATTTAAGTTTAGAGACGTTAAATCAAGACGATAAGCAATAATAGGGCAAAAGTCATTAGTAGATATTTAGTATATTTTTGTATAAAGATGAATATCTAAATATTGTGGAAAAGTCTCTAAATTTCATACGTAAAAAATACGTAAAATAATTAAATAAATTAGGTTCTATCAAGCATAGGACTTAATTTTTTAGATATATGGTTAACATAATGGACATTATGCGAAGTTATATATATTTGAAAAAAAGAGAGCTTTTACCTTAAAGCCTTCTTATTTTCTTATCTTACTTTAAATAATAAGCAAAACATTCTTCGCTAAGACGATTGATCGCACCTTTATTCTTCTTCGATTCGATATGTTTCTTATTTTCATTTAAGACGAATAAAAATCCTTCTTCGATATTACGATTACATACATCGAGCATCTCACGCGTATCGTAATCTCTCGTCGGTTCGACCTTATCAGCGCAGTAAACGACCTTTTCAAGTAAGGACATATTCGCCCTACCGGTACAATGATATTCGATGGCGTTTAAGATATCTTTATCATCGATATAAAAATCCTTCATCGCTAAATAGCGTCCGACGAATTGGTGCCAGGCGTAAGACGGAATATCATTAAATTCATAGAATTTAGTCATCATTATTTCTTCTTGCACACTACTCTTCACTTCTTTTCCTAGGTCATGAAGATAAGAAGCGACGAACGCTTTATAATAATCGATGTGGACGTCTTCGTTCATCATCGCGATCAAACAAGCCGTCAAGGCACTAGAGCAAACGTGTCTATAACGTTCATAAGAATAGTACTTGTGCACTAATTTAGAAAAATATAAGTCGTGATCTAAGATATATTTAAGAACGAAAAGCGGTAAGTCGACTGAACGCATCTCACGAATATCCGTGCTACTCGTATTGGAAAGTTCCCCTTCTAGATGTTCCATCTGATATTTTCTTACGTTTTCTTCGACGTGCGTATGCGAAGAATCATTTCTTCCATAGTAGATGACTTTCGCTAAAGCGATAATTTCATCTGGATCTTTCCATCCGTGAAATTTATTCACTTGGTCTTCGCCAATTAAAAGGTAAAGATTATCGTTCGGATATCTTTCCTTAAAAATTCTTAACGTATCGATCGTATAATTGGGGTTTTTAGTAGCGTTCATCTCCAAATCGTCGACTTGGAAGAAGCTAGAATAGGGTTTAATCGCGATTTTAAGCATTTTTAAGCGATGTTCAGCCTGAGCTGTAGGTTCTTTCCATCTCGGATGTTTTGAAGGCACGAACACCACTTTTCCGCCGAGATGTTCATAAGCTTCTAACGCTATTTTTAAATGACCGTTATGAACGGGATCAAATGAGCCACCGAAGATGATAATATTTGCCATAAAATTATAATTTTAAAATGTCTTTTTTAGGATTCTTCCGATATAAGACGATCGTAAAACCTTTCTTTTCGATTATTTCTGCGTGTAATTTAGCGCTTAAGTCGAGCATGAATGGGACGATATCATCGTGCATGCTTTTATTCACGCTCACTTTGATGAGTTCACGTGCACTCAAAGCGTTATCTAACATCGCTAAAGCAGTCGAGGTTAAACCTTGTTTACCAATTTGATAATTTGTTTTATCTAGGCTCGCTAAGCCTTTCAATTTTCTTTTCTTTGCGTTATCGATCATTGGACTTTTGCTCTCGTCGAATAGATGGAAACTTTCTTTGGCACAATGAAACGTAATTTTTGTTTTTCACCGCTGAAAGATATCCAACCTAAGCCTTGGATACCAAGGTCTCTAAGGCCACTTTCTTCTACATCGACGTCATAGACGTCAAAATCAGATTTCTTCCTTAGATGTTCACTCACTGGGAAGAGTCTCTTCTCTTCGATATATTCAATAAATTTCTTATCGAGGTCACTGCTAGATTTCTTTTTAACTTCGATTTGATCGCTCACGTAAAGTTTGAAGTTCGTTTTAGGACCACCAATTAAATCGATTCTGGCTAGACCAGCGATGAAGATCGATTGACCTGGATGTAAGTTAAATTTATGTACTTCAATTTCTTTTTTTGGCACGAGGAAGCGTTGGACGCTTGGCTCTACTTTCGAGATGATGGAATTATCGATGCTAAATCCAGGTGGTTCATAGATACTAGAAGTATCATCTAATGGAATTTTAATCGTTCTTAAAGAAGTGCCAGGATAAGGCGAAGTTTCAATCAACTGCTTCGTATCGTTTTTAAAGTTCTTTAAGAAAGCATTAATAAGCGTCGTCTTACCGGAAGATTTAGCGCCTAAGACGTAGACGTCTTTGCCTTTCCTATTAGTGTTGATGACATCGAACATCTTATCGATCGTCTCCTTCTTATGCATGTCCACTAAGACGATATCCTTGACGTTTAAAGAAGCGATTCTTGCGCGGTGTGCGACATATTCTTTTAATTCATCATAATTTGTCTTATCTGGGAAGATATCAACTTTGTTACCGACGATGATGACGTCCAAAGGACGTAAGTATTCATCGATTTGTCGAACAAACGATGCCTCGAAAGAAAATAGATCGAGGATGTAGACGATGAGAGCTTTCTTAGCGATCGCATCATCTAATAAAGTAAGAAATTCTTCATTTAAGGTCGGCTCTTGGGCGACGTAGTTATTTTTATAATGTTCGTAACATTCGTTACAAAACAAAACACGATTATCAGTCTTATCTAAGACTTCTTGGCTCACGTAACCGTTCGCGCTAGAATCGACCGATTGTAAAATCGAACCGCAGCCGGCGCATTGTTTAACTCTTTTAACTGTGCTCATAGCGTTTTCTCCAATCCACTAGTGCATTTTTTCTTCTTAGCCTTCTTCTTAAGGGCCTATCGAAGAGACGATTAATTCTTGTCGTCCATTGATCTTCTTCCACTAATTTTTCAAGAAGAATGGACTTAATTTTGAGGCGAGAGGCACATTTGATGTCGGTGAGCAGTTGATCACCGATGAGCATCACTTCATCTAAATTATAGCAGTTTTCTTTTAGAAAACGACTAATCTTTTTTTTAAATGGTTTACCTGCCTTAGGAATGTAGGTGACTCCGAGCGCTTTTGCGTAAGGTTCCACTCGCTTCGGACGGTTGTTAGAAATGATGACTAACTTGATACCTAATTCATCCAATTGATCTTTTAAATCTTGCGCTTCTTTGCGCGGAAGTAAAGCTTTATATGAATCAAGTGTATTATCTAAATCACAAAGGAGAACTTTGATGCCTTCTTTCTTAAAAAAGTTAGGATCGATGTCATATATATTAGTCGCGTGAGCGTACGGTAGTTTAAACTTGTTCGACATGCTTATAGTTTAATAGATTTAAATGTAAGTATAAAGAGAGAAATAAAATATTTTACTATCTAATT
>CALVUG010000015.1 GCA_944363535.1 uncultured Bacilli bacterium
ACAACACACGACAACACAATATATAATAAATATTTTTTAAAAGATATTTGACAAAGAAAATATTAAAAAAAGATGCAAAGCATCTTTCTTATACATTATTTAATAAACACCTACGGAAAAATTCTTGTGTTGCTACGGAAAACGGGAGGAGGCAAAAACCTCCTCTTTTATATTATATATAATATAAATAAAAATTCTTTGAATTTAATTAACACTATTGATATAATTTGTTCCATAGATGAACATTCATACGTCTTGTTCAAAATTACATTTTTGAAAAACAAATTTCTTTTTTTGAAAGGAGGAACTTTATCGTATGAAAATCAAAAAAATAGTCTTTAGCTTCGTCGGTGCTGCTTTAGCCGTCGGTGCAATTGCAGGTGCTTTAATACCCGCTAAAGACGCAAAATCTGTCGGCGCTGCGGCAGGTGAAACACTCGCAAATGGCGAAGTTCTTTTAAGAATCGTCCACGAAGGCGAAACGACTGATGAAGATATCATCCCAACATTAAACGTCCATCACTGGAATGATGGTACCAGTACCGATTGGCCCGGTGAACCGATTGAAGGTCTATTAAGTGAAAAGCGTGAAGATGGTCGTTACACATTCACATTACCAACGGTAGAAGAAGGAAGTGGTGAAGCGTATTTACACGATAAATTCATCATCAATACTGGTAATGGCGGCACACAAACCGGCAATAGTGCGTGGATGGGTTTAGACGCTACTCACGAATACACCTTAACTATCAACGCTAAAGGTGGGATCGTAGGTGGCGGTTGGAATAAAATTGCTCAACCTTACACTAGCGATATGCTTCGCATTTGGGTCGATCGTGGCTTAGCAGCTCACGAACAAGGTTATCTCATGCTCCACTACTGGAAAGATGGCGTCGATGCTAAAACCTTACCTGCTGGATACACTCCAATGACAAAAATTAATGAAGCAGAACATTGGTTAGCTTATTACGATGTTCCAAAAGCTGACTTACGTGATGCTCACATGCAATTCATTCGTCATGATTCTGCTGGTGTTCACGCTCAAACATTCAACGATTCACGTGAAGGTGGCGAAGCTAACGTCTACGTCGCTGGCGATAACGCTGAAATTTTCCACCTTTGGGATGATGGTACTCAATTTGGTAAAGGCTCATTACAACAACAAGAAGGTATCGTTCCTGTCGCTAATTTGAAACTCGTCTTAGAAGGTTACTTCACCTGTTTACCTGATGCTGATAATGGTTATGCAAATTGGGATAGAGTAAAAGAAACTTGGATTAATTACACCGATGCAGAAGGCGTTGGACATTGGCGTACACAAGGCGATTTAACTGATCTTGTGCTCGATGATTTCGCAACCGAAGCTGATTATGCCACTGGCAATCGTACCACTGGTTCCATCGATGGTTGGTCCAAATATCAAAAATTAGATGCTGAATGGAATGCTGCTAACGCACAATCTCCGTTATTCGGCGTCTCTTTCGGCAACATGGATAATGGTATTATCATTGCTGTCGTTACCTTATTAAGTGTCGTTTCCGTCTCTGCTATCGTCTTCATTAGCATGAAACGTCGTCACTCCAAAAAGAACTAATTAATTAGATAATTAAATTCATTCTTTTAGTAGCGGTCCTAACCCTTTCAAGGATCGCTACTTTTTTTATTAACAATTTGATGGAAGGTATAACAATTAATGAGAAGATGATGATTGATGAAAGATTTATTGTTCATAATAAAATTAATCAAAAAATGCTTATCATTCATCCATCATTAACGTCTTATTAATCTTATTCCCCTACTATTTAAAAATAACGATCATTTCTCTCCTAGCGGCTCTCTCCTTTCGGCCGCTAGAGGTTTTAGTAGAACCAATATTTATTTCCATTAAAAAATAAATAACTACTTCCTTAAATTAGTGATGTTATTTAACATTTTTTTCTTATTTGAATAAAAATTATGTTTAATTTTATTAACTTATTAGTCGATTAGACTAATAACCCACTATTGCATATAAAATTTGATTTATATATAATATAAAACGTTTATCAGACATATCATTTATTCATTTATAAGTTAATACTTATATAGTTAAAAGCATAAAAAGAGGGAGGCTATTAACTATGAATAAAAAGAAAATCTTTGCTACCATCTTATGCGGCGTATTTGGTCTAAGCATCGCAAGTGGAGCGCTAGTCGCAAACTTCGCTGACGCGGAAGAACCTACTATCGCTGCTCCAAATGCTACTAGATTATATGTTATTCCTGGCACTAACTGGTCTAAGGATGGGGCTGATATTGCTGCTCATATTTATGGCGGTACCACAAATGCTGCTTGGTATCCATTAGAACCAATCAAAGGCTTAGATAACACTAACATCTTAGCTACTCCAGAAATTGCTAATTTAAGTGCAGCCACCAAAGTTATTTTTGGCCGTTTCGCTCCTGATACGAATGCAGCCTCAAGCTGGAATTGGTCTAACCCCCCCCATGTGGAATCGTTCGCCAGGTGGTGATAACGCTCTTGATTTAAACATTACTGAACATAATATCTATCGTATTAATAACGATGCTTGGGGTAATCTTGATGATACTGCAAGTGGGTTCTATGGTGAATGGCTCGATTTCATGTACGATGATGATTTAGTTACTAGAACACGTGAAATTGGTGTCAAATTTGATGGCGTCGAATTTACTGGCGAATCCGTTAGTTGGTATGGCTACACCGCCACTAACGGTTTAGAAGGTGATCAAATTTATGCCATGAGCGGTACTTTAACCCGTGATGAAAATGGTCTTTACGTTGGCGAAGTATCTTATGCTTTGGATAATATTCTTTTCCAAAATGGTGATTGGTCTTTAAAAACTAACGATTTACAATTACAAAATTTTGCAAAATATGCGCAAGCTGATCAACTTCCACTCTACACTATTACTGAAACTGAAGGCAATATGTGGAGAGGATCTTGGGGCGGAAATGGTTCAGTTCATGCACCAACTACTGAATATGCTCGTCTATGGTATTCAAATGGCGGTCATTACGATGACGGTTACTTACATACCCTCCACTACTGGAATTCCACTGGTGTCGATGCTGAAGTTCTTCCAACTGAATGGGTTGGATTCGGCCAAAATAATGAACAATGGCTAACTTACTTCGATGTTAAATTAGCTGATTTATTAGGCGCTAATATTCAATTTAAGATTTATAACAACACCACTGGTGCTTTTCAAGTAAGCACGGAAGTTAATGGCGGGGCTGTCTATAGCACTGGCAATAACGCTCATATTTATTACCTTTATTTTGAAGGCTCTACGGGTCGATATTCTAATAATGGTGGATTAAATGATGGCTTACAAGTCACAGGTGAACAACTTGCTAAAGTCTTCGAAGCTTATTACACCTGTAAAAATGATGCTGATAATGGCTTTGCTAGTATTGAAACATTAAAAACAACTTGGCACGTCGAAGGCGCAACTGACTTAGATACCGCTACAATTAATGACTTCGCAAATGGCAATACAAGTTATACTGGTGATAGAAATAATACTATTCTTGTTAAAGATAAGATTAGTGCTATGGAAGGTCAATATGCTTTAACAAATGCTTCTAGCCCCGCTTTCTATTCGAGCATTACAAGCGATTCGCAAACGATCATCATCGTCGTCATCGCTCTTACCGCATTTGCCTCGATCGTCGCTCTCGTGGTCTATTCCATTAGACGTCGTAAACAAGAAACTAATAGATAATTGACCTCCAAAATTATCATTTATCTATTTATTTAATCAATTGAGTGCGCAAGCACTCTTTTGTTTTACTTATGAATAATTAATTAAAAAGTAGATGAAAGTGCCTCAAATCGCTCATTTGGGGCCTTTATTTTCATATTAGGCGTATACGTACGTGTTAGAATGAAAAGAAAATGAATAGATGAGGAAATTAAAACGTTAAGATTCCCCTGCTTACAAAATAAATATAAGTAAGTTTATCGATGAGTTATTAAAGCGTGAAAAAATAACTATGTTTCACAACATAGAATTTAAGTTTCATTATCAACTGATGGTGACCACTACTGCTCATGATGAAAAATAGTGAAAAATATCTATAGTTAACATAATAGAGCAGCTTTGTACTTACAACTTTTCCCCTATTTTTTAAATTTTTTTCTTCCTTCACCTTTATATTAACGAAAAACGAGGAAAATAAAAGGCTAAATTGGTCTTATCCTCCTTAGCCTTTTTATTACCTTTCGCCCTTACTTTAAGGTGATCTTAGCTGCCTTAACGTGCATGCCATCTAATGAAAGTTCATAGATTTCATGCTCATTAACGTATAGATACATCGCTTCGATGCTATGACGACTAAGCAAAGCAAATGCCGCGCGTTCGACGTCGTCACAGTCTATTTTTAGACTAGCGTCATTAACGCGTGCGTAATGCCCGTCACGCTTGACGATGAAGCTATCAGATTCTTCGTGATGTAAATTTAAAGCATCGACATCTTGAAGAAGATAGACGTTCACGTCACGCATAGCGATGAACAATGTACCATTCGGTAATGCACTATTTGTTGTTTTCATATCATGGTGCTCCTTTCGCTTTATATCATACAAGAAAAATACGTATCGTGGGTCTCACGCATGTAATATTTTTATTGACGAAAAAATTAACTTATTTTCCATCGTTAAAATATAAAATTCCTAGCGTATGCGCCCCGCAGTGACAAGAGATAGTTCCACCAGCTTTGGTAATGTAGATATTTTTAAAACCTTTGGCTTTCAATGTCACTTCGATCCAATTGACGATTTCATCATCCGCGGTCGTATAGGTGATGAAGACCATATGATAATCTGGATGATTAAATTCTTCTAAAGTCGTTTCGACATATTTTTTGACAACTTCATTAAACTTCCCACGGTATTTACGTCCGGAAACGCATCGACCATCTCTTACGACGATTTGTGGTTTGATGCCTAAGATGTTTGCCCCTAAATAAGAAAGCGCACTACATCTTCCACCCTTATACAAGAAATTCACTTTCTCTAAGACGAAAGATGCTTGGACGTGTGGGACACGGGCACTGACAAGTTCATAAATTTCTTCGAAAGATTTACCTTGTTCCCTTAATTCCGCGGCGTAGATGACAAGTAGACCGATCCCCGTCGATAAAGACTCTGAATCGATAACTTTCACATTACCCGAGAATTTTTCGGCGGCTTTTAAAGCGCTAGAGCACGAACTAGAAATTTTTGAACCTAAGGCGATATGAATAATAGCGTCCCCTTCTTTTAATAAACCTTGAAAATATTGTTCATATTCCGCTTCGTTAAGTGCGGACGTATGAGCGAGATTTCCCGTATCATCGTAATATTTAAAGATGTCTTCCGCGAATAAATCGATACCGTCTTTACCAGTTCTTGAACCGATGATTAATTGGAAGGGAATGATCTTAATATCAAACTTCCTAATAAGGGCGTCGCCTAAGTCTTGGCTAGATTCAGATGAGATGATTATTTTCATGGTATTTATTTTCTCCTTTTTTGATAGAAAATTAAGTAAGAAGTTTCTTTAAAGATAATTTTACAAAAACTTCACTCTATATTTAATCATTTTTTAATAAATGTGCGGGAACGACGAAATTTAACGCATCTTTTAATATTTTGATGTGCATCTCTTTAATCCTTCCTGGTTCCCCATCGATTTGATAAGAAATAGTTTTATTACCTTTCGCCTTAATATAGACATCTTTTGCTTTTGTATAATGCACATATTTTTCTAATTTAGGTTCATCTAGATGCTTCCCATTTTTATAAACTTTAATTAAAGACATAATCTTTAATCTAGAAACTTTTGAAACGAGGCAAACATCGATTAGACCATCGTCTACTTCCGCTTTCGGCGCGCAGAAATAGCCCCCACCATAACAGATGCCGTTCGCGACAGCCATAAGTAATGCTAATCCATCGAAATATAATTTATTATCGACGTAAACTTCGATCGGATATTTCATCCTAAATAAGAAAGCGTTAAGTACGGCCATATTGTAAGCACTTTTCCCGCCCGTCAAAGGTAAGCGACGATATTTTTGCATCTGAAATTGAACGGAAGCGTCGAAGCCAAAAGAAACGATATTTACACAGGTAAGATTATCTAACATCAAACAATCGATGATTTTACTCGGTGAAGTCGTCAGTTCCTTTAAATCTTTAAAATCTTCGACTTTACCGAAAACTTTGATAAAATCGTTTCCACTTCCTAAAGGAAAAGCGGCGAGCGAAGCCCGCTTAACGCCCACTAAAGCGGAAGCGATTTCATTTAACGTTCCATCTCCTCCTAAAGAATAAAATCTAATGTCGATATCAGGATGTTCTTTTAAATAATTTTTACTAAAAGAGGTCGCATCTTTCGGAGCTTTGGTCACGTAAATTTCATAATCTAAAGAAGAAAGATTTTCTTTGATATAAGAAGTCATCTCTTCCACGCGTGATTTAGGACCCGCTTTCGGATTTAAAATAAAGACATGTTTCATCATTTAAATCTTTTCTCCTCCTCTTTTAAATCTAAGCCTAACGTCCCCCCTGGATTCATGATGTTATGGGGATCAAAATAATTTTTTAGTACTTTGATTGTGCCGAACGAAGCTTCACCTAAATAACCTTCGAGCCATGGCCCAAACATCTTTCCGATGCCGTGATGATGGCTCATCGCCGCGCCACTCTTTCTTATCGCATCTAGAATGCCCGTATGATAAGACTTGAAATCATCTAATTCGTTCATCTTAGCGATAAATATAAAATATAAATTCGCCCCTTGGGGATAGACGTGCGACATATGAGTCATGCAGACGGTATCGGGTCTAGATTTACAAAACTTCCTCACTTCTTGATGTACTTTTTCCATATTGGACCAATTCACGCTACACTCAAGTGTATCGGTCATGATACCAAAATCTTGCATGCTATCTCTTAAATATGGATCATTAAATCTTCCTTTTTCCCAAGCTTTAGTTACTTTACCGGTCAAAGATAAACCATGATATTTCTTGGCGATTTTTTTCACTTTCTTATAGACGTTTTTACTAAACTTCTTTTCCCCTTCGGTGAAACCTAAAAATAAACATCTTTCGTGTGGTTTATAACCAAGTTTACTTAAAACTTTATTTAAGAAACCATGATCCACTCCATAAAGCATGAGCATTTGATCTGTTTCTTCCGCATCGCTTAATCTAAAGACGCTAGGAAAGCCACATTCGCATTGCATGATTTCTTTAGCCATCAAAATGGCTTCATCAAAATTTCTTAACATGAAAGAAAATCTCTTGCGATTTTTTGGCATGTATCTAAATATTCTTAAAGTGACGTGAGTTAAAACACCGAACGCTCCTTCGCTTCCCATCATGATGTGATTGATGGAAGGACCAGTGGCTTCCCTTGGATAATTAGAAGTTTTAAAGTTACCAATCGGGGTCGCGTATTCTTGCGCTAAAACTAAATCTTCAATCTTTCCGTAATACGTCGAATTTTGGCCCGCGCCACGGGTGACGACCCAACCACCCACACTCGAATATTCAAAAGATTGTGGGAAATGCCCACAAGTATAAGCTCGCTTCGCACTAAATTGTTTGACCGCATCATTTAATAAATGTTCCAGCTTAGGGCCACTCATACCCGCTTCGACGGTGATCGTTTGATCAAACTCGTTAAAAGAAACGACTTTATTAAATCTTAAACGCATATCTAAAGAGACGCCGCCCTTCATCGCTTCGACGCCTCTTGTCACGCTTGAACCACCACCGTAGACGTAAATAGGAATTAAATGCTTATCGCAATAAGCGACGATTTGTTCAATTTCTTCTTTGCTATTCGGATATAAGACGACGTCAGGAATATTTTCGATGATCTTTTTTCTTAATCTTAATAAGTCGAACATCGTCTTACCGTAAGAAACGGAAAGCCTAGAATAATCATCATCTTTTACGTAATCTTTACCTAATAATTTTTGAAAATATTTGATATCTTCATCTTTGATGATTTTTTTAGGAACATCAAAATGCACTTCATCTAAGCCGATATCGCCATCGTAATGTTTGAAGTCTTCATCGCTCATGTGGAAGTAAGATTTGATGGCTTTATAAAGATTTTCGTTCGGATGTTTATGAAAATTTTTATCTCCCCAACGGAAGATGCTACGATACGACTTATCGCTATAATCGCCTTCGTACCAATTTGGCTCGAAATCTTTGTAAGGTTTTGACATATATTTTATTCCCCTTTCACGTCTTTAGTTAAGATGAGATTGACGTCTTGATAATTTAAAAAGTCTTTGATGATGATATCCCCTAATTTCATTGGGTGATCGATTATTATTTCATCAATTATTTTCATCGCTTGAAAAATATCTTTTTTAAGTATCTTATTACTTAAACGTACGCTTACGACCGGTTGATTTGAATAGATAGTTTTCACTAAGGCAGTGAGATTTCTTTTCGGAGCTAAAATTTCTTCTTTAGCAAAACTTTCCCCTCTAGGGCACTTATTGCCTTTCACTTCATCTAATTTATCATCGTAAGTTAAAGCGCAGCCATTCGGGCAGACGATACAAGTTAAATGGTGGATCATACTTTTTTATTTTCCTCCACTTCTAAATGTAATTTATCAAATACTTTCTTCGTCATTTTTACATTAAGTAAAACCATCTCCGGTGGAAGAAGTTTAATAAATTTTCTTTGGAAGATAATTACATCATCGATCTTTATTTTTAAAGTGACATCTTCTAATTCTTTTTTCACTCTAAAAGCGATATCGATTTTATCTTCTAAATTATTAATATCGATTCTTTGTGGGACGACGTAAGTAATATTTTTATCGAAGCTGACATCGATATATTTTCTTTCCTTCAAATTTAAGGAAGCAAAGTAAGCCGCTCTTTCGCCCGTATAAGAGACGTCATCGACGAGGTTATGGACGTGTAGAGCGTTCCCGCTAACGAAGACGTTAGGAACGTTCGTCTCATAATTTTGTGAGATGATGGGCCCCTTCGTAAGAGGTGATTTTAAGACATTTAATTTCTTCGTCATATCCGCCATAGGGATAAGGCCCGAAGAAATAATTAAAGTATCGCAAGCAATCTTTTCTTCGCTAGAGGCGATCATCTTCATATTTTCATCAACTTTAACGACACTTACAGCTTCTAATTTCTTTCTTCCATGCACTTTAGAGACGCTCATGCTTAGATGCAAAGGAATATCATAATCTTTTAAACATTGAACGATATTTCTTTCTAATCCACTTGGAGTATTTTTTATTTCGTAAACCCCGATAACTTTCGCCCCTTCTAAAGTGAGACGTCTAGCCATGATTAAACCGATGTCACCGCTTCCTAAGATGAGGCAACGTCTACCAGGAAGTTTACCTAAGATGTTAATAAGATATTGTGCTTCACCCGCACTATAGACACCCGCCGGATTCGTGCCTAAAATAGCGATTTCTTTATTGCTTCTTTCTCTACATCCATTAGCTAAGATAAGTTTATGCGTGATGAGATGATGCACGCCTTCCATATCATAAAATTTTATTTCAATATCGTCATTTTCTAAAGACTTAAGATAATAGACGTTCGCATTTAAAGCGACGTCGATATCTTCTTTTAATTTAGCGATTTCTTTAAAAGCGTATTCTGGTCCAGTTAATTCTTCTTTATAACGCGTTAAGCCAAAACCATCGTGGATACATTGGAGTAAGATGCCCCCTAAGGCTTCTTTCCTTTCGATAATTAAAATATCTTTAAAATATTTTCTTGCTGCACTCGCGGCGCTTAAACCAGCGGGACCACCACCGATGATGACGACATCATATGTATTTTTAATCATCTAAGTGACCCCCTATATCTAATAAATTACCTTTATCGCCTTTAATGATGACATCTTTTAAATCGACTTTTAAACTCTTAGCGATTTCCATCATCACTTCCGGACGACAAAAACCCCCTTGACATTTACCCATTCCCACGCGTACGCGCTTTTTTATCGCGTCAACGGTCGGAACATCAAAACAACGTCTAATCGCTTCCTTAACGCTTCCTAGGCTTATTTCTTCACACCTGCAACAAATCTTTCCGTAACTTGCATCACTCTTAATTAATTTTTCTTTTTCTTCATCGTTCAAATTTTTAATTAAAGGAATTCTTTTCCTCGTCTTCACGTAATCTTTTTTCGTCTCGTGAATATTAAAATAATCTAAACATAAATCTTTGATGGTAACACCTATCGAAGGCGCACTTGTTAAACCGGGGGATTGAATGCCTGCCGCATGGATGATGTTTTTGATAAAGTGCCCTCTTTCGACGATGAAATCTTCTTCATAATTTGGGGCGCGTACCCCAGTGAAGTAGGCTAAAGTCATCCCTTTATTTAAACTTGGCATGTAATGTTGATATTTTTTAAATAGAGCCTCATAAACTTCCCTATCGACGCTATAATCGTCTTTATAAGGTGTTTCGATCGCATTCGGGCCAATTAAAGCGTTCTTATCGACGGTAGGAATGACTCCTCCCCCTTTCGAATGCGATTTCTTCCTCGCTTTTAAAGAATCTAACGCCGTCATCCCAGAACGCGATAATAGAGGATAAGAATCTTTATCTAAGATGATATCTGTTCCTTTCCTCGGATGGATGGAAAAATAGTGATCATGCGCAAGTTTTGCTACATCTTCAGCGAACACACCGCTTGCGTTTATCACCAATTTTGCCCTCAAATTCCCGCGATTTGTCTTAATTCCTACAATTTCATCGTCTTTAAAATCGAAGCCTTCAACGTAAGTATTTAAACTTACATCCACTCCGTTTAGATGCGCATATTCCATAAGAGCGATGCTCATCTCGTAAGGTGAAACCGCTCCGCAGTGAGGAAAGAAGAAACCATATTTAAAATTCTTATCTAAATTTGGTTCTTTCTTCCAAAGTTTTTCTTTCTTCAAAAAGACGTAACCAGGAATATTATTACTCCTTACTTTATGCGATAAATAAATCTTAGCCGCGAAAGCGTAAGCCCAATTAGAAAAGACGATCATTTGTCCATCTTCCGCATAATCGAAATCTAATTGTTCACTTAGAGGTTTAATCATCTTTAAAGAACGTCTTAGGTGATAAAGTTTTAAACTATCTTTCTTTAAATCGATGCCAGGATGGATGCAGCCATCATTTCTTGAAGAAGCTTCTAAAGCGATATCTTCTTCTTTTTCTAAGACGATAACTTTTAAAGGATAAATGGATAATTGCATCGCGGCGCTCGCCCCGATGACACCCCCACCGATAATAGCGACATCATATTCTAATCCTTCTAATTTCTCATCTTTGATGGAAGGTTTATAAATCTTTTCTTCTTCGACATCTAAAGCCTTTAAGTTATTGATGACGTGTTTAAATAGTTTAGTCTTTGCTAAATCTAAACATAGTTTGACCCCATCTAAGTAATGATCAACTGTTCCATCCATCGATAAGAAAAGATTATCGACGATATGAAAACTCACCTCCAATTGGTGTTTTTTAATGATTTTTAATACTTTTCTTTCACGAGCAGTCATAGTAACTCGCTCCTTCATATTTAATTTAACATAAAATGATAATTATTTGAATGAGTAAGACTACTATTTTACGAATTTAAAGCTACTTCTAGTTTTCCTAGAAGTTATTAATTTAACGTAGAACTTATCGTAGAAGTAAATCTGAAATATCGTAGAAGTTTTCGTAGAAGTAAGACTAGATTTTTCTTAAAAATATTTGTAAAATATTAATAGCAATAGGAGGGAAGATAGTATATGACAGTATCTAAATTTGAACTTGATATTCCTTTTGAAACAAAAAAGATCGAACTAAAACAAATTTTAAATGATGGTCCTCAAGCCGAAAGTTGGCTTAAAGCTGTCGCTGGCTTCGCAAATGGGGAGGGCGGTGACATTTACGTTGGGGTAAACGATGTAAGAGAAAGCGTCGGCCTAACGAAAGACTTAGTGGATAAACAAGTACAATTATTTCATCGTAACGTCAAAGCTCATCTTGCACCTCTTCCCAAATATGATTTTTCTTATCATCAAATTGCTCATAATCTCTACGTCATTCAAATTCACATCCATCCCAGTCAAGAACTACCGGTCGTCTTATCGATGCACGGTATCCCTAGCATATACGTACGTGAAGAAGGACAAAATCGCGCAGCGAATCGAGAAGAAATAGTAAATCTCGTCTTAAGAAGTAACCAAGATAAATTTGACGTAAGTGCAACGAAGATAAAATATCGTAAGGAAGATTTTAGCCATCTTTTCGCTACTTTTGAAAATAGGAATGGTTATCCATTGAACGATAAAATACTTCTATCCCACCGCTTCTTTGATGAAGATGGTAATTTAAGGCAAGGTGCATTACTTTTTAAAGATGATTATCAAGGTAATTTAACAGCGTTAAAAATGACGAGATGGTTCGGCTTTAGCAAAGGCGATAATAGTTTTCAAAAACTACTCGACATCAAAACAAATATTCTTCAAAGTATCGACGAAGTGATGGAGACGATAAGAAATTATATTTCTTACGTCGAAATAAAAATGGAAGAAGGTCGAAAATCTGAACCAGATTATCCTCTCCGTTCAGTGTTCGAAGGTGTCGTTAATGCTTTCGCTCATAAAAATTATTATTACGAAGATTCGATCATCGAAATAGATTTATTTTTAGATCGTTTAGAAATTACTTCACCCGGTGGGATGATCAACCACATCTTTTTGAACGAAGAAAAAGATATCGCTAATATCTTGCCGACGAGAAGAAATGAAATCATTTGTGAAATTTTAAACGTGACGAAATACATGGAAAAAGAAGGCTCTGGCTTCGATAAAATAAGCCAAGATTATGCACGTATGCCCGAGAAGAAAAAACCATTCGTGACGAGCAAAGAAAATTATTTTATCTTAACTTTGCCTAACATTCACTTCGCTAAGCCGCTCACGGATGAAGTAAATAATCCACCTATCACATGTTTCAATTACGAATTACTAACGAAAAAACAAAGAGATATCTTATCTTATTGCTATTTCAAACCGCGCACGATCGAAGAGATTGCTTCTTTCTTAAAGGTAAGTGTTTCCACTCATCTAAGAAAAAATATTCTTTATCCTCTCGTCGATAGTGATTTACTCATTCGTAACGATGATTTTAAAGCTGATTTATATTACTCAAATCATGATTTAGTCAAACTAGCGTAATCTTCCTAGAAGTCATTTATTTATCGTAGAAGTTTTCGTAGAAGTAAAGTAAAAAAACACTAGAGCTATTCTAACTTTTTAATTTAAAAGAAAAAATAAATTAACGATAAGCACTTTCATCTAACGTATAACTAGGTAAGATGACGCTTATGGAAATGTAACCTTCTTCAATAGCGTGTTGATCGTAAGTTAGTTCTTTTTGAACGGAGCCAATATCGCGACTAAATCTGATGACTTCACCTTGGATGTGAGGATGATAGATATCTTCTCTACTTGCAACTTTCGTAAGCAAGATACCTTTCACTTCCTCACCCTTGGGGAAGTTGACGTTAACGGTACATACTTTATTTAAAAGATGACGTTCATCGATAAATTGCATCACAGCATCAAAATATTTTTCCACGAGTGCATAATTTTCAAAGCAAGAAAAAGCGATGGAAGGAATGTGATTAATATTAGCCTCTAATGCCGCCCCTAAAGTGCCGCTATACAAAGTGTCTTGCGCAAGATTTGGGCCACTATTAATACCAGAAAAACATAGATCAAACTTCATCTTAGTTAACCCGATAGCGACATCGATGCAACTCGTCGGAGTAGCGTCTATCTTATAATGGTCTTCACTTATCTTTTCATAATAAATAGGAGAAAATAAAGATAAAGACATCCCCTTACCTGACATATGTTCTTTCGGAGCAAATTTAAAGACGTGACCAAGTTTTAAGATGAGACGTTCTAAAACGATGATTCCTTCGCTATCGTAGCCATCATCGTTAACGAGTAAAATATTTTTCATGCATTCTTCTTTTTGATGACTAAATATAAGGCGTAGCCTAAAGCAATTAATCCACTTAATAAGATGAAACTAGCGAATATCGTCGAAGCGACCGCGTGTCCATATAAGCTAAGACGAGAGATGACTCCTTCCATTAAAGCGAGGTAAGGAGATAAATAAAATAAGATAGCTAAGACGATTTGAGCGATGCTTAGACCAAGTAAATAAAATCTTGAATCGAATTTAGAACGATATAATAAACATAAGACGATCAAGACGAGAGTAAGAACAAATAAAATAATTAAAGAAACGACTGGTTGATCTAACAAATTAGAATTGCCAAACATCAAATCGAAGTAAGTAAAACTTGAAAGATGGAAAGCATTTAAAAACATCAATAAGACACTTAACGTCAGTAAAGCCGCACAAGAAAGACCAAGTAAAGAAGTTTCTTTGATACGGTAACGGTGGACACTAGATTTTTTAGACATTTTTTTCGCCATGTCTTTATTTTATTTAGTTTAATTATTTTGTCAATAATCTATCTTTAAGATAGAAAAAAGGTACACCCTTACGGGCATACCTTTCTTAGATAAATTAGTGTCTAAGCACTCCACTACTTATTAAATTATGAAGAAGTAGAGTAAGTAGAGATAACCAGCACCAGCTTCGACGATGATTTGAATGTTATTAACAGAATAACCATCTGCATCGAAGAGCCAATAACGGTCACCATTAAATTCCCAAGACGCTCCACCAGCGATCGGTAAGAGTGAATCGACGAATGCATCGACGTAAGTTTGGGCATTTTCGGAAGTGATGTCATTAGAATGAATTTCGATAGCGACTCTTGGATCACCAGCTTGACCATAGGTTGCATCAATATAAGCACCATCCATGACAAGATATTCAAATCCGGTCAAATTAGCGATTTCATCTGGCAAGGTTTCTGGTAGTGGGTTCATAGCAGCCCCTTCACCATAACCAGCATAGGAATCGTAGAGCGAAGTGACGACATCTTTCGACCAATTCGTACCAAGTGTAACGTATGGAGCGACGATCGTACCTTCGTAAGCGGTAATACGTGGATCACCATTTTCATCGTAATCCA
The DNA here is from genome assembly GCA_944363535.1 of uncultured Bacilli bacterium. Taxonomy (GTDB): domain Bacteria; phylum Bacillota_I; class Bacilli_A; order RFN20; family CAG-826; genus CALVUG01. The sequence goes on from CALVUG010000015.1 coordinate 15,128, forward strand.
CCATCGCGTTCGTCACGGTGACGACATCACCTAAGACGTAAGCGTTAAGCGAATTGATGAGGACGCTCACATTCGTGTTCGCTGGATCTAGATATAACGTCATGACTTGGCTTTCATCCCATGAATATTCACCAGTATCTTCATTATAGGTCATATCAGCCGCTAAACTGACGGTCGCTGCGACGCCTTCTTCGACGACGCTACCGGCATCGATACCGACGAAGTAACCCATGTAACTCACTGGAAGACCATAGTAGGATTTATCGACGAGTTCTTCTTCGTAAGTGACATAGAGTAAATCACTGAAGAATTTTTGACCATCTTCTTGGACGAGTTCGATCGCACTGACGGTAAGGTAAGGTAAACCTTCACTAGCGTGCACGGTCGCATTCACACGGATGAATGTACCAAGTTCTGGCATTTCGATAGAATCATCAAGATCTCTTACTAAGATACCATCATTGACCGAGGTATCGAGGTCATTTCTACCTTTTAAGACGAAGTTTCTTCCACTGATGGAAGCCACGGTGCCGCGGAGCAACACTTCTTCGCCTTCGTGGACGGCTGTCCCGTCAGCATTTAAGGCTTTGAGTTCTTCGATGTTATCGGTCGCACCTTCTGGATCTGGATCTTCCCAAGACACGAATTGTGTGACACCGGCTTGGATACAGAAATAGGTTTCATTGCTATTCTCCATCGAGTTATTACGATAGAAACTAGTCACAGTCCAATCCATCGAAGCATATTCACCAGAAGTAGCTGAGTAATGACCAGTGTATTCATTACCGTTCGTGTATTGCGTAGCAATCGTCAAACCAGGGAAAGCTTCTAACAATGCGACTTGATATAAACTATTGAGTTGTTGCGCAATTGTAGCACCTTCCGCATTATGATCTAAGAAGATGATGAATTGGAACATACCACCGGTCGCCATAGTTTCATCGACGTAGGCACCAGCTCGATAATCGTGATTCGCAAATTCTTGGATACCAGGTAAGACGACGCCAGGAATAGTAAGTTCCATCGCTTCTAAGTCTTCGGCGGTCCATTGGAATTTAGGAGTCACACGTACGCTTGCATCAATTTCAAAAATTGTATCATTTTCTAAGCTGAGTGCGATGACGATATCATTGAACGCCGTATCCGTTTCTTCGATCGCTAAAACATAGTTTTCACCTTCCAAGGTATAACCAGCATCTTGTAAGACGACGGAGTAAGAATCTAACGTTTCTTGCGTACCTTTCGCTAATAAGATGAGGTGATTATCTTCGATTGATAAATTGTAACCAGGAATTTCCATGAAGGGTAAATAATGTCCATCCCCTAGCACTTCGACCATCGTCGCTTTGTCTTCTTCCGTCCAATCAGTTGGAGCTTCTGGAGCACAAGCGCCTAATGCGAGAGCGGCAAGAGGGAGTAACATCAATTTTGTTTTCGACATGAGTGTATTCCTCCTTTCTTTTTAATATTGCCTAATAAGATAATGAAAGATAAAGCAATTGTCAAATGCAATTTTTCATGTTCAAAAGAAAAATCACCTAAATTGATGAATATGTATGGAAAATATGTCTATTAATATAAATTATTAAAATACTTTAAATGTGAGAAATTTCTAAGGTCGTAGCTTCGATACGAAAGCTCATATCACCATCTTGATAAGTTCCTCCTAATAATTAACTCCTATCATATTCACTATAATCGCTCGCGCGAACGTATTTTAAAGCATAATTGATGTGACCTTCATTAGTGTGAATATTACTAAAGTCGATAGAGTCTAGATAATAATGATCAAAAACGTAATGACCCACTATATCCCTTTCTTCATGATAGTAATAATCCATGAAGTAATCATCGTTAGAAACGAAATCTTCAATCGGGTTAATGCTTCTATCCATCAAAGTATCGTAATTATCATAAATTGTTCTTTCGATGACGAATACGCCATCTTTTGGAATTTCATTAAACGCATAACTTTCCTCATATAATTTAACGAAGTCATCCGTGCGAGAGAAGTAGACTCTTGCGGTAAAAGAAAGTTCTTCCACCGTTTCTAAGATTGCACGTAAACCACAAAAATAGGAGGCTTACTTTCTCCACAAGAAGAAAGAGATAAAAGAATGATAGTTAAAAGAGCAAAGTTTTTAACTTATTTTTCATATTTATCACCTCGCGCTTTGAAGATATTAAATCTTGCATATTTAGTAAATATGAGCATTTCGTTAAATTTTTAAACATTTAAGCGTATAATTTTAATGATTAAAAAGGAGAAAAATATTTATGAGCGATTGTAATCATCAATGCGAAGGATGCAATGTTAAGGATTGTAGTGAACGAGAAGTTGATTTTCGCGCGCATTTAAATGAATTAAGTCACATTAAGAAAATATATGCCGTGATGTCAGGCAAAGGCGGAGTCGGTAAATCGATGGTCACTTCTCACCTGGCCACCTCCTTAGCGAAATCCGGTCTAAAAGTAGGAATTTTAGATGCGGATGTGACTGGCCCTTCCATTCCTAAGATGTTCGGCTTAAAAGAAAAAGCTTCAGCGTTAAATGAAAAATTAATTTTACCTGTCCTTACAAATTTAGAAATTAAAGTTATTTCTATCAATAATTTATTAGACGATGAAGAGACTCCTCTCATCTGGAGAGGCCCTATCATCGGAGGGGTAGTCAAACAATTTTATGAAGATGTCGTCTGGGACGAATTAGATGTTTTATTGATCGATTTACCCCCTGGAACCGGTGACGTACCGCTTACTATCTACCAATCCATTCCTTTAGATGGCATCGTCGTCGTCACTACCCCACAAGACCTCGTCTCCATGATCGTCATGAAAGCCATCAACATGGCCAAAGAGATGAACATTCCTATCTTAAGTATCGTCGAAAATATGAGCTACGCTATTTGTCCGCACTGCAAGGAAAAAATTTATCTTTTCCCGAGCGCTGCTAAAGAACTAAAAGATAAAGTCGAAGCGAAAGTCTTGATCACTTTACCGATCGAACAAGATATCGCTAAGCTATGCGATGAGGGTAAGATTGAGCTCGTACAAGATCATTATTTTGATGCGCTAGTGGCGCTTATTAAAAAAGAAGTAAATTAAATAGAACCTAAGTAGTGAAAAAAATAGGAGTTGACCGCTCCTATTTTTTATTAAATTTTCATCGATAAATTGTCTTCTTAAAAAATCTAAACGCAAAGAAAATCGATATTTACTTCTTCCCCTTCTTTTAAAAATGAGGATAAGTTCGAAGTATCATCAATTTTTCCAATGCGCGTATATGACCAACTATTAGAACCATAGAAGATGACTAAATATGAACTTTGATATAAGACGATGTCGCCCGGTTCAGTGACGACTCTAACGTCACTTGAAGGAAGAGTTGCATTAAGATTACTGAGTTTTTCAAAACCCCCATAATCGCTAAAAGTGAGGCTTAATTTCCCGTCATTCGCGGATATTAAAGCAATTAACGCATTAACGCTATCGTTATCTTCTAAGGCTAAAGTTCTTCTTTCCCCAGCAATTTCTATGACCATTTCTTCTTTTAAATCCACATTATAACAACTCATCAAAGTAAAAGCACTTAGTAAAGTCAAAGCAAATATTTTCTTCATCGCATCAAAGCTCTAATTTTATTTTCATCGATGTGATCGTTAAGTAATAATCCTTCCTTGATATTTAAAGATGGATATAAATTACGCAGGTGGGTAAGACTTCCAGCTATGCCGCTTCCCCCACTTGTCGCGAATGGAATAATTATCTTGCCTTTTAAATCGTAATAATCTAAGAACGAATCGATGAGACGTGGTTCGACGTACCACCAGATAGGATAACCGATGAAGATGATATCGTAATCTAAAGGATTTAATTTTAAAGGATGAAAACCTGGTCTAGATTTATCATCATTCATCTCGATTGATGAACGAGAGTATTTATCGTTCCAATCTAAATCTTTAGAAGTGTAAACACTAAGTGGAACAATTTCTTCTTCGTCTGCATTTAACATATCTTTTAAACGTAAAGCAACTTTTTTCGTGACGCCAGAAAAAGAGACGTAAGCGATAAGAATTTTCATAAGTTAATCCTTCCTTTCGTAGATGAGATGCACTGTATCACCATCTAAAACTTTCACATCTTTTATTTTAAAGTATTTAGGAAATTTAGACACGTCCTCCGTTCCTACGAACGTCACTTCTTTTCTTCCGCCTTGCACTCCAGGTGCGATTATTAAAGAAATTTCATCAATTAAATCTTGTTCCATAAATAATGCATTTATTTGAGCCCCACCGCAGAGATAAAAATGTTTTATTCCTAAATCGAAGATTTTCTTTAAAAATAAAGGTAAGTCCAATTCTTGTTCACCAGTGAAAAGATAAGCGAGACCTTTCTTATTTAAGTAGGTGATGAAACGTCGATCGACATTACGTGTCAAAACTGAAACGAAGCGAGACTTTTTTCCACCATAATCATTATGAGTGTCTTTAAAAAATAATTTGCCTTTCCTATCGAAAGCAAAACAGTAGATTTCATCCTTGATGAAGTGATCTTCTAATTCACCAGTATAAGGCTCATAATCTTCTAAGTTAACAGATTCATCACTTAGATATTGAAAAGTAGCCCTGCCACACCCCCACGCCTTAGATGAAGAAAAAGTAATTTCATCATAAATATCACCAGCGATTTGACAATCAGGATAACCTTCGATTTCCGTTTCGATTTTTCCATCCATCGAAATGTACATATGACAAGTAACAAAAGCACGTTCAACCATATTATTTCCTTCCTTTCAACACTTTGAATATACGACTTAAACTTTACTTTAAGTCAAGATAAAAATGATTAACCATTTATAAATTACATTAACCTTTAATTATTAGTCAAATCGCAAAACTTTTATTTTTAAATATTTTTGCGGTTAGATTTTTTTAAGATGAAGTTATAGATGAATTTATAATTAGATTTTTCACTTTTTCTTATATTTGCTATTGCTAATATAAAATATGTTGCTAAAATCTTTATTCTATGAAGTCGATTAACTTTCATTATATTAGCCTATTTAAAGAAAATAAAAATGTTCTAAAACTCGCCTTGCCTATCATCGTCGAGTTAATTTTAACTGTTGGCATTGGTTACATTAACCAATTCATGTTCGCTTCTTTTCCTGAAGGCACGAACGCAATCGGGCAAGTGAATCAAATATCGAATATTTTCATCGTCTCTTTTAGTGTCCTCGCTACATCGTCACTTATTCTTATCGCTCAGCTTCGCGGTGCGCATAATGAAAGCGGCATTAAAAAAATCTACCCACTCACCCTCTTTTTAAATGCGATTTTAGGCGTCTTAGTGGCCATCATCTTATTAGCGATTACACCTTTTATCTTCGATTGGATGCAAGTGGATATTAATATTATTCCTTACGCAAAGTTATATTTATATGTGAGCGCTCCATCACTAATTTTTTATTCTTTAAATCAAGCTTTTTCTAATTTTTTAAGAGCGAATAAAAGAATGATTGAACCAACTCTTATTTCATTATTTACAAGTATTATTAATATTATCGTCGTAGCGATTGTCTTGTGGGGCATACCAAACTTAGATTTAGATGGAAAAATAATTGGGGTAGGTCTTGCAACTTTCATATCACGCTTTTTATCGCTCATTATTTCTTACATATTTTTTAAAGTAAAAGTTAAAACCAAAATATCTTTAAAAGAGCTTAAACCTTTCCCTACTTTACTTTTAAAAAGACAATTAAAAATTGGTCTTCCCACCGCTGGAGAAACGTTATCTTATAATCTTTCTCAATTTGTTTTGATGATTATTATTAATTTTTCTTGTAGTGTTCTTGATCAAAATCTTCGTACTTACATTATGACTTTTACTTCTATTATTTATTTATTCGCACAAGGAGTAGGACTTGCGATGCAAGTCATAGAAGGAACATTACTTGGAGAAAATAACAAAGAAGCCGCAAATAAAATCGTTTACGATGTCGGACGTATGTCACGTCTTATTTCTTTTTTCTTATCTTTAATTGTTCTTGCTATCGCTTACCCTGTCTTTACTTCTATTATGGCCCCTGCTATCGATAATCCTACGATTAATACTGAAGGAGTCAGTTTAATGTATTGTGGTATCGCATCTCTTATTTGTTTATCAATAAATGTTTTATTAGAGCAAGGAAGAGCGACAAATCTTGTCTACGTGAAAGGTTTAGAAACCGCAGGTGACATCGCTTTTCCAGTCATCATGAGCGTTTCCACTTCTTGGCTATTTACTGTCGGATTAAGCGCTTTACTTTCTATCGCTTGTAACCTAGGCATATATGGCGCCTTCATTGGTGCTTGTCTTGATGAATGTATTCGCGCACTCGCATTCTACATTCGTTGGAAAAAAGGCAATTGGAAAAATAAGAATTTAATTAAAGATATTTAGTTAATTACGTATTACCAAAACACAATTGAACTTACAAACAAGACATTATATTTGAACTCATTAAATGTATTTCTAAGGTCTTAAATAAAACTTAAAATGGGAAAAAATATACATTGAATTACAGAAAAAACTACATTGAAATAAGGAAAAAATATACATTGAATTAGAGAAAAAAACTACATTTGTGTTGACTTTTCATTATCTATTTGTTTTTAATTTATTTTGACTTAATTAAGGCTAAACTTTACCTAACAACCAATCCAAAGCGTTTACGATTTTTATTCCTTTATGATTAGCCTCTGGCACATCATCTAACGTCAAAATATATTTAGGATAAGAATCATCAATTTTTTCTAATGGGATAAGCTCTCTTTCTAACGTTTTTTCACCTCTAATAGAAGCCGCTACTTGGATGTAAGTCATGTTGTTTTTAGACATCGCAACAAAATCGACTTCTAAATTATTGACCTTACCAATATAAACTTCTTGTCCCCTTCTTAATAGTTCTAAATAAACGACATTTTCTAATATATGTCCGCTATCGCGAAAACTCGTGCCTAATAAAGAATATCTTAAGCCAATATCCACAACATAATATTTATCTAGTGTTTTTAAGTATTCTTTTCCTTTGATGTTGTAGCGACTCGCTTGATAAATTACGTAACACTCCATCAACGCTCGAAGATATTTTTCAACCGTCTTAGAGTCCACTTTTCTTCCACTTGCAGTTAACGTGTCCGCAATCTTTTTACTAGATAATTGCGAACCAATATTATCAAAGATGAAACGTAAGACACTTTTGAACACTAAGATGTCCGATATTTTATTTCTTTGGACGACATCTTTTAAAACGATCGTATTCAATAATCCTTCTAAATAATCTTTGATAATATCCTTATTTTCATCTAATTCTAAGACGGAAGGAAAAGAACTAAATTCAATATATTTACGGCATTTATTCGCTAAGTCTAATTCATTTCCGCTACTTGAAACGTATTCTTTAAAAGAAAGCGGAAGCATTTTTATTTCGATGTAACGCCCAGAAATTAAAGTAGCGATCTCAGACGAAAGCAAGTAAGCATTCGAGCCAGTGATGTAGAGATCAACATTCTTTTTAATGAACAAACTATCGACAACTTTATGAAAATCTTTCACGTTTTGAATTTCATCTAAAAATATGTACATTTTCTTATCATTGGTCAATCTATCTTTGATGTAATCATAAAGTATTTTAGGTTCCTTCAAAGCTTCGTAATCGTAATCTTCAAAATTGATGCTGATGATTTGTTCTTCTAAAACGCCATGAGCGAGAAGATAATTTTGATAAATTTCAAACAGCGTCGACTTACCGCATCGACGCACACCAGTGATGATTTTGATAAGATGCTTATCTTTAAGTGCAATTAATTTTTCTAAATATTCTTTTCGCTCAATTTTCACAATTTTGTCCTCCTATTAAATAATATAATCAAATAAATTATTTTAGCAAGTTTTTGGATTTCATTCCTAAAACTTTTATTTATTTAATTTAACTAAAATATAAAATATTTTAAAAAATGAGAGCATTTATCAATAGTGTTTTTATAAAGTAACAACATCAATTTTCTTGATCGTTAATTCGATATATTCTTCATATGCTTTGAAAGGATTATTTAAATCATCATATAAACGTAACGTAATTAAAAGACTAACACACTTATTTTAAGTGTGAAGAAGTATCGAATGTAATATTCGTGTCAAATAATGTAAAATTCTTAAAAACATTCGTGTATTTTAATGTAAATATTTAAATGAAAACCATTGATTTTTACACGAATATCTTCTATACTACATTCGAGGAAACTAGATTATGTATAGGAAAATCATCGACTTTTTAGAAGTTTGGAAAGAAAGCAAATATCGTAAGCCTCTCATTTTACAAGGAGCGAGGCAAGTGGGTAAAACCTACTCTATTTTAGAGTTTGGGCGTAGCCATTATGAGAATGTCGCATATTTTAATTTTGAAACTAATCCAAAGTTAAATAAAACCTTCGAAGAAAATATCAGTCCTGAGTATTTGATACCGATTTTATCTCATATCGCTGGACAAAATATCATCAAAGAAAAAACACTAATTGTATTTGATGAGATACAACTTTGTGAGAGAGCTTTGACTTCGCTTAAATATTTTTGTGAAGAAGCCGCTGATTATCATATCATCGTCGCTGGAAGTCTTTTGGGTGTGGCAGTCAATCGTTCAAAATTTTCTTTCCCCGTCGGTAAAGTCGATATGAAAACTATGTATCCTATGGATATGGAGGAATTTATGATCGCTATGGGTGAAGAAGTGCTTGTAGCGCGTATTAAAAAATGTTTTGAAACTAATTCGCCTATGCCATCCGCTCTTCACGATAAGGCAATGGAACTCTACCGCCAATACCTCATCGTAGGTGGCATGCCTGAATGTGTCAAACAATTTATGGAGACGAAAGATTATATTCTTATACGCCATACGCAAGATAATATTCTTACAAGTTATCTTGATGATATGAGCAAATATAACAATTTAAATGAAATTAAAAAAACTAGGCTTGTCTACGATAACATTACGGTCCAACTCTCTAAGAAAAATACTCGTTTTCAATATAAACTAGTTAAAAAAGGTGGCCGAGCTTCTGAGTTTGAAAACGCTATCGAATGGCTTTGTTTAACTGGCATTGCATCAAAAGTTTATAAAGTCGAACAAATTAAAAAACCGTTAGAAAACTATCGTGACATTGATGCCTTCAAAATTTACGTGTCGGATTTAGGCTTACTTTCCGCGAAGAAAGATTTAACTCCTGACGATATTATTTATATGGCTCCGGAATTAAATGACTTCAAAGGAGGTATGGCTGAAAACTACGCTAACGTGCAACTTTCCATCAACGGATATAACACCTACTATTGGGAATCCGAACGTGAAGCGGAAATAGATTTTATTATTCAACGCGAGGGTAAACTTATTCCAATCGAGGTCAAATCCGCTGATAACACTAAAGCCAAAAGTTTAAAAATCTACATGGACACTTATAAACCTGTTTATGCTATAAAACTCTCTACAAAAAACTTTGCATTCGAAGATAATAAAAAAATTGTTCCTCTTTACGCAGCGTTTTGTATCTAACATTCTAAATAAAAATCTAGGCAAAGCCTAGATAATATACTATTTGGGGCGAACGACGGGAGTTGAACCCGCGAATGACCGGTTCACAGCCGGTTGTGTTAACCACTTCACCACATTCGCCAGCGAATAATATTATAGATATTTCGCTCACTAAGATAAAGTAATAAATTATTCAGTTTAAGAAAATAGCCCTGCTAAAAAACAAGGCTAAGTTCGTTTCTTAAAATAATTTAATAAAATTACCAATCACTAAAATGGAAATTATTGAAATCTCTTGTAGAAACACTTCCGTGTTCTTCTAGATAAGATTTGACAAGTTCACGTGGATAAGTTCCTTCTAAATAATCTACGACTTGGGTCGTCGGATCAAAATCGTAGATACCGGTATATCTTCGACTACTAGACATGCGGTAAGCGATGAAATTTGTGGAAGCGACAAGATAAGTTTCTTCGCTATCGAAAGTGATTCTTTCAGGGCGATAGAAAGCGTTTCCACTTTTTAGTGAACTAATTTGGCTCCCTTTCAATTCTAAGATTACCACATCGTTATCGAAAGGCATCACCTTATATAATCTTTCATAAGTGATATCCCCTTCATAAATCGTACTTCTTTGCGAACGCGTATCGAAAGCGTAAACGATATCGTAACCTAATTCATTTTTGACGTGATCATAAATCGCTAAGACGCTTAGATCAGAAGAACCAGATTCAGAAAGATCGCCGTCTTCAAGTCTTCCGATCACTTGTTTATCGATGGAAGTATCGTATCTTTCTTTAAACCATTCATCAACTTCAGGATCTGCGTCATATTCATATAAATAATTATCAGGCGTGTACATCGTTTCATCTTCGACGACTTCAAATTCCCTAGTAGTTAAATCAACTTCGAAACGAATCGAAGACATATGATGTCCATCCACGCCACAATTGATAACGTAAATTCCTTGATTATTAGAAATGTAAGTTTCGTGATCGTGCGCACATAAGATGACGTCGACCATACTTACGTATTGATTAATATAAGATGTGCTGTGACCCTCGTGCATGCTTAAGACGACGATATCGCAATCCTCTTCTTCTTTTAAAGTCGTGGATAATGTTTCGACGTAACTAACCGGAGTGGCGAATTCTAAATCGATGACGTATTGAGAATAGATATCTTCCCATTGGTCTTCACCGATGATGCCAATGACACCTATTTTAAAGCCAAGTCTTTCGATGATAGTGTAAGGTTCGATAAAATCGAGTCTTTCTTTACTTTCGTAATCGATAATATTGGCCCCTAAGAAAGGAAAATTTGCCTCTTCTTTTACTTCTATAATGTTATCGACACCCCAATCGAATTCGTGATTGCCAAGCGTCATGGCATCAAATTCCATGAGGTTCATCCACTCATTAACGAGTTTACCTTTATTCGAATTAGAAGCGCTTGAACCTTGCCACATATCGCCCCCACTTAAAAGCACTAAGCCGTCAGGGTTCCTGGCTCTTCTTGCTTTAATGTAACGTGAAATGCGGGCAATTCCTGGATCTTTCGCGTCATTATCGACGTTCATCTTGCCGTGAAAATCATTGATTTGTAAGATGTCGATATAAGCTTTACCATCAGGCGGAACATCAGGTTCCGGTAAAGGAGCGGGTCCACAACTAGAGACGCTAGTGAGCAAAAGTGAAAATAAGATGAAAGGAAAAACTTTTTTCATCACTTAGCTTTTCCTTGATTTTTGACAGCGTTCATCTTCTTTGCTAATTCTTCTTGATCACCAAGATAATATTTTTTCGTGACGTTAAATTTATCGTCGAATTCGTAGACGAGAGGAACGCCAGTGGGAATGTTGACGTCGATGATTTCTTCATCGCTCAATTTATCAAAATATTTGACGAGCGATCTTAAAGAGTTCCCGTGCGCGACGATTAAAACTCTTTTACCTTTTTCCATATCTTTTCTAATGACATCATTAAAATAAGGAACTGTTCTTTTAATTGTCTCTTTTAAAGATTCAGTCAAAGGTAAATCTTTCTTATCTTCATTACGATACATATCCGCGACGTAAGGAGAACGAGGATCATCTTCTTCTAACGCTGGTGGGCAAACGTCAAATGAACGTCTCCAAAGCTTCACTTGGGCTTCGCCATACTTCGCTGCGGTCTCAGCCTTATTTAAGCCTTGTAAGGCCCCGTAATGCTTTTCATTTAAGCGCCAGTTCTTGACGACTGGAAGCCAATCCCTATCTAATTCATCTAAGACGTTGTTCAAAGTGTGGATGGCTCTTTTTAAATAAGAGGTATAACAAATGTCGAAGTCGTAACCTAATTGTTTTAATAGACGACCTGCCCCCTTAGCTTCTTCCACTCCAGTTGGCGATAAGTCAACATCAGTCCAACCAGTAAATAAATTTTCTTTGTTCCATAAGCTTTCGCCATGACGGATGAGCACTAATTTCATCATATTTTCTTAACTCCTTTCAGAAATGTAGTGATGTTTTATTTTTGGCACCAATTTATATTATAGCAGTTATTTAACTCCATTCATCGAAAATGACGAAGTCGCGATATGCTTTTTTAATTGGCGCTTTCTTATAAGTTAGTTTATCTAGGAAGGCTTCCTTCCAATACATCTTCAATCTTTTTAAGACGAACATGACTTTTTTTACATATTTAATAATGTTCATCTAATCTGAAACTTTCTTTTCCCGTCTTTCGTAGTTTACTCTCGTTTTTTTAGAACATAAATTGATAGTAAACATCAATATAGATTTTTTAATTA
>CALVUG010000016.1 GCA_944363535.1 uncultured Bacilli bacterium
TTTTTAAATGTCTTTTTTTACATTTTTAAGCTTGGATATTTGGCCCGCGATAAGTCGCCATAAAAGTGATCGGATCAAGATCGAAATTATCTTCGATCTCACCTCTAACGCGATAAAAACTTACCTTGATGGAATTGATGTTATAAAGACGGTAGACGAAATAGATATCTTTATCTTTTTTAGAAGCATCCACTTCACCTTTCGAAACTTGAAATTTCGTATCGACTTTACTTTTTGTCGATTTCACTTCGATATGAATTTCTTTTACTTCATTGTCGATGATGTCGTAAGATTTGATATCGTAACCATAATAATCTGATTTAGAAGCGATCCATTCGATCTTATCGGCGTAATCTTCTAAACGTCTATCGTTTAACAAACGATTTCTTTCGTAATCTAACACTAATTTTTCACCGATGAGACCAGTTTTTGCGTCATCTTTAGCTTTCTTTAAATAATCGATCTTTTTAGGAATTGGATTCGTAATTCTTTTAAATTTTTCCGATGTATCAACTTTTGGTTCAACTTGATTTAATTGGCGGTTTAAATCGTAAGGCTCAGTTCCATCTTCGTTTAAATTTTCTTGGATGACTTTCGAAGCCTCATCGACATCTAAATTCAAACTCTTCGCATTATGAATTCTTTCGTAATCTAAAATTTCTTCGACGATATCTTCGTATTTATTCGAATTGAAATGTTTGATGATGAAAGCATAAATTTCGATCATTTTATTTAAATCTTCCACTAAGACATTTTCTTCTAATTCCCCACTTCGATAATATTTTTGGATGATCGTCGTCTTTTCGTAGCCATAGCCTAACGAACCCTTACTAGCGTGCAAATCGATTGGGTCTTTAGAAAAAGTTAAGTCGTCAATTTCATTTCTAATATAGTTAGAAATTAATTCAGCGATTTTATATTTCTCTCTTCCATATTTATTTTCGAAGTAAGTTATACCTTGCTGTAACACTAAGTAGAAGCCCTTCATATCGCTACGGAAAAGATAACAAACGTAGATCCCGTGTTGGGTAGACGTCGTAATATTTTTATTGAGAATTGAAACCCAAGGATAAAGAGTTTTATTGCCTTGCCCCATCGAGCCTTTGACTAAAAGATCAGGATCGTTTAATCTATCTCGAATTTCTCTTGGAAGTTTTTTCACTAAGGTGTCGTATAGATAAGAAGAATTATCAACCTTATGATCATCGCTGATATATCGATCTAAAATCGTCTGAAAAAATTGTTTCATAACTTTTACCTCTTGACGTTTCAGAGTATATCAGATTCATCAATAGAGAAAAAGCTTAGAAGTGTTATTTTTTCTTCCCTATATTTATATAAGTTAAATATCCTTCGTAGAAGTTTTCATCTTTTTTAAACGATTCAAATTCTTCTTTTTTAATAAGTTTAATGGCCTTAGAAGAATTTCTTATCGTCTTAAGAAGTTTTCCTTTTAATGTTCTACGCGATTGTAACGCAATCGCAAATAAGAAAAATTTCTTTTCAAAGAACCAAATTTTCGTCGCTTTCTTCAAATTATTTTCTTTACAATATAATCTTAATAAAGCAAAGGAGTAGATAAAGCGAGAAATTCGCCTTTTTCCATCCGCACGCGAGATAGAATTTTTATGGTAGACGTAAACGTAGACGTAATCTTTGATGAAATTAACTTTTTTAGCGAACAATAAAGTTAAAAAAGAAAAAGAAAAATCTTCGAGGAAATAATGATTATTTAAAAATTTAAATTGATATTCATCTAAAAATGATTTCCGATACAATTTATTCCAAGTATAGCCTCTTATATTTATATCGCGATATAACATCCTCGCTAGTTTTTCATTATCTAAAATACATTTATCTTTATGATAAACATTAAGTGGTTTTCTTTTCATTCCACTTCTTTCGATGTAGTAATTTGCAATGACGATATCAGAATTTTCTTTCTCTGCTTTATTATATAAAGAGCTTAAACAATTTGGACGTAAATAATCATCCCCATCGATTATATAAATATATTTTCCTCGAGCAGTTTTTAAACCAAAATTTCTTACTTCCCCTGGATTATGAAAATCTAATGAATATTGTTTAAATCTTAAATCTTTTAAAAATGGCTTAAGCGCAGAATAATCATCTTTTGTACCTGCGTCCACTAAAAGTAAAACTTCGATCGGTTTATTAAAATCTTGTTTTAAAATCGAATCGAGGCATTTTGAAAGATAACGACTCACGTCGTGAATCAAGACAACAATTGATATTTCATATGGGTAATCACTCATGTTAATAAAAGTATAACAAATTATTTTTATTCAATTAACCCTTCAATTAATATCTTAAGTCCAACAGCAAGGAACACTAAGGAAGCAATTAAACCCGCCCACTTTTCTAACTTCTTAGCGATAAGATGCGCTAAAAAGGAAGTTAACATCGATAAGACGAAAGTCGTTAGACCAACAATCATAAAGACAATTAAAGCCCAATAAATATCTAAATATAAATAAACAAAGCCGATGCATAAAGCATCGATCGATGTAGAAATTGCTTGAACAATAATATTAATTATTGAAATATGTTTTTCTTCTATTTCTTCTTCTTTTTTTCTTCTTTCAATAATCCATCCAACGAATGATTTAATAGCAAGAAACGTCAGTAAAGAAAAAGCAATCCAAGGAATGTAAGCTTCTAAAATATCTTTAAAAGAATAGCCGATAAAATAGCCAATAACCGGCATGATAAATTGAAATAATCCAAAAGTTAAAGCAATTAAGATAGCTTTAATCTTCTTCATGTTTTTCTCTTCGATGGCGTCCACCGCTGAAACAGTCATCGCATCGACGGACATCGAAAGAGATGTCAATATGACATTGATCCAATCCACAATTAAACTTTCACTCCTAGTTATTGATAAAAATTATCAATGTGGCTATTTTAAATGATAAGAAAGCGATGGACAAGATTTTTTAAAAATGACGCTTCGTTAATAAGTCACGCAATAATTTCCTCTAGAATTAATTACATGGATATCGTTTTTTCAAAGTATACCTTTATAACTAATCTATTTTATTTATTGTTATTTCGTATTTCATTTCTTCTCCTAGTTTTGACATTTCTTTAGGCGTGGATATTACTCTTTGTAAATGAAATCTAAAATAGAGTTGATTAGTCTTTTTTAAATTACTAAAGATATTAGTGGTCAAATAATGAATATCATCATAGCATGTGATGTTCGCTAATCCGTCCTTAGCATTAAAATCAAAGGTAAAATCTTCATCAGAAAGATGAATGTTTCTTAAATGTTTTTTGTTCACTGATGGACCGCCTAATGTCTGAATTTGTTTGAATAGATTAAGAATATCATCTGCTTTCTTCAACAAGTTTTTATCTTCATTTACTTCATCATCGGCGTATAAATAAGCTTCTAAACTATAAGGTAAGCCTAACGTCCCAACAATTCCAAAATTATCGCGAATTATTTTCTTTATTCGTGATTTCCTTCAAGGAATTTAATTTGAAGTTCGCCACTACTTCTAGCCATCTCTCATACATAAAAGTAATTTCTTTTCCTCTAGAGAAATCCCACCCTTGAATATGTCCTTTTTCTTTTGTTCTAATAAACTCTTTTTGTTCTTCAGTTAATCCTTTCATGTATTCAAGGTAATTGACATACCACCAGTTAGCTTCCGTGTATTCTTCATGTTCAATCCAGGTATGACCGTGTTTATGAGCGATAATATACATTCTCATTCTACTGATTGACCTGATCCAGTCATCAAATCCGTGCCAATCTTTTCTAAAAATAAAGTTCTTCATGTGTCCATAAATCACATAAGAAAAAGGACTATTCAAGTTATGTTTCTTTTTGGAACAACTTAGACTTGATGTCTAAAAATATAAAAGAAAAGAGCATTTTTTACATGCCCAGTTCATCGCGAAGACATCCAAGAACTATTTAATTTTATGTTTCGCCAAACCAACGATGGAAAGAATCAACCCAGCTATCAAACTCGGTATTCCAAAAAGAAATCCTATCATTTCTAACGGAGAGTACATGTCTTGTATTTTGCAAAATTCATCAAACGGAACATCTTGACTCATTGCGGCGCTTACTTTTGCAACAGATACTATTCCTAATACCATGAATCCGATACCCACAACCAACAAAGTCATGCCTACAATCGTCATTTTTCTCTTTTTGGAATTAGAATTAATTTTGCGTATTAATTGCTTAGCTCTTTCACTATTACATGTTTTTAGAATCTGAATTGCTTCGCTATATTTTTTGTTGCCGCACAAAGCCAGCGCATCATTAATTGTTTTATTTTCCTTCTCATCATCATATTTTGCCAACAAAGATGAGGCTTCTTTTTCGTTTTCAATAGGTCTTAGGAATTTAATTGCTTCTTCATACTTATCTTCTTTAGAAAAAGCTTTAGCTTTTTCAATACTGAAAGATATATATTTACTGCGATATTTTTGAACTTTTGTTTTGCTGATTAATTCTGATTTTTCAAATGATTCAGCCAGAGCATATGCTACATTAAAACGCTCATGACTATAATTCCAATCAATTTCTTCTTGGAATTGTTTCGCAAATACATCAGTTTTCTTATTAAACCCTATTATTAACTTATCCATTTTGCTTTCATCATTTTCAGGCTCACCAAGTTGCTCTTTAATATCTGGGATTGTGAGCATGAATTCGTCCAATCCATCGATACTAATAACATTATTGTCAAACGAATCAGTTCGGAGGCCTTTAATTTGCTTTATAACACTAATGTAGTTTTTTTCTGTTTCTTTAACGGCTGGTGCATAGAAATCGACCAAGTCGTCTTCTAATTCTTCAAGCTGTTTTAATTGTTTATCTAGTTTTTTGATCCTTTCTTTGATTGGTAGGCTTTCATCTATTTCGTCATCATAAGATAATTCAAAACTTTCAAAACCACCAGCAAAAGAAGGGCTATCATGTATTGAGGTTGTATTGGTTTCAGTAGGTTTAAATAGCGATTCTGTTTTTAAACGTTCATTTTCTTGTCGAAGATTATTATTTTCTCTTTCAAGACGTTCTCTTGTTTCTTTGACTTCTCTCTCTTTTTTAAGTTGCTCCTTGTATTCGCGTGCACTTTCATACTTTGGGCAAATATTAGTCTTTAAAACTTCGCCTCTTCGGTTACTGCAATCGCCAAATAAAACCGAATAATGCCTACAATTAAAGCAACTTTTTTCTTCGTTAAAAAATATTCCCATAATCAGTCTTCGTCAAATTCAAGCCCTAAATCAATAATATTCTTCAGAATGATTCTCTTCGTGGATCTTACATAATTCCCAAAACTTTTTGAAGAATCTTTTGTTTCTTAAACATTTGTAGACATACATAAGTTCTTTATTGGAGTCATTGATGGTAGCGTGAATAGGAAGCAACTCTAAAAGTAAAGCACCACCACCTACAAATGGTTCATAGTAGTGTCTAAATTTTTTAGGCTTAAACTCTAAAAGTTTATCCATAATCTGACGCTTTCCGCCGGCCCATTTAACAAAAGGTTGTAAACTCATAATCGACTCCTTTTAAGACCTATTGATCTTAAATTATATTAGCACATACCTTTAAAACTTATCTACATTAAGTATCGAATTCTTTTATTTCTCGCTAAATGATATGGGGTACCTATAGGTCTGATGTGGTTCACCATAGGTATTGAGACGGGTTCCATATAGGTCCATTTTTCTGCCTTGTTGATACAATAAAATCTTATAAAATATGTTCAAAATAGGCCAAAATACGCAAAAAAAGCCAAAAATGGCACAAAAAAAGACTTCTCGGTGCGAAATCCTCATTTTAACAAGATGGTGCCCCCTGCCAGAATCGAACTAGCAATTGATCCTTACCATGGACCTGTTATGCCATTTAACTAAGGGGGCAATAAATCATCGTTATTATCGATGACTTTTAAAAGTATAAAGGATTAAAAGGTCTCTATCAACTATTTTTATTCTATAAGTTCCGCAAGAAGGTCATAACATTTATGACCAATGATTTTAATTTTATGGATCGAGCCTAATTTTAAATCAACATTTGTCTTCAAAATAATTTGCCCATCCACATCATCCGGTGCGTTAAATTCATTCCTACAAAGATATACACCTTTCTTCACTTTCTTAGTAATTAAAGCATCGCCTTCTACACCTTTAAAAGATGCATTTATTTCTTCCACTATTTCTTTTTGTGTTTTAAGTAATAGATTTAATCTTCTTTTCGCTACTTTTTGGCTAATTCTAGGCTTTAAATCGTATGCCTTAGTGTCTTCTTCACGTGAATACGTAAACGCGCCTAGATGCGTGAATTTATAAGTTTTAATAAAGTCTAATAATTCATCGAATTCTTCTTCGCTTTCGCTAGGGAAACCGACGATGAAAGTCGTGCGAATTATTGGATTATTAATCTTACTTCTAATTTTATTTAATAAAAAAATGATAGATTCTTTATCATCCCTTCTATTCATCAGCGTTAATAATCTAGAATTCACATGTTGGAAAGGTAAATCAAAATAAGGAACGAGCCTATCGTCACTAGCGATTAAGTCGATCAATTCATCGCTAACGTCTTTTGGGTATAAATATAAAGTACGGATGAATTTAAATTCATCGATAGTTAAGATTTTCTTAAGTAAATCCACTAAAGTTAGCCCTAAGCCATCTTTTCCA
Organism: uncultured Bacilli bacterium; assembly: GCA_944363535.1. Classification (GTDB taxonomy): domain Bacteria; phylum Bacillota_I; class Bacilli_A; order RFN20; family CAG-826; genus CALVUG01. Next base: position 6,700 of record CALVUG010000016.1, read on the forward strand.
TAATCGGTCGTGTTTTGGGCCACTAAGACGAGCTCTTTAACGCCACTTTCGGCTAATTTTTTCGCTTCTAGATAAATATCTTCGATGCTTCTAGATTTCAATTTTCCTCTAATAAGAGGAATCGCACAATATGCGCAATGATTATTACATCCTTCCGCGATCTTTAAATACGCGCTTCCACTTTCGCTTGCAAGGACTCGATCTAACATCGATAGCTTTCCCTTTAATACTTCGATTCCTAAAGTTTCATTAATTAAAGACGAAAAATGTTCATAATCTCTAATTGGAATAAATCTTGCTACTTCTGGAATTTCTTCTTCTAAGTTTTTTAAGTAACGTTCAGCAAGACAGCCGACGACAAAAACTGGTTTATCGTAACTTAAAAGTTTAAAGATGGTATCTAAAGATTCTTGCTTCGCACTTTTGATGAAACCACAAGTATTAAGAATGAAGATATCCGCTTCTTCTAGCGCATTAGTGAAACTATGACCGTTTTTAATAAATAGGCCATACATCATCTCGCTATCGCAAAGGTTTTTCGCACAGCCTAAAGAGACGAGAGCAATTTTCATCTTCTAGCGACTTCTTCCGTATCGGACGATCAAAGGATTATATACTTTTAAAGCTTTTCTTACATCTTTCATCGTCTTAATTCTAAAAGCCCAGTTAATATTATTTAAAGTATTTGGTTCATTCGTACGATAATAATCATCTAAGCCGAGTAAATCTTGAATTGGAATAATTGCCATCCTAGCGTTTCTTGCTAAGGTGAAATGAAGCATAGCTTCATAAATTGGTAAAGAAGCAATTTCATCGCCAAATTTATTTCTTAGCGTCTCTTTAATTTCATTTCTATGTTTTTCATCAATTCTTAAAAACCATGAAACGATCGTTTGATTATCGTGCGTACCAGTGTAAGCGACCATGTTTTCTTTATCTACATAATTTTTATCATCGATCGTAAATTGCGTCACATCCATCCCTGGTAAATTATAATGGTCACGAAGCACTAAGACGGAAGGTCTTAAATCACCTAAGTCTTCAGCGATAATCTTGCTTAAATCGACTTCTTTTTTAAGATATTCAAAGAAATCGTAAGCGGGACCATCCCACCATTCCCCGATGACGGCGTCAGGTCTACCGAAAGGAATGACGTAATATGAATCGAAAGCACGGAAGTGATCGATTCTTAAGACATCGCACATCTTAAACGCTGCTTTCATTCTTTCAATGTAGAAAGAATAACCGCTCTCCCTCATCTTCATGAAATTGTAGATGGGATTACCCCAAAGTTGACCAGTTTTAGAAAAATAATCAGGCGGTACACCGGCAACGAGCTTTGGATTATTGTTTTCATCGATCAAAAATTGTTCGCGGTTATAGTAGACATCATCGCTATCGAAACCGACGTAGAAAGGAATGTCACCGATGACTTTAATGCCCCTTCTTCTTACGCGATTTAAAATACGTTTCCATTGCTTGAAAGCGACGTATTGTAAAAATAATTCATATTGAATGGCGTCTTTAATTTCTTCAACTTGATAAAACTTGGTCCACTCCTGCCAAGGTCTTAAGTCATTTAATTTCTTATGAGCGATAAATCTTGCGTAAGGATAGGCAAATGGTTCATCTTTTTGAAATTTGCTAAGTCTTCTTATTAACCCTTTCTTCAAAAAAGAATGGTAAGCCTTAATGCAATAAACTTCTTTATATTTTCTTACCTGATCATAATCGACGCGGTCGCTTAGAGTTTTAAAAGGTTTCGGAGCTTTAATTAAACCTTCTTTCGCAAGTAAATCTAAAGAAATATAAATTTCATCGATTGCGTGAGACGATAAAGGTTGATAAGGCGAATTTCCGTAACTTAGGCGATTGAGAGGTAAAATTTGCCAATAAGTGATGGGGGATTTCGCTAATTCATCGATGAACTTATACGTCTCAGGACCGAAGTCCCCAATCCCATATTTGTTCGGTAAACTTGCAATAGGCATCAAGATGCCAGCTTCTTTTTTCATAGACTTTTTTCTCCTTCTTCTAATTCTATTGCATTCATTTTCTTATTACACCGTAATATATGTGACATCTTCATCTTGAATGCAAGACGTCTTAAATCTTGCCTTAGATGATGATGTTCGAAAGGCAAACTTAGTAAGAAACATAATGGAATGCCAGCGATATAAATTGGTACGACCGCCCAAAGGACAGGTAAATAAAAGATACGATTAGGATCATAAGGATGCATCCTTAAAAATGGGAACACAAAGGCATCGATCATACCTCTAAGACCGGCATAAGCTTGAGGCACTCCAAAGACAAAAGATGCATTTCTAAAATCAGGTGATAAGAATTCATCTAACGTCTGAGGCACTAAGCCAGAAAGCGCTAAAAAGATTTCGTTGATGAAAACTGCACTCATGACACCTAAAAACGCTAAAGGCATCGCTAAAATGCGATGATAATTTAAACGGTGTTGATTGAGCATGACCATAAGCACACCTACGATTACTAAAATGTAATGACAGATGTAATATCTAATATTTTCTAATACTTCGTCAAATGTAGAAAATTGTCCACCTAAAGTAACAGTAGGAACAATTAAGGCAAAAGTTCCGCAGACGATACAAATGTAATAGATAAAATCTTTTAAATATTTTCCGCCGAATAAAAAGAAAAATGGTAAAACGATCGTACAGACCGCACATAGATTTTCAAATGTTGAAGTTCTTAATGAATAAGGCCAATCAGCGATGTAAGCTGGGAAAAATTGTTTTAAAAAATGTAGCGCAAAGCCTGTTAAACAAATAGCGAAAATAAAATAAAATTGAAATTTAGATGATCTTCTTTTCAAGAAGAAATATAAAAAGATAACTAAAAAGATAGGAACAGCAAGAAGGAAGAAATATCTAAAATTTAATTCGACTGCTAAAACCATCTTTATTTAACCATTAGGCATATTCCTTAAATAAGCCTTTTTCTTTTTTTACTTTTATTTTCTTAACGGTAGATGTTTCTTCTACGATTGGTGGAACATCTTTAATTTCCGCACTAGTGGTTTCTTCTTTTTTCTTTGGATTCAACACCTCGATAATACCAGTATTATTGATGACAAGAGCAAGATGATTATTACTCAAATAATAATTGACGTAATCCACTACTTCTTTATCTTTCTCTTTTAAAGCCATCAAGATGATGTAGCCATTTTGTTCATCACCAATTAAAGAAGCACCAGCGTTTGGAAATGAATTTAAATTATTTAAAGTATGTAATACATATGTATCAGGATGGATGACGTTAAGATAAGAAAAGGAAGTCATCGCACTATGCCTTAAGGAAGATATGAATGGGCTAACATTATTTTTCGCTAATTCTTTTAAGATATCTTCGATACTTCTTTGTTCATCGTAAAAATGCTGGGCATTTAAAATCGATCTAGAATCTAATTTTAAAAAAGTAGGTGCATTAACAAAATCCGTGTAATTTAATTCTCTTAAATTATTTTTGCCATAAGCTTTTGCTACTTCGAGCATCTTTTGATGCGGTTCTAGTTTCGAATCTAGATAATGATGGTTAATATTAATTAAATAAGTATCGAAACGTTCCAAATTATCGCTTATCGGGGTCAAAGATTCTTTTCTTTCACGTGCATAATCTAGTAACACTAAAGACTTCGCGTGGATGACGTTAAGTAGATAATCATCGCATCCGACGTAAGCGTAATTTGAACAAGCATAATTAACCATGTTAAGAAGTTCTTCTTCTTTTAAATTATTATTTAAAAAGAGACGATTTAACGTATCGATTAACATGTAAGCTAAAAGATCATCCACTAATCCATCAGCTTTTCTTACGTAAATATTAAATTTAGGTAAAGTTATATTCTTATCGATGTATAGTTTTGCTAATAAGCCACGCAGTAATCCATGGATAGAAAATATCTCTTCTTTTCTTCCATTTAAATCCGATGCATCAAAAGTCATCTTACGTCCATTATAAATAATGTAAGAATCATCATCTTCACTTAAAGAAGCAATCGTAATATTGCCTAAAGAAAAAGGTGCAGCGATTACTTTGCCCTTATTGACGCTACAGTAGTTGCCAAATAAGACGCGGGGAGAAGGATAGACCACGACTTCTAAATCTTCTTTGTTCGCTTTGACAAGATTTAAATATTCGTCCATCGCATTTTCTAGCATTAACATGATATCAGCCATAAGAAAAAACCTCATTAACATTATATCGTCTAAGTTTGCAATTTTAAAACAAAAATAATTAAATAATTATTCAACATAACAAATTTATTTAAGTAAAGTTTATTATTGCATCGCTAACTTGATAGTGATATCTTGCAGGCAAGTTAGGTTAAGGAGGCGATAAATTATGCAAAAGAAAATATTGAACCTAATTAGTCTAGGTGCCATAGCCTTATCTTTAGCTAGTTGTGGTACCCCACCCGATACGATCGCTCCCGTCTTCACTAGTGTGACTGCGGATAGCGATACGTATTACACCAACGAGCCTTTTAGGCTAAACGTAAAAGTGAGCGATGACGTCAGCGAAAATCTTTCTTTAAGCGTCACAATCACCGCTCCAAGCGGCGCCAAATCATCTTCAACGATCGATGCTGTCACTTTAAAAGAAGATGGCGTGAACGAAGTTAGCGTCACCGCTACGGATGAAGCGGGTAACATTGCGACGAGTGAAACGCTTAGTATCAACGCTTTTGATCCTTATGCCCACTGGAATTCGGAAGAAATAGCCCTTATGGAAACTAGCCCAGGCTTCATCGTACCAAAATCTCGTTTCTTTGCTGAAACTACAACCGTCAGCCAATCAGAAAATATGGTCGGAACAATTCTTGGCGTCATCATCGATAACACTGGATTAAATGAAGAACAAATCGCTGATTATGAGGCATTACTCGTAAGAGAAGGTTTCATCTCTAACGAATATGAATTAGTTTACTTTGGTTTTACCATCTTAAATTCCACCCACATCAGCGTCTTCTATAAGCTTCAAGAAAACACCTCTTATCATCGTTTACAAAATTATTATTACAATGGCGATTATAAAATTGAAGCAAGACGCGCTGACTATGTCATCTCTCACGATTGGGATGAAACTTACGTCGCAGGTGTCATCACAGAAGCTTATGTGCCTCTTGTCCCCGCTTTCACTTTCGAAGACACGAATGAAGAAGGTATCTTATATTTATCAGATTATAACGATATCATGTCGAGCATGGGCACGATTGGGGCAATCCAAGGTAAGATATATCACGTCACCGTCGAAGAAATTTCTGCCTATCTTGACGCTCTTGCCGCGCTTGGTTACACCGATGGATCGATCGATGATTTAATCGCTAATGAAACGACGGCGCCGACGTATATGGATTCTACAACGATGGTGATGATTCAAATTTCTTCTTATCTTGATGCTTCATTACCATTTTATACGATCGATATCATGTGCATGTAAAATATCATTCGCTTAATTTATCCTAGTTTTTATTCAATTAACTTATATTAAAAAATTTTTACTAACGCCAAGTTTATTGTAAAATATCGAAAGAAAGGATTTAAAAACCAATGAAAAATTTAGAGAAAAAAATCTTAGCGCGCAAAATTGTCGCTGTCGCCGCTGCTCTAGCTTTCATCGTCATCGGTATCTTACTTTGTATCCCTGGCGTCACCGGTATGGCGTTTGAAGCAGTATGTGCTATGTTACTTATCATCATGGGTTTTGGCTCAATTTACGCTATCGCCAAGTACATCACAAGTAAAGACAAAAACGGATGGCTCCTCGCTGAAGGTATCATGTTCGGCATCTTATTCGTCTTAGTTATCATCGCCATTTCCGTTAACGGACAAGCAGCGTTTGAAAATTACACATTTACAATGTTTACCATCATCACCACTTTCTTAGGCTTCATCGCCATCATGAGTGGCATCATGCGTATTTCCACCGCGAGCCAAAGCAATCATCCAACTTACTTTGTCATCTACGGCATCATTCAATTAATTATTGGAAGCGTTCTTGCCTTTGGTGTGTGGTTTTGTTTCACCTTAGAAGATTTATTTATTTTAGCCTGCTTTTTAGGCGCTTATGCTATCGTTTCAGGTTTGAACTTATTACTTCTCACGCTCGCAAATGGTGACCGCACAAAAGATGAAAACGTCATCGATATCGATATCGATAAAAAAGATTAATTAAGTTAAAAAATTAACAAAAAAATAAGAGAGCATTAGCTCTCTTTTTTTAATTCCTTTTAAAACTTCGCTTTCCCATGCGTTAAGATGTAAGCTTCTTCTACACTTTCTTTCGCCACTTGTTTTCTTTCTTTGATGAGGAGGAAAGACGATAAAGAAAAGAAGAAAGTCATGAAAGCGATGATACCAAAGATGAGTAAAAAGATAACACCCCAAAGTTCTAAACGATAAAAAATTCCAACAATAAATAACGCTAGTGAGACAAAAAATAAGAAATAAGAAACGATAGAAAAAGTCGATACAGGATGGCGATTTTGCATGTAACGATGATAAAGTCGATCGACATCTTTATTTTTTAAATATTTTTCTTCGATGACGCAAGTTAATTTAAGATGTCTTGCCCCTTCTTTAACTTCTTTTACTTTCCAACCGAAAGCCTCGATCGCGGCAATGCTCGCTTTCGTCTTCTCTTTTTCTTCTTTTTTTACGGTGAATTGTTTTTGTAATCGCATATATTTATTTTAAATTATCTAACGCTTTTAAAATAGATTCTTTCTTCATTCGGCTCTCTTTTTCGATATTTTTTGCATTGTAAGCAAAATAAATTCCATAACCTAGACTAATAATTAAGATGATCAAAGCTGGTAATCCAGCGCTTAGTAATAAAATATCGAGGCTATAAACATCTTTTAAACTAAAAGATACGATGATGAAAACCGTAAGAGCGATGAACGTTAAGATAGTAAGAACGATGAGAATAATAAGTTTATTTTTTAATGGATTAAAATAATCTCTTTCAAGTTTTTTAATTTGTTTATAATTAGCTATATCTTTAGATCTTTTTAGATGTAAGATAACAAAGTTATCTTTTTCTTCGATGAAATCTAACGAATAAGAAAATTTTTCGTAGAGAGACACTAAACTAGATACATTACTAGAAAACGTCTTGATCGCTAAAGTATCCATGACCTATTCGCCTCGCATCGCATCAGTGTAAATCCAACGCACTTCTTCGATTAGTAAAGTCTTTTCGACATTTAATTCAAAACTGACGTAACTTGTGAAACGAGGAACGACCGAATAGACGTAGAATCCATCTTTATTATAAGTCACTTGGTAGATATTACACTGCAAAGAATTATCGACGCTATAGCCTTTGATGAGTAAGACGTCTTGCATCTCTTCTAAACTTACATCTTTCACTTTGATCAAAAGTTTCGTCGAAGAAGATTCCGGTTCACTTTCGATTGGTGATCTTAAGCCTTCCCCCACATTAGTGAGTTTTAAATAATTGCCTTCAAAATTTAAAGGTGCACCATCGATAGAAGTCCAATTAGTGTCACTTAATTGCCCATTAACAAATGTTAAAGGATCATAATTTCCCACGAGTTTTGGTTCTTCGACTGGCCAGCCACCCGCATCAAAATATCCACCTGCGTTAGGTAAACTATTAGCGTAAGGCATGATAATTAACGCTCCAATAGCTAAAAGCAAAGATAAGCCTCCTAAAGAGAATGCTAATTTAGTTTTATGATGTGCATCTTTAAATTTAGATTTATATTGCATGTGTTAACCATTTTCACCTTTTGAAGCAAATTGAGAATTGTATAGATCAGCGTAGAAACCTTTCTTCTTCATAAGTTCATCATGATTTCCAGTTTCGATGACATCGCCATCTTTCATCACGATAATTAAATCGCTATTTTTGATCGTCGATAATCTATGAGCGATGACAAAGGAAGTATGACCATGGGTCAAATTATCCATCGCTTCTTGAATTAATAATTCAGTTCTCGTATCGACACTAGAAGTAGCTTCATCTAGAATTAACATTGGTGCACGTTGAATCATCGCTCGAGCGATAGTGAGAAGTTGTTTTTGACCAGCGGAAAGCGCACTATCTTCACTTAGATGGAAATTGTATTGATTGGGAAGTTGTTCGATAAATGTATCGCAGTGCGTAAGTTTACACGCTTCTTTAATTTCTTCTAAAGTTGCATCTTGTCTACCAAATTTTAAGTTTTCTAAGATGGTTCCTTCAAAGAGCCACGTATCTTGTAAGACCATCGCAAAGTTCTTTCTTACGTTTGCACGTTTGACTTCTTTCGTCTTCTTACCTTCGATTGCAATGTAGCCATCATTAGTGTCGTAGAAACGCATGAGCAAGTTGACCATCGTCGTCTTTCCCGCCCCAGTTGGTCCAACGATAGCGACTTTTTGCCCCGCTTTCGTCTCCAAGTTAAAATCGTGGATGATAATCTTATCTTGGTTATAACCAAACTTGACGTGGGAGAAAGAGACATTACCATCGACATGTTCAATTTCATCCACTAAATGCGATTCATCGCTTTGCTCTTGTTCACTTAAGAAACTAAAGACACGGGATGAAGCCGCGCTTGCGGTTTGTAAGTTCGTCGAAATCGTCGCAATTTGTGAAAGCGGCATGGTAAATTGTTTAGAATAGGTGACGCAAGCGACAATCGTTCCGATCATCGTGATGTCTCTAACAGCCAAAATACCACCGACGATACAGATGATAGCAAAGCTTAAGTTACCCATCATAGTCGTGATAGGGAAAGATAAGCCTGAATAGAATAAGGATTTATAACCATCATTTTTCAAATTATCATTGATACTATCAAATTTAGCTTTAGCATGGATATCACCTTTGTAGACGCGGATGACGTTAACGGCACTATAAACTTCTTCAGCGTGACCGTTCATCTCGCCTAAGTCGAGTTGTTGTTTGACGAAGTGAGCTTGTGATTTCTTGACGATTCTTAAAAGGATGAATAAAGAAACAGGTACGAATGCAATCGCGATGAGCGCTAATCTCCAATCTAAGATGAGCATCATAATAGCGACACCAAGTAAAGTTAAAACAGAAGACATCAAAGTTGTTAATGATTGGTTGAGCGTTTGCCCGATCGTATCGACGTCATTAGTGATAATTGATAAAACGTCACCAATTTGACGTGCATCAAAATAAGATAAAGGAAGGCGATTCATCTTTTTCGACATATCACTTCTTAAAGATTTAGAAGCATCTGCAGTTACTCCAGACATCATGATGGCGCAGCCATAGTTACCTAGGAAGGCTAATAAGTAGGTGATAACACCAATTACACCCAGATAAGTAATACGACCAAAATCGATGGAAACAGGTAAACCAGTCGCTTCCGATTGTTCGACAGCGATAGTGATCGCTTCGATGATCATTTTGACAATATAAGGACCAAAAATTGTAAATAAGACACCAAATAATGCCAGCAAAATACCAATAATTAGGCGAATGCGATATTTTTTTAGATAAGCGAGCAACGTAAAGAGAGCATTCGCATTTTTCTTCATTTTAGGCATTTGCGAGTTCCTCCTTACTAAGCTGAGAATAAGCAATATCTTGATAGACTGCGCAAGTTTTCATTAATTCCTTATGCGTGCCGTGACCGACAACTTTTCCTTCATCTAAAACGATAATTTGATCAGCATCTAAAATCGTTCCAATTCTTTGTGCTACTAAAATTAAAGTCGCTCCCTTAATTTTATTTTTTAATTCCGCTCGTAAGACTTTATCGGTCTTATAATCAAGAGCGCTGAAGGAATCATCAAAAATATAAATTTCAGGTTTTTTGACAATTGCTCTAGCGATTTGTAGACGTTGTCTTTGCCCACCGGAAACGTTTTTCCCGCCTTGTGAAATTTGATAATTTTCCTGGTTAGGTAACTTAGCGACAAATTCGCTTGCTTGAGCAATATCTAAAGCTTCTTTAAATTCCTCGTCGCTCGCATCAGGCTTACCATAGCACACATTAAATCTTAATGAGCCAGAGAATAAGACACCTTTTTGTGGGACGTAACCTAATCTATCAAATAAATCGTAGAATCTATAATCTTTGACGTTTCTTCCATCCACCAAAACTTCACCACTCGTGACATCATAGAACCTTGGAATTAAATTGATCAAAGTCGTCTTACCTGAACCTGTCGCCCCGATGAAAGCGACCGTTTCACCTTTCTTAGCTTTGAAGCTAACGTGATCTAAGACTGGTTTTTCTGCACCAGGATAAGTAAAACTTACATCTTTAAATTCGACCGTTCCCACTTCTAAACCATCTAAGTTATCGTTCTTACCTTCGATGATGGAGTTGTTCGTCTTTAAAATTTCATTGATACGTTTAGCACATACGATAGCTCTTGGCATGATGACGAATAATATAGCCACAACTAAGAAACCCACTAGTACTTGCGTAGCGTATTGCGTAAAGGCAGTCATCTCAGGAAGTTCTAACGTATCACCTTGAATGAGATAAGAGCCGACCCACACGATAGCGACGCTTAAAAAGCCCATGATCAAATTCATAAAAGGCATAATTAAACCAGTCGAACGGTTGACGAATCTTTGCGTCTTCGTTAGATCGGTGTTAATAACTTCAAATTTATCTTCTTCTAATTGTTCCGCATTTAAAGCTCTCACTACTCTAATACCAGTAAGATTTTCTCTTGAGACGGTATTGACGCGGTCAGTTTTCTTTTGAATAGAATTAAATTTAGGAACAGCGATGAAGAAAATTAATAGGACGAACGCTAGTAAGATGATGATAGCTACCGCTGTCACTGCCGTCAAAGTTAAATTCTTACGAATGATCATCAAAATAGCACATATCGCTAATAATGGCGCATAAATTAAAAATCTAAACGCTTGGTTGAAGGAAGTTTGAATTTGACTAAAGTCATTCGTCGTACGGGTGACGAGCGAAGAAGTCGAGAATTGATCGAGTTCCGTCATGGAAAAGGAAGTAATTTTATCGAACACTTCTTTTCTTGCTTTACTTACGATACGCATCGTAAGATTGCTCGCTAAATAACATACACCTATATTGGCCGCCGCACTCACGATTGCAAACGCTAGCATGATAAGACCGGTGTAGAAAACGTCAGTCGCTAAATTACCAATACTTGATTCATAAAATGGCGCGGACTGGATGATGGAGATGATACGACCCATGAGGTCAGGGAGCATCAAATCAGAAAAAGCTTGGATAGCGGCTAATAGAACAAGCAAGGCGAAAAGCCATGCCCCTTTCTTACCCATCTTTCCTAGTAATCTTATCATTTTTTCTTAAACCCTTTTCTAATAAGAAAATTCTAGCAAAATATACTATTATTTACAAAAAGATTTATTCTTATACATTATTTTTTAAATACTCTTACAATTTTTCCTTTTAAAGTTAGACCTTCGTAAATGTTCGTATCAGCTTTCGATTTATCTTCTTCTTTAGTGATGACATGTTCGCCTTCTTTAGAGAAAAGCACTAAATCGGCATCGTTACCGACTTTAATTTCGCCTTTCCCTTTTAATTTAAATATTTGCGCAGGTTTATAAGAAATTAAAGAGACGATACGACTAAAAGGAATATTTCTTTTTATCGCTTCGCTTAACATGTAGATGTAAAGATATTGAATGCCACCACAACCGTTAGGAATCTTTCTAAAATCATCTTTACCCCATAACTTTTCTTCGTGATAAAAAGGACAATGATCTGTCGCGACTGTATCAATCGTGCCATCAATAATTGCTTTCCAAAGTTCATCTTGGCTCGCCTTATTTTTAATGGGCGGAGAACAGACGAAATCTAAACCTTTCATAGGATCAAAATAGACCTCGCTTGTAAAGGCGAGATATTGTGGGCAAGTTTCCACTAGAAGTGGAAGTCCTTCTTTTTTTGCCTCTCTTGCTAACTTCACTCCTTTTTCATTCGCGAGGTGAACGATATAAGCCGGGGCGCCAGTCTTCTTAATTAGATCGATGACGATTTTATCACCAGCGTATTCTACTTCTTCATCACGCGATAAGTAATGATATTTACAATCTAATTTACCTTCTTCCACAAATTTATCGATATTCGCGTCAATTTGATCGACGTCTTCTGCGTGAATATTGACCATGATGCCATATTTTTTTGCTTCCACCATGATCTTAGCGATATCATCTGGAGCGATTTGCATTCCTTCTCTTTTATAGACCATAAAGCATTTAAGCGAATGGACACCATGCGCTGGTAAATCTTTAAATTCATCTAAAATCTTTTCATCTAGACGCGTGATAGCGACGTGAAAGTAGACGTCAGTCAAAGGCTTTTGTTCTTCCACTAGTTTGAGTCTTTTATCTAACGTCTCTAAAATGGAATCATCACCTTTTTGAATCGCATAATCGATGTAACTTGTAATACCTCCCGCTAAAGCGGCAACAGAGCCATCATAATAATTATCGCTACTATAAGTTCCACCGAAGGACATCTGCATATGCGTATGGGCGTCTATTCCGCCAGGAAGAAGATATAAACCTAAAGCATCGATGACTTCGACGCGTGGTTCGAATAAATTTTTACCAATTTTAGTAATTACACCGTCTTTAACTAAGACGTCACCCACTTCTTCTTTATCGTAATTGACGATCGTCGCATTTTTAATGAGATAATTTTTCATCATTTAACACCCCTTTCATCGCACTTTAAGACCGCATTTAATAAGACGTTACAAGCTTGATAACAATGTGTAGGACTAGAATATTCTTCATCACAATGACTTCTTCCATCCTTTGAAGGAACAAAGATCATCGTCGTCGGAAGCATGTAAGCCGCAAATTGAGCGTCATGCCCTGCACCTGAATTAATATATTGATAAGAATAACCTAATTCTTTCACGGATTCTTCTACGTAACTAACGAGTGTCTTATTGAAATAAGTTGTCTTTCTATCCCATTCTAGATGCGTTTTTAACGTGCATCCTTCTACTTCATTAGGTAAGGAAGAAATAATATGTTTCACTTTTTCAATTACTTCGTCACTAACGTGCCTTGCATCAAGCGACATTAAGCAATGATCAGGAATAACCGTATGAACGCATGGATGAACATTTATTTCACCCGTCGTATAGACTAAATCAGGAATCTTATCTAATTCTTCATGAATTTTAATGAGCACTTTAGCCATCGCAAATAAAGCATCTTTACGATATTTCATCGGTGTCGTACCAGCATGATTGGCAACGCCTTTCGTTTCAATAGAAAAATTGCACATTCCTAAAACGCAAGGAACGACCCCTACTTCCTTACGATTAGTTTCTAAGATAGGTCCTTGCTCGATATGTAATTCAAACATCGCTTCGTAATCTTTAGGGTTGATTCTATTTTCTTTTTTTCCTTTATAAGGAAATTTATCTAATGCTTCTTTAAAAGTGGTCGTTTTATCTATGACTGATTTAGAATTTAATAATTTATTTTCATCGTAATTTTTAGCAATTTCTTTCGGCAAATATGGCCCACATACGATCGAAGAACACATGATTGCGGGTGGATATAAGCTTCCTTCTTCGTTCGTCCAAATCATAGCGACAATATCGTGTTTATGTGGAATCTTTTGACTTGAAATAGTTTCGATAACTTCCATCGCTGATAAGACACCTAAAATTCCATCGTAATTTCCACCATTTTTAACAGAATCACAGTGCGATGCCATGACAATTTTTTTCGCTTTTGCGTCGCTTCCTTTGAGGAGAGCGTACATGTTCGCTAAATCATCAGAATAAACGATACATCCTGCTTCTTCCATCCTCCTTTTAAATTCTTCTCTTGCTAAAAGATCTTCTTTTGATAAAGCGTAACGAGTAATGCCCCCCATCCCATCATCGCCAAAATGTTTAAAAGTATTAATTTTATCTAAAAGTCTTTCTTTATCGACAAAATGCATAAGATAATCCTCGCTTTCTTCAATAAACTTTAAATTCATTATAAAACATCTCTATCGTTTATAAAACGATTAAAGAAAGGAAGGAAGAAAATAGAAAGTATATAAAGAATTATTTGAATTCTTTCAATGCAGAATAAGGATCAATTTTATTAATGCGCCTAGTGAAAAATAAGCAATAATTTTGTAGATATCAGTTTAGGATAATTCAAGACTACCAGTATAAAGTTGATAGTAGACACCTTTTTTTGCTAAGAGTTCTTCGTGATTGCCTCTTTCGATGATACGACCATGATCTAATACCATAATAGCGTCGCTATTACGAATTGTCGATAATCTATGAGCGATGACAAAGACCGTCCTACCTTTCATCAAAGCATCCATCCCGCTTTGCACTAAAGCTTCCGTACGCGTATCGATGCTCGAAGTCGCTTCATCTAAAATGAGGACAGGCGGATTAGCCACTGCCGCTCGAGCGATACTTAAAAGTTGTCTTTGACCTTGCGATAAATTCGCCCCATCCGCGATAAGCTGAGTATTATAACCTTGTGGTAAACGCATGATAAAATCATGCGCATTCGCAAGCTTAGCGGCGGCGATACATTCTTCATCGCTCGCATCGAGTTTACCATAACGAATATTATCTAAAATCGTTCCGCTAAATAAGTTCGTATCTTGCAAGACGATTGCTAAAGAATGTCTTAAATCGTCTTTTTTAATTTTGTTAATATTTATACCATCGTAACGAATCTTACCATCGTCGATATCGTAGAAACGATTAATTAAGTTCGTAATAGTCGTTTTGCCTGCCCCAGTTGCGCCAACGAAAGCAATTTTTTGACCAGCATAAGCGTAAACGCTTATATCGTGTAAGACTAAATGGTTTGGATTATAACCAAAATCGACGTGATTTAAAACGATATCACCTTCTAAGGGAGTATAAGTTAAAGTTCCATCACCATGTGGATGCTTCCACGCCCAATGACCAGTTCTTTCTTTACATTCGACGATATTATTATTTTCATCATATTTGCAGTTCACTAATGTGACGTAACCATTATCCACTTCTTTTGGCTCATCAATTAAATTGTAGATGCGCGTTAAACCAGCAATACCTAAGACGATATTATTAAATTGTGAAGAGATTTGTGAAATCGTCGCAGTGAAACGACGTGACATAATTAAGAAGGAGACGATCGCACCGATACGGATCGACTCAGTGTCTATACCCATCAACGTTAAATTCGGCACTTTAAAAGCGATGAAAACACCACCAATAATTGCTAAAGCAATATAAAGTAAATTGCCTAAATTACCTAAAGCAGGCATTAAAGCATTCGTATAAATATTACCTTTTTCGCCATATTTAAAGAATGTTTCATTCACTTCATCAAAGCCTTTAATTGCTTCGTCTTCATGGCAAAATACTTTAACAACTTTTTGGCCAGCCATCATTTCTTCCGTATAACCTTCGAGTCTTGCTAAATTAATTTGTTGTTCGAGGAAACATTTAGAGGAAATCTTACCAAATTTACGAGTAATTAAAATCATGATAATACTAAATAAGATGACGACTATTCCTAGATAAATTGAATACCAAATCATAAGGAAGAATAAGACTATTATAGTTGGAATATTCATCACCACTTGTGGTAAGGTTTGCGAAGCAAGTTGATATAAAGTATCGCAATCGTTCGTATAAGTCGACATAATTTGTCCATGCTTATGCGTATCAAAATATGCAATTGGCAGATCTTCCATGTTGGAGAACATACGAATTCTAAAATCGTTGATAACTTTTTGACCGACGATTGCAATAATTCTTTGGTAGAAGAAAACACTTGTGACACCTAAAGCATAGATGCTAGCTTGAATAGTCGTTAAAATCGCTAAATTAGTGAAGGCTTGATCCCAAGTGATCGTTCCTTCTTCAAAAGGTTCCGTAATTGCGGACACTAAGAAATTCATGATGACGCTATTGGCAATACCGGCGACGGTTACGAATACCAAAAGAAGTAAGACGATACTATATTGTAAAGGATATGTTTTAAACATATCTTTCACTAAACGAAAGAGCATCTTCATGCCACCGCTTTGACGGTCATTAGAAAATTTTAAAGTATTTTTCTTCATGCAAGCGCTCCTTTCTTCGTTTGTGAAATGTAACATTCTTGATAAATTTTATTCGTTTTTAAAAGTTCTTCGTGCGTGCCGATCGCGTCAATTACGCCATCGTTCATGACGATAATTCTATCCGCATCTTCCACGCTAGCGATTCTTTGAGCAATAATTAATTTAGTTACTTCAGGAATATATTCTCTAAAAGCTTTTCTAATACGTGCATCAGTTTTTGTATCGACGGCTGAAGTTGAATCATCTAAGATTAAAATCTTAGGATTTTTAAGTAAGGCTCTCGCAATACAAAGTCTTTGCTTTTGACCACCAGAAACATTCGTGCCACCTTGTTCAATCATATGATTGTAGCCATCTTTAAAAGAGTTAATAAAATCATCCGCGCAGGCTAGTCTTGCCGCGTGTTCCACTTCTTCATCGCTCGCTTCCATATTGCCCCACTTCAAATTATCTTTAATCGTGCCAGAAAATAAGACGTTCTTTTGTAAGACACAAGAAACATTATCTCTTAAAGTTTTAATATCGTATTCTCTTACATCATGACCGCCGACGATAATTTCCCCTTCAGTGGTGTCATATAGCCTTGGAATCAAATTCACTAAAGTCGATTTTGCACTACCGGTCCCACCGATAATACCGATCGTTTCACCAGATTTAATCGTTAAATTAACATCTTTTAAAGCATACCTTTCCGCATCTTTATGATATTTAAATGAAACATTTTTAAAGATGATAGAACCATCATTAACTTCATAAACTGGTTCGCTTGGATTTTTAATCGTCGGTTCTTCTGTAAGTATTTGGTAAATTCGCATAAAAGAAGTTGAAGCCATCGTAATGCTAATTAAAACAGTCGTTAACATCATGATATTAAATAAACTTTGTGTACCGTATAAGTTAATCGCGTTAAGCGCCCCAATTTCAATTTGGCCATCTAAAATGTAACTTCCACCAAGGTAGACACAAATCGTAATCATTAACCATATCGCAAATTGCATCGTTGGATTAGATAAGACAAATATCTTATCAGCTTTGATAAAGTTATCTCTTACTGCTTCCGCTCGTTGTCTAAATAATTCTTTTTCATATTCGCTTCTCACATAAGTTTTAACGACTCGAATACCCTTGATATTTTCTTCGATGCGATCGTTTAAATCATCGAATTGTTTAAAAACGCGGATGAAAATAGGTGAAGCCTTCAAAATGATAAGTGTTAAAACGACACCTAGGATAGGAATGACAAATAAAAATACCCAGGCGAGTTGAGGAGCTAAAATAAATGACATAATCATTGAGAAAATGATCATTAAAGGTCCTCTAACTGCAATACGAATAATACTCATATATGCCATTTGGCAATAAAAGACGTCTGTCGTGATACGAGTAACTAGACCTGAAGTCGCATATTTATCGATATTTTCAAAGGAAAAATTTTGAATTTTTGCAAACATGTCGTGACGAACATTTTTTGCAAACCCGACTGCCGCAGTAGCAGAAAATTTCCCGCTTAACAAACCAAAAACTAAACTGGCGATAGCTAAAGGTAACAAAATTGCACAATAAATTAATATTTGATTTAAAGCATCAAAGGGTTCTAAATTAGTCGATGTTGCCATTTCTTGTAAAGCATTAACAAGATAAGAAGTAACGAGAGGAATAATACATTCACAAACAACTTCTAAAGAAACAAAAATAGGCGAAAGAATCGATACGGTTTTATATTGCCTTACCGATTTTAAGATTAATTTCGCGGCTTGCCAGTAGTCGCGTAATCTTATTTTATTTGTCTTTTTATTCATTGCTTTGGCTTTCATACAAGTGGTTATTTTAGTGATTTAAAAATGAATGTCAATAACATTTTATAAAATAAAAAGATGCT
>CALVUG010000017.1 GCA_944363535.1 uncultured Bacilli bacterium
AGAAATAAAATATTTTACTATCTAATTAAGGCTTACCAAATAGCATAACTTTTTAAACTGAATAAACTTATTTTATTAATAAAATATAATTACTAATTATCTACTTAAAAACCACTAATGAGATAATAATTATTCGAAATCATCAAAGATAGAAAGTTGTTCGTAATGTTGTTCTTTTTCTTCCTTTTTCTCTTCCTTAGATTCCACTGGAGTCTCAGTTTCAATAGGTGTTTCTTCCACTTCTAAATTAGGCGTTTCTTCTTCATTTAAAACGATATTTTCTTCTTCCTTTTTCGTCTCGTTATAAGAAGGCGTTCCACTACCGTAAGTTTCTAGATTAGTTCTTAAGACGTCGTAGATGAAATTCTTGCTAGGAAGATTCATGTTACGTTTCGAATTTTTCTCGACTGGCCATAAGCTGAAGTCTTCGACATCATAACCTAATAAATCATAATTGTTTGTTAGATAATCTAGATGATACGTCTCATTATTTCTAAAACCAACTTTATCGACGAAGATGAGATGATGGATATCTTTTTTAAAGCAAGAATAGACGAGTTGAATCTTACCAAGTCGAGGTGTTTTTCTTAGATAATTCAAATCGAAGAAACGGACGCATCCTTCTTTACTTAAAAGGAGGATTTTCTTCCTTTCACCTTTTTCAAAGGTGAGCATAGCGGAAACTTCTCCGCCTTTAAGCGAAGCGATCGATTTAACTCCACCGGATTTAAGAGATGTTTGACTGACGTCTTGTTCATCAAAATATGAACCCATCCCTAGACTTGTTAACACTAAGATATCGTGTCCTCCATTGGTGATGGAAACGTCGACTAGTTCATCGTTTGTAAGTAAACGCATCGCGGTAAAAGGACGATTACATTTTGCGACGTAAAAACTCGCTAACGGGGTCTTTTTAATTTGCCCTCTTTTAGAGGCTAAGACGACATTTAAATCTTCTCTAAATTTCGAGATAGCGAAAGCACGAATGATTTTTTCTTGGAAAGGCAAGTTAATGAGATAGTTAAGATGTTTTCCTTCATCTTTAAATTTATTTTCGATAATTTCGTGCACTGGGACTAGTAAATAATTACCGAAGTTCGTAAACGCTAGAAGGTAATCTAAGGTTGAAACTTGGCCTAAAGCCACTAAGACGTCACCTTCTTTGATGCCAGGTAAAGGGTGCTCACCGCTACTACGATAAGATTTTAAAGAAGAACGTTTGATGTAACCATCTTTCGTCAAGGCGACGATGACATCTTCTTTAGCGATGAGGTCACGTTTATCGATCGATTTAATTTCGACTTTATCAGAGATACGTGTCTTACGTGGCGTTCCATATTTTGTCGCAATCGCGCGTAAGTCTTTTGCGATAACTTGATGAAGTTTATTTTCATCGTTTAAAGTCTCTTCTAAATCAGCGACTGACGCTAATAAAGTTTCTTTTTCTTTGATGAAAATATTGACGTCGCTAGAAGAAAGTCGATACAGAGGTAAAGTGACGATAGCTTCGGCTTGTTCTTCGCTTAAATTATAAGCTTCCATGATATTTTTCTTAGAATCAGCCTTGTCTTTACTCTTTTCGATGATCTTTACAACTTCGTGGATGTTGATGATGGCGGTAATTAGACCATCTAAGATATGAAGACGTCTTCTTTGCTTATTTAAATCGAATTTAATTCTTCTTGTGACGACGTCAACTTGATGGGCGATGTAAGCATCTAAAATTTCTTCTAAGCTTAAAGTTTTTGGTCGACCTTCGACGATGGCGACCATATTCGCGCTATAAGAAGTTAATAATGTCGTCTTCGACATTAAATAATTTAAGATGACATCTGGTTTAGCATTCTTTTTTAAATCGATGACGATACGTAAACCAGAAATATCTGATTCATCTCTTACTTCTTGGATACCATCGATTACTTTGGAAGAACGAATCTTATCGATCATGTAGACGAGTTCGATTTTGACGACTTTATAAGGAATTTCACTAATGATGATTTGAGCTACTCCATCCTTATTCGTCTTAATATCGCATTTAGCAGCAATTTCGATGCGACCGCGCCCTGTTTTATAAATGGCATCTAAACCTTCACTTCGATAGATGATGCCGCCTGTTGGAAAGTCAGGGCCTAAGATGAATTCTCTTAATTTTTCTAGGCTACAATTAGGGTGATTGATACGATAAATCGTCGCATCGATGACTTCTTTTAAGTTATGCGTTGGGATATCAGTCGCTAAAGCGACTGCAATACCTTCTGCGCCATTAACTAACAAATTAGGAAATCTAGCGGGTAAGACGACTGGTTCAAGTTCTGAATCATCGAACGTAAACTGCATGTCGACCGTTTCTTTATCGATGTCGCGAATCATCTCTTCGGCGATTTCTTCAAGTCTTGCTTCGGTGTAACGATAAGCAGCTGGGCCATCCCCATCGATCGAACCTTTATTTCCTTGGAAGTCGATTAAAGGGACGCGTACTTTCCAATCTTGCGCCATTCTCACTAAGGCTTCATAGATACTAGAATCACCATGTGGATGGAATCGACCCATGACGTTACCGACGGTATGAGCGCATTTTTTTCTCGGTTTATTGAAGGTAAAACCTTCAATGTACATGTCATAAATTATCCTTCTTTGCACTGGCTTTAATCCGTCTCTAACATCGGGTAAAGCTCTATCTTGAATGACGTATTTAGCGTAAGATGCATAGCGATCAGACATGACGTCTTCTAAAGGTTGCTCAAAAATTTTCTCTTCGATGAGTAATGGTTCTTCTTCTACTACTTTAGTTTTTCTCTTCGCCATGAATTTGCTCCTTGAAGAAACTATCTTCGGTATTGAAGTCGACATTTTCTTCGACCCATTTACGTCTAATCGCGGTATCTTTACCCATGAGAGTGGAAATACGTTTTTCCGCTAAGAAGGGGTTTTCGATATTAACTTGGATGAGCTGACGATGCTTTGGATCCATCGTCGTCTCTTTCAACTGTTTATCATTCATCTCACCTAAACCTTTGAAACGCGAGACTTTATAACCTGGACCAATCTTCTTTTTAGCTAAAGCTAAATCTTCGTCGTTCCAAGCATATTCTTCAATTTCTTTCTTGTTCGTTTCTTTATAGACTCTATATAGAGGCGGAACGGCGACGTAGACGTGACCGGAAGTGATGAGCGGTCGCATGAAGTTATAAAAGAAAGTTAGCAGTAGCGTTTGAATGTGCGCTCCATCCGTATCAGCGTCGGTCATGATGATGACTTTACCGTATTTTGCTTCGCTCACATCGAAAGCTTGACCATATCCCGCCCCGATAGCGTTAATGATGGTCGCAAATTCTTTATTTTCGAGCATCTTAGAGACGGTAGCCGAATCAGTGTTAAGTGGTTTACCACGAAGTGGTAAGATGGCTTGATGAATTCTATCTCGCCCATTTCTTGCGGTTCCACCTGCGGAATCACCTTCGACGATAAATAGTTCATTTTTAGCGTAATCTTTACTTTGAGCCGGGGTAAGTTTATCGGAAATTATCACTTCAGTTTTCTTCGTTTTACTAGCTCTGGCCTCATCTTTTGCTTTTCTTGCTGCAATGCGTGCATTTTGCGCATCTTGGCATTTTTTGATCAAATTGATGGAAAATTCCTTATTTTCCGCTAGATAATAAGTAAACTTATTATAAATGAAGTTAGAAACGATGTTTAAAACTTGTGGAGTACCTAACTTACCTTTCGTTTGTCCTTCGAATTCAGCAATAGCTTCAGGAATTCTAAGCGAGATAATCGCGGTTAAACCTTCTCTAATATCCGTCCCTTCAAGCTTCGTTTTACCTTTGAGTAAGTTATTTGTCTCTGCAAAGTCATTGACCGCTCTAGTAAGACCAGTTCTAAAACCAGTTTCATGGGTTCCACCATCGATAGTTCTTACGTTATTAACGTAAGAATATAACGTTTCATTATAATCGTTATAAGCATATTGCATAGCAATTTCGATGTAGATATCATCGACTACATCGTGCATGTAAAGGACTTTATCTAACGTGTTTTTATTCGCGTTAACGTCTTCGACGAATTGTTGGATACCGTTTTCATAATAGAAAGATTGCGTTAAATTCGTCCTTTCATCTTTCAAATCAAAATGGATTTTTTTAAGTAGGTAAGCACTTTCTTGGAGATGATCAAAGATCGTTTGCCATCTAAATTCGATGGTCGTAAAGTATTTTGCGCTTGGTTTAAAAGTCACTAGAGTGCCATGTTTATTGGTATTACCAATAATTTCTAAAGGCACGACCGTTTTTCCACCATCTTCAAAACGGATGTGATGAATCTTACCATCTCTCCAGATGGTGACGTCTACAAATTCACTTAAAGCGTTTGTAACCGCCGCACCAACACCGTGCATCCCAGCGGAAGTCGTATAAGCTTTAGAAGAAAATTTTCCACCGCTATGAAGAGTAGTAAAGATGAGTTCCACTGCTGGAATTTTTGCTTCTTTATGGATGCCAGTAGGAATGCCACGTCCATCATCTAAGACGGAGATAGAACCATCTTTATGGATGGTGACACTGATGGAGGTTCCAAATCCATTTAGTGCTTCATCGACCGCGTTATCGACAATTTCCCACACTAAATGATGTAGTCCAGTCGAACCAGTCGAACCGATGTACATGGCCGGTCTTTTTTGCACACCTTCGAGGCCGTGTAAAATCGTAATATCATCTTCGTTATAAGTCTTTTTTCTTAGTTCTTCAGCCATTTTTTCTTTATCTTTCTTAAAAATTATAACAAACTTTTATTGAAAAAATACAATAAATAAGTATCATTTAAGGAGTAAGATTTCTATCTTACCCCCTATATAAAATATGATAGTATTTTATAACATTCTCATCGGAATTATGGCTCTAGCGGTCGGATATTTCATCGGATCGGTCTCTTTTTCTGTCCTCATCGGAAAAATCTTCTTCCATAAAGATCCAAGAGACTATGGTTCACATAACGCTGGTGGGACGAACGCTGGAAGAATTTATGGTAAGAAAGTTGGTTTAATCGTCATCATCCTCGATATGCTCAAAGCTATTCTTGCTACTTACATCGTCTGGATGATCATCTATTTAACCCCCATTTATGAAGAAGTCGTCGCCCCAGCGATAGATTTCGATTACTATTGGCTCACTCCTGTCGGAGCTTGTCTTGGTCATTGCTTTTCTATCTTCCTTCACTTTAGAGGTGGCAAGGCCGTATCATGTTACGCCGGAACGATCGTCGGTTGTTCTTGGTTTATGACTATCATCGGGGCTATCTTATTCTTCGTCACTTTGAAGATGAGAAAGTTCGTCTCTTTAGCGAGCATCACAGCTTCCGTCGGCCTCTTCTTACTTGCAATTTTGATGGCTTGCCTATACGAAAATGGCTATCCACAAATCGCAATTTTGATGAACGGTTTACTCATCGCTCCAAGCTATGAAATGATCGGAGCGTTATTCCTTATGACCATCATCTTAGTCTTAGCTCATCACACGAATATCAAGCGTCTTCACGATGGCGATGAAAATAAGATTAAATGGATGAAATAGTCAAAAAATAAAGTAGTTATTTAGTAGTTTTTTAGTATTGTGTAAAAATTACTAATCCATTTGCGGAAAACTCAAAATAGTAGAATAGCACTCGTGTTTTCATTGACTATCAATTTAGATGATTTTTGTCCACTACCGCATTTGCTAACAAAATCACATAGATGAAAATTTAACTAATTTTACGAAGAAAAAATTCCCCTCGAGCGAGAGGAATTTATCTTTTTTAAGTTACGTTTTTCAAGTCGTTATTGTTGCTTTCTAACACTGTTCATGACTTGACGAATTTGTGCCTCAGATGGCTTTCTTCCCATCGACATGAACATCGCTCTAATCATGTTTTCATTGATCGGAGGATTTTTCTTCATTTCACGTTTGATTAATTGTCTCGCAATGAAGAATCCAGCGACTCCACCTAAGATGAAGAAGACGACCATCAAGACGATAGCAATCCAAAGTTCCATAAGGTCTTATTTCCTTTCCTTGTTCGCGCGGCCGTCGTATTGTCCGTTATCGGTGCGAACGTAAATTTCATCACCTTGTTCAACAAATAATGGCACACGGGTCTTAAGGCCTGTTTCCAAAGTAACTTCCTTCATCGCTCTTTGGACGGTGTCACCTTTGACGGCTGGTTCGCAATCGGTCACTTTCAAGACAACTTTACTTGGAAGGACGATACCGAGGATTTCATCTTCATAGCTCGTGATGGTGACGATTTCATCACCTTTGAGGAATTGTTTTTCCCATTCGAGTCTTTCCTTAGGAATTTCGATTTGTTCATAAGTCGTCTGATTCATGAACACTAAGCCATCTCCACTATCGTAAAGATATTGCATTTCGACTTTGTCGAGACGGACTAATTCGACATCGTAACCGCCGTTTCTTGAAATTTCGGTCACTGATCCAGTACGCATATTTTTCACTTTCACAGTCGCTTTCATCTTTGCCATTGCCGTCTTATTAAGTAAGATGTCTAAGACTTGGTAGATGTTACCGTCTTCCATGAAGTAATTGCCTGGTCTTAATTCGGTAATATTACTCATTTAACATTACTCCTTTCAAAATTTTCTTTAATATTATATCTTTTTTCTTCGCTATTGTCATTATTAACTTACTAAGTAAGTTTTTAACTCTTTGACACTAGTCATTTCACCGTGTCCTGGATAAATTAAGACGTCATCATCTAAACTTAAAATTTTATGAAGACTTTCTTTAATTTTAGAGGCATCCGCATGCGGTAGGTCATAGCGGCCAATACCGCCATAGGCAAACACCGTATCGCCGCTAAATAAGATTTTAGCTTCCTTTAAATAAAAGCAAGTTGAACCTAACGTATGAAAAGGAGTTCTTATCGCCTCAATATTTAAAAAATCTAGTTTTAAATCGCTAGGCTTACTAACGATTTGATAATTTAGATGGATGAGCATATCTAATCCGAACGACTTAGAGCCATTTAAATAGCTATCTTTTAGTTGTGAAACATCTAGTTTATCAAGATAGATTGGGCACTTATATAAAGTTTCTAATTGATCGAGTTTAAGGATGTGATCAAAATGGGCGTGCGTCAAAAGTATCATCCTTACCTCATCATGATGAAAACGATGAATGTAGTCTTTTAAAGCTTTCGAACAAAGGCCAGCATCGATGATGATGCACGGTCCATTTTTTAAACCGTAGACGTAAACGTTAGAAGAAAAGTCATCATCTTCTTCTTTAGCCATGAAGCAACTTAGAATAAATTTATTTTCCATAAGATGAATGTAAATTAAAGAAAAATAGGCTTAAGCCTATTTCTTTTCACGATGTAACGTTTCTTTTTGACAACGAGAGCAATATTTACGAAGTTCTAAGCGCTCGGGATGTTTACGTTTATTTTTGTAGGTGATGTAATTTTCTTCACCGCATTCCGTGCATTTCATGATGATATTGTTCTTAGTCTTGGATTTGCCTTTTTTTTCTGCCATGAAGTTCACTCCTCGCTTTCAAGCTTGTTAAATATTAGCATAATTATTTTTAAATTTCTATAAAATTATCAAATTTAACTAGTTTTTAAAATAAGTAAGAAAAAAGAGCTACCACTCAGGTAGCCCTTCTTCGATAAATTTCTTCGCTAATTAATAAGAGAAAGCACCATCATTATAAATGATCGTTCCATCTGCTAATTGGACGTAGATGATGCAAAGTTTATAAAGTGATTTTGTGTTCCAATTACACGGTGCGACAGCGTAAGTTAATGTTTGTTCGTTATAATCTTGTAACCAACTATATTGATTTGCGCTACTAGTGTAAAGTTCACCTTCTCCACTTTCATCTTCGAGATGACAGGTTGTATACCAACCATGATCTTCCCAAATGAATTTTGCTTCGATAATGTAAACTTCATTCGCATGATTTTCACTTACGCTTAGCGAATTGATGTAGGCTAAATTTTGACCTTGGATATAGAAACTAGATGGGATTTCATTATCGCCGTAGAGATTCGTTAAAATCTCTCCACTCGTAATAGCGCATTGTCCGACGATGTTACCGGAAGCGTCATATTGTTCTCTAATGCCTCTAACGATCACTTCATCACCGACGCTGATCGTTTTTAAACTATCAGCCGTAGTTTGAATAGCGATAATGGCATGATCGTCGGTAAGATAGAACCCATCTTGATTCACTAAGGCACTTAAGACGATGCCACGTAACGCCACTTCGCTATTTAATTCCGCATCGATGGCTTCGCTAATGGTAATTGTTTCATACATCGGTTCATCGCTCACGGTAATTTGATAATCTTTCGTCGCTTCATATGAAGAATACGTAACTTTTGCATTGACTGTAAAAGTTCCTAAAACGCTCGTATTAACGTGCATGTAAGTGACACCTTCAACTTCTTCGAAGTAAATTGCTTCTTCGTTTGAAGAAGTATAACTTACTAAAGCATTTTCGAAGCCAAGTAAATCATTAGAAACACTCGTGACGAGAGCAAGATTTGGATCGCTATAATAATAGTCGACTGCAAATTGTTCATCGACGTAATAAGTTAAGACCATGTTCGGTGTGGTCGCTAAATCAAATTGATAATTATTGTCCGTTACTTTAATTGGTAAGAAACGAGGAATTAAACCACTTTGTTCACTCTTATAATTTAAGACGGTAAGATAAACTTCACAAATTTTACCATCGAATTCTCTTAACCAATCAAAATCTCTTCCGCTTGCTTGGCTATAAGCATAGCTTCCGGTCGTACCATCGATATCAAAGAAGTAGAAATTAGTGAAATTGCTACCTTCTTTTTCTTCAATTAAAGCATTCACGCGGTAAATTGAAGTAGTAAAGTTACTTTCGCTAATATCATGATCCATTAGCGTCTTCACTGTCGAAAAACTAATCCAAGACGTATCGAAGTCATTATTTCCTTCATCGTTAGAAATGAGCGTAGCTTCGATGACTTGAATGCAGCCATCGTAACCATAAGTTTCGGCGTTAGCCTGCTCATTATCTAAAATCCAATTATCTCTTTTCGCCGCAATTTCGATATGATTACCAAGCGTTAATTGGGGTGCGATTTGACTATCGTAAACGTAGATTGAATTAGTCTCATCGACGAGAATAAATCCAATTGGATTTAAAGAGTTATTATAAGTAAATCTTGCTACGACTCCATCGATCTTTACTAAGGTACCCACAGGAGCGTTTCTTGCTTCTAAGATGCTCATCTCTTGATATTCATTTGGATCGATGATAGGCGTATTGTGTACGAAAGAGACGATCCAACCAGAATGAATTTCTGGCGTAGTTTCATATAAAGTGACGTTCGCATAAAGGACGACGCTATCGCCTGCTACTGGTTTATCTTCTAAATCACCGTAACGAATTTCTCCAGTCACGTCATAAGTTCCATAAACTAAGATAGTTCCCGTATCATCACTTATCGTCATCTCACCATAATATGGATCATCGATAGAATCGATAGTAGCTTCGACGTAAAATCTATCTTCAGATGCCCCATCTGGATAATTAGCCGCTAAGCTGATGAGTTCATTAACGTAATAGTAACGCCACTTCGCAAAAAGCGTCATATTGGAAGTGATCACTTCATCAAAGTCGAACGGAATAGTTAAAGCTTGGTCTTCATACCATCCATCGAAGACGTAACCGTCTTTTGTCGGATCAGTTGGTTCGACGAGTAATGCCCCACCTTCCACTTCGACATCTTCGACTGCGCTACCGCCATTAGAATTGAAACTAACCGTATAAGTTGTTGGATCAACCGGATTAGGATCACCGCATGACGTAGCGAACGCTAGCGTACTTATGGCTAATAAGCTCGCTAGAAAAATGAATCTTTTTCGCATAAAATTTTTTTCTCCTCTATGAAAATTTTACTACCGGAGTAACGAAGAAAAATAGCAGCGAAAAAAAGATTTTTATATGTTATAATGTTAGATAATACAAAATATGTAAGAACATATTTCAATAAGGTGTTAAATTAGTTTGAGAAGAAAATTATTTATGAAAAGAAATGAAACACGTCCCGTCCTAGTGAAAAATGTAAAGATTGGCGGCCAAGATAAAATCGTCATCCAAACGATGGGAACGATTCCACCTAAAGAAAAGGAAAAAGCTTTAGAAGAAATTAGACGCTCGGCTAGTCTTGGGGCGGAATTATTTCGTCTTTCTTGTCTAGATGAAGAAGACGCAAAAGCTTTTGCTTATCTATCGAAAAATTCCCCTATTCCTTTGATCGCTGACATCCATTTCGATTATAGACTCGCTATCTTAGCGATGGAAAATGGCGCCGCTAAGATTCGTATCAATCCGGGTAACATTGGAAGCATCGACAATATTAAAGCCGTCATCAAAGTTGCGAAAGAAAAGAAAGTACCAATTAGGATTGGTATCAATTCAGGTTCTTTAAAGAAAGATAATGTATCGATCAATAATCAAATCACGAGCGATGATCTAATTTTAGAGATGAAAAGGATGGTTAAAATATTCGAAGATGAAAATTTTTTCGATTTAGTCTTATCTTTAAAATGTTCTTCTATCTTAGAGACGATCGAAGCCTATCGTCTCGCCGCTAAAACTTTCCCTTATCCTCTTCATATTGGCATCACTGAAGCGGGTATTAAAGATATCGGTTTAATTCGTTCAAGCGCTGGCCTCGCTCCTTTAATTTTAGAAGGAATAGGCGATACTTTACGCATCTCATTAAGCGATGAACCGGAAGAAGAAGTAAAAGCATGTAAGCGTCTATTACATGATTTAGGATTATATCCTAATTATCCAACGTTTATCTCTTGTCCAACGTGTGGGAGAACGCAAGTGAATTTAATTCCGATGGCGAAAAAAGTTTCTAGCTTTTTAGAAGAAATTCATAAGCCTTTAAAAGTAGCCATCATGGGTTGCATCGTCAACGGGCCAGGCGAAGCAAAAGGTGCGCATCTTGGTCTAGCGGGTGCTAAAGATCATTGGGCTTTATTTAAAGACGGCAAAGTTATTGCCACATTAAAAGAAGACGAGGCTTTCGCTCGTCTTAAAGAAGAAATATTAAATTATTAAATTTAATTACTTTTTAAATTCATCCATCCAATGCTCGACGTAGCCATTTTTAAACATGGATATTTCTTGTTTATATGGAGCGAGGTCATCGATGTAAGGTGTCTCTAAAATCTTTGAAACATCTTTAAAAAGTTCGTAATGGACGTATTTATTTAAAATATCGTAACCAATTTCACCGTAACCAATATTTGCGTGTCGATCTTTTCTTGCTCCACGCATATTTTTTGAATCGTTAATGTGTAAACATTTGATACGCTCGACGCCGATGATACGATCAAATTCTTCCATCAAAGCATCGATACTAGAAATATCGTAACCGCTATCGGACATGTGGCAAGTATCGAGACAAACACCTAATCTTTCTTGATGTTTAGAGCGTTTAATAATTTCCGCTAGTTCTTCAAAACGTGAACCAACTTCGCTTCCCTTACCCGCCATCGTCTCTAAGGCGATAGTGACATCATTATCGACAGCGTCTAAGGCTAAATCTAATCCCTTCGCGATTCTTTCGATACCAAAATCTAGGCCCGCTCCAACGTGCGAACCAGGATGTAAAACTAAAGTTTTAGCCCCGAAGGCCGCCGTTCTAATAAGTTCATTTGTAAGCACCCTTACACTCATCTCAAAAGTTTCTTCTTTTGCGGAGGCTAAATTGATGATGTAAGGCGCGTGGACGATGATCTTAGTTTCATCCATCCCTTTTTCTTTCATGAGGGCCCTACCTTCATCAATCTTACATTGTTCCAAAGGAACACGGAAAGAATTTTGAGGTGCGCCAGTGTAAAACATAAAAGTTGTCGCCCCATAACTTAGCGCTTCTTCGACTGAGCCTAAAAAATATTTAGGTCGATTCATGGCGACATGTGAACCGATGAGCAATTTATCTAGCATTTTTAATCTCGTTCCTCGCTTTCCTCTTCTCGACGAAACGGTGACGGCGTTTCACTTTTTCTACTGCCAGTTTCATCTTCTTTTTATATCCTGGTTTAACCTTGTTACCTTTCGTCTTAGAAATAGCTTTCTTAATATCTCGTGAAAGTTCTACTGTCTCTTTTTTATCTTTAAAGATAAATGGTTTAGTTTCCACTAAGTCATCATCTTTAAATCTTAACGTTTGAAAATGAATTCCTTTTTCGCTTAACGCTAAAATTTCTTTTTCATCTTCGTCCCGGTTGACAAAAGTATAAGCCTTTCCGCACTCCAAATGTCTAGCCGTCCTTCCGACGCGATGGAAGTAATAAGCCATATCGCTAGGAAAATCGATATTTAAAATGTGCGTGACATCGCTTATATCGATGCCACGTGAACCGACGTCACTCATGATGACGACTGGATACTTATGTTCTTTAATATCTTTTAAAGTATTCTTTCGCTCACGCGGTTCTAAAGAGCCGTGCATTCTACCAACAATATACTTATTTTCTACTAATTGTTTATATAAATTGTCCACTTTCGTTATAGTATTAGCGAATATGAGCAACATATAAGGATGGACGATATCGATGAATTTCATGACGCATTTTGTGATGTCTTGATGTCTAATATCGATGAGATAATGTTCGATTTTGACGTTCGCACTCGTCTCGTCGATAATCTTTACCGCATCAGCCTTCAAATATTTTTTAAATAATGTGCGAAGTTGACGCATGATCGTCGCTGAAAACACTAAGGTTTGGACGTCAGGGAAAAGTTTGATAATTTTATCGACGTCTTCATAGAACCCTAGGTTGAATAACATATCCATCTCATCTAGCACTAAGGTTTTGATGTTCGTTAATTGCCCTTTTATCCTAGGATAAAGCTTCAAGAATTTCGATGGTGTAGCGATCAATATCTTAGCTTTATTTTCTTTCTCTTTTTCTCCCCCGATAGCGAGATTGACGTTCAAGGAAGGATAATCTTCTTTAAAACCTTTGATGAAATTTAATGTTTGATAGCCTAATTCTCTCGTCGGGACGATGATGATGGCTTCTAAAGAAGAGTTAGAAAAGTCCATCCTTTGGATGATCGGCACTAAAAAGGCATGCGTCTTACCAGAACCTGTCATCGCTTTGACGATGAGTGATTTATTTTTTAAGGCAAGGGGGATGATATTTTCCTGCACTTTCGTCATGTTGACGTAGCCTTGTCTTTGAAGTGAATCCACTAACGACTTGTCGAGATTAAGTTCTTTAAATTTCATCTTGCCTAAATTATACAAAAATATTAGCAAGGATGCTAAAATATGTTTATGCACGTCGAAATTATTTATCCCGCTGGATTCTGTTATGGTGTAAGCCATGCTTTAAATCTAGTCTACGAGACAAGAAAAGAACATCCTTCTACTCCTATCGTCATCTTAGGAGAACTCGTCCATAACGAAATCGTTTCAAAAGAACTAAAAGCACAAAACATCGAAACGATAAAACTCGATGAATCATTAGAAGAAAATCTTCAAAAGTTAGATAAATCTACCATCATTTTCTTTACCGCACATGGTCACCCTAAAGACTACGATGAATTAATCGCTAATTTAGGATTTAAAAGTATCGATGCAATTTGCCCTAGCGTCAAGGCTAACAATGAAAGAATTAAAAATTCTTTAGACCCTAAGAAAGATACGATTTACATCGGTAAATCAAACCATCCTGAAACGCTTGGAGCGTTATCGATCGATGAAGATATCTTGCTTTACGACGTCAAAACTAAAGAGATGAAAGATAAAGCAAATCATAGAAAGGCTATCGTCTTTGCCCAAACGACTTTAGGTGAAGATACTTATTTAGATGCAATCGAAACATTGAAGAAAAAATATGCCTCATTCGACATCGCTCCAAGAGCGTGCCAAGAGATGATGAAAAGAGAATTTGCAGTCAAAAATATTCCCCCTACTTACGATTTAATTTACGTCGTCGGAAGTAAGAATAGTTCGAATGCGAACGAATTGAAGATGATCGCGTTAAATGAACACCCACAGTCACTAGTGAAGCTCATCACTTCGAAAGATGATATCGTTTTAGAAGATTTAAAAGATAAGAAAAATGTCGCCTTAGTGTCAGCGACATCTTCTCCTTTAAAAGCCATCGAAGAAATTAAACAATATTTAGAAAATCTATAAGATTTTAGGTGGAATTTCGTGCACGATTGTATCGATTTCTAAACTAGGATCGATACTTAAAAGTACTTTTTTCATTTGGGGCATGAAAATATTTTCTACTTCGTGTGGGACATCTAAATAATTGTAATGCAAAGTGACGACGTCTCTTCTTACGTGATGCGGCGCATCTCCTGAAATGTAGATGTCAAAGCCAAGTTTTTTCGCTAAGGTGAAGGCTCTTGAACCACCGCCCCCGATGATGGAGACGGTTTCGATCATTTTCTTACCTTCGTTAATCAAAGCGACGTAAGGTACATTTAATTTTTCTTTGGCGTAACGAGCAAATTCTTCCACTTCCATCGGTGAAGCCAGTTTTCCTACGCGCATCATCGGCATCTCTTCGACTGGATGGATATCTTTTAAACCTAAGGCTTCGCTTAGGGCATCGTTCATCCCATTTTTCCCTTCATCGAAATTCGTATGCATGGAATAGATGGGCGTTCCCACTTTTTCCATCGCTTCGTAAAGTTCTTTTTTGGCTTCATCGTATTTGAAGACGATAGATTTTTTACCGTAGATGAAAGGATGATGGGTAAGAATTAGATCATATTTTCCATCTTTTACTTTTTCAAACAAAGTTTGATCAAAATCTAAGCAAAGTAAAATCTTATGCGTTTCTTCTTTGAGTTTACCGCACATGAGACCGACGTAATCTTTTTCTCTTACGGCAATCTTTTTAGGAAAATATTTAGCAAGATTTCTTAATAGTGTGATCGTTTTCATAATTGGCTCATCCTTTCTAATTCATCATTTAACGATTTGATACGAGCTAAAGAAAGATATGGTTTAGTTAAAATTGTCTCTATTTCTTTTCTTCTTTCCTCGAGCTTAGCTTTAAATAACGGGTCTTTTCTTTTCATTTCTAATGGACCGTAAATAAAGTCTAAGTCGCTATAATGAGCATTTCCTTTTTTAAAGACGATAATTTCGTAAAATATCTTATCTTCGTAGACGATTTTTTCATCGACGATTTTAAAGCCAATAGCGGTGACAAACCGTCTTAATTCTTCTAAGTTCGTATGCGAATCGATGATTAACGTCTCGATCGATGCGATATTTTTTGCCGCCTTCAAAATAGAAATAGCGTTTTTTGTGCCCATTCCGGCGATGAGACAAGTTTTAATTCTTTGGTCGTTAGATTTTAAACCATCGGATAAAATCGCTTCTATCGCGTCATTTTTTTGATTTTTTTCGATTGCTTCTTTGAGTCTTAAAAATGGCCCTAATTTATTTTCGATCGCTAAGACTTTTTTCGCTAGGCCACGGTTCATCGCTTCGATGCTTACTAGACCATGGTCCGCTCCGACATCGAGCAATATCTCACACGGAGCGATGAAACTAAGTATCGTCTCTAATCTTTTAGATAAAGTCATATTTTACTTATTCGTATCGCGGTAATCACCTAGGGTTTTAATACGCGTCGGATGACGTAATTTACGGATCGCTTTCGCTTCGATTTGACGAATTCTTTCACGGGTGACGTGGAATTCTTTACCTACTTCTTCTAAGGTACGCGGATGATTATCATCTAGACCGTAACGTAGTCTAATAACTTTTTCTTCACGGTCAGTCAAATCGCCTAAGATTTTATAAAGTTGTTCACGAAGGAGAACTTTCGTCGTGTGTTCGCTAGGCGAAAGCGTATCTTTATCTTCGATAAAATCGCCAAGATGCGAGTCATCCTCTTCTCCGATCGGTGTCTCTAAAGAAATCGGTTCGACCGCGATACGTTGAATTTCTCTAATCTTCTCTGGAGATAAGACACCACCAAGCTTTTCACTTATCTCTTCAGCGTTTGGTTCCCTTCCCAATTCTTGGACGAGTTGACGTTGCGCTCTAGTAATTTTATTGATCGTTTCTACCATGTGAACTGGGATACGAATCGTCCTTGCTTGATCGGCGATAGCACGTGTAATCGCTTGTCTAATCCACCATGTGGCATAGGTAGAGAACTTAAAACCTTTCGTATAATCGAATTTTTCGACTGCTTTCATAAGGCCTAAATTTCCTTCTTGAATCAAATCTAAAAGTTGCATGCCGCGGCCGACGTAGTGCTTAGCGATGTTGACGACGAGTCTTAAGTTAGCCGAGATTAATTTATCTTTTGCTTCCTTATCCCCTTCTAAGATACGCTTAGCGAGTTCTGGTTCTTCTTCTGGTTTAAGTAAGTTTTCTCGTCCGATCTCTTTTAGATACATCTTGACAGGATCTTGCGTCTTCGCATCCCCTGGTAAGAACATATCTTGCACTTCACGTAACTCTTCATCTTCGTCTAGTTCATCTTCATCGTAATTTTCATCATCGTAAGGAAGATAATCATCGTCGTCACCAAAATCTTCCGCTTCTAGATCTTTTTCTAGTTCACTTTCATCGATGTTATCGGGGAAATCTTCCTCTTCTTCGATGTCATCGTTTTCGACTTTGATGTGCTTATCTTCGAAATATTTGATTAGTTCAGCGAAATCTTCATCGCTTAAATCGAGGTGCGATAGCGCATCGAAGAGATCGCCTTGGTTGATGTAACCATCTTTCTTCCCACGTTTTTCAAAACGTGCTTTGATGGAATCTAATGATTCAATACCTTCTTCTTCGATATCTTTTTCCTCCGCTTTCGCTTTCTTTTTCTCATTTTTTGCTTTTGCCATATATATACCTCCTCATTTTTTTATTTATGCCTATCTCTAGCGGCAGTGTAATCTTTGATGATGCGAGCTTTTTCTTCCGTCGCTTTACCTTGTAAGGAACGCGATAAGAAATCTCTTTCCGATAATTTTTCTTTTTCTTCTTGGATGACGTTAAGATATTCTTTCATCGCCTCTTCGCTATAAGGAATTTTCCTTAACGTTTCATCTAAATCTAAATCACAAATCGTCTTCACAAGTTCATCTTTATTAGTAAGTTCACTTAATGAAAGTAAAGAGATAATATCTTCACTACTCACATTTTCATGTTCTTTTGCATAAGCGATGATGAAATTAGCGATGTTACGGTAGACATCATCGATGAAAAAAGAAATGTTCTTCTCAAAAAATTCGACTGCTTTCATCTCATTTAACATGTAGAAGAGCATGCTTCTTTCCGCACGTTTAAGACGTGAGTAACGTTTGATTTGTTCCTTTCTTTGAAAGGTAGGCGCGGTATCGACGAGCACTTCTTTCTTTTCACTTTGTTTACTATAACTTATGATCGCTCGTTTGATCGCTTCAACTTCAAAGCCCGTGATGCGGGCTAATTTGAGGATGATGTCATCTTTTTCTAAGCCTTCATCTAAAGTGACAAGTTTAGGAAGGAAGACGTTAATAAATCTTTGTTTATCTTTATTTGTCTTAAGAGCATCCCCACCTTCGTACATGTTAAGTAAGAAAGTGAATTTATCGCATACATCGTTAATGTAAACTAAGAATTTTTCTTTTCCTTCATCATTTAGATATTCATCTAAGTCACGTCTTTCTTGCTTTGGAAAAGCTTTCATCACGTAATCTAGATGGGCTTTATCTAAGATGTCACTAGCGCGGATTATCGCCTTTTTTCCAGCTTCATCTGGATCGAAACATAAGACGATTTCCGCTTTTAAAGCACGTAATAAAGCGACGTGTTTTTCTGAAAAGGCCGTTCCCATTAACGCTACCGCGGAATCTAGGCCCACTCTTGCGAAAGCGTAGACATCATTGAAGCCTTCGCAGACGTAGACACGTTTTTCTTTGATGGAAGCATCTAACGCTCTAGCGTAGTTATAAAGAACGTCTGATTTATGGAAGATAGTTGAATCGACCGAGTTGATGTACTTAGGTTGACTTTCATCTTCATTAATTCGTCTTGCGCTATAAGCGATGGGACGATTATTTTCATCTAAGATAGGAAAGATGAGGCGCCCTTGATTACGGTCCATGTAACCATTTTCAACGTGCAAGGCGATACCAGCATCTTCTAAAGTCTTATAAGAGAAACCTTTTTTAATTAAATATTCAATCGTTTGGAAACCATCTTCAGGAGCGTAACCTAAACTATATTTACGTTGTAAATCGCGGTCTAGATGACGCGATTCTAAATATTCTTTAGCGTGTGCACCTAGTTTCGTCGATAAATTATATTGATAGTAAGCGGTCAATTCTTGATGCGCTAGATACATTTTTTCTTTGACTTCATCGACCTTTTTATCTAATGATGACTTATTAAGTCTTACATCGCTATAGCCGACGTAAGAGGCTACTTTCCTTACCGCATCGATGAAAGATATTTTTTCTATCCTTTCGACGAAGGTAAAAGCATTACCGCCGACCCCGCAGACGAAACATTTGAAAATTTGTTTATCTCTCGAAATCATTAAAGATGGATTTTTATCGTCGTGAAAAGGACAAAGAGCGATGTGATTTCTTCCCT
This sequence comes from uncultured Bacilli bacterium, assembly GCA_944363535.1. Classification (GTDB taxonomy): domain Bacteria; phylum Bacillota_I; class Bacilli_A; order RFN20; family CAG-826; genus CALVUG01. The sequence continues at coordinate 18,628 of CALVUG010000017.1, forward strand.
TTTTCGTGACGGGGATATAGCGAGAGATGATGTCCACTATATCGGTCTTTTTTAAGATTTCTTCAGTTACGTTATTATCTATCATCTTACTAAATTTCTACTAGAAAAATACTTTTACGTTAAAATAGTTCACTAAATCGTTAATGGGTAAACGAATTTGTTGCATCGTATCTCTTTCTCTAATTGTCACTTGATTATCTTCTAAAGTTTCGAAGTCGATAGTGATGCAAAACGGCGTACCAATCGCATCTTGACGGCGATATCTTTTTCCGATGCTACCGGAAGCATCGAAGGTGACGGAGAAATAATTAGATAATATTTTATACACTTCTTTTGCCTTCTCACTTAGTTGTTTACTTAAAGGTAAGACCGCGACTTTATAAGGAGCAATCGCGGGATGAAGGTGTAAGACAATTCTAGAATCGTTATTATCTAACGTTTCGATATCGTAAGCATCGCAAAGTAAAGCGAGCATTAAACGGTCCAAACCTAAGGCTGGTTCGACGCAATATGGAACGTATCTTTCATTCGTCTCTTGATCTAGATAAGTTAAATCTTGTTTAGAATATTCCATATGTCTTTTCAAATCGTAATCGGTGCGATCAGCGATGCCCCATAATTCGCCCCAACCAAATGGATAATGATATTCGATGTCAGTCGTCGCCACGCTATAGAAGGCAAGTTCTTCTTTTGCGTGGTCTCTAAAGCGTAAATTTTCTTCTTTTACTTTCAAAGAAAGTAAGAAGTTCATCATATATTCTCTCCAATAATTGAACCACGTTAAATCTTCCCCGGGCTTACAGAAAAATTCCATCTCCATCTGTTCGAATTCACGCGTACGGAAAGTAAAGTTCCCAGGCGTAATTTCGTTGCGGAAAGATTTGCCGATGTTGACGATGCCGATCGGAAGTTTTCTTCTCGTCGTACGGACGACATTTTTAAAATTGACGAACATCCCCTGCGCTGTTTCAGGTCTTAGATAGACGAGCGATTCATTTGAAGATGATGGGCCAATATGTGTTTGAAACATCATATTAAATTGACGGACGTCAGTGAAATTATGCTTACCGCAGTTCGGGCAAGGAATATGTTTATCTTTGATGATGTTCATAAGTTCTTCTGAACTTTTACCTTCCACTTCTAAGCTTGGATCAAATTCTTTAATAATTTCATCCGCTCTAAGCCTAGCCTTACATTCCTTACAGTCGATGAGAGGATCATTGAAAGCTTTGACGTGACCCGTCGCTTCCCAGACTTTGGGGTTCATGATGATAGCGCTATCGATAGCGACATTAGTCGGAGATTCTTGCACGAACTTTTTATAAAATGCTCTTTTAACATTATTTTTAAGTAAGAATCCAAGCGGACCATAGTCCCACGAATTAGCGAGCCCACCATAAATTTCTGAGCCAGGAAAGACGAAGCCCTGCGTGATGAGATGATTGACGATATCTTCGAATTTATGCATAGATTTCACTCCTTAAAATAAACAACGCCTTAAAGTTTAATGGTTTTAAAAATCTTGTCAACCCATTATAAGTGTTATTTTAATGACTTTTTACTATGTAAACTAGATATTTATACAATAATTATTGAAAAAATGGTTTAAATAAAGTGAATGATTTGATGTCTATTCCTAAATTATCTTTAAGAAAAATATGATATTGATTAAGAAGATGAAGATATTGTATTAAGCTAAGATTTAGTCGGCTCGCTTCCTCTTGTTTAGCCATGAACAAGAAACGCAAAAGATTAATTTGATCTTTACTTTCTTTTTCCATCCTTCCTTTATCGAAATGATTTTGGCACACTAATCCACCATCATCTAAAGAATAGGAGACAATTTCACTTTTATTATCGCAATAGACGCAACCATCGATCTTTATTCTTTCCCCTAAGATGATTAAGATTTGAGCGATGTAAGCTAATAGATGAGCGATGCTATCATCTTCTTTACGCATGGCTAAAAAAGTATGAAGTGCTTTGTAAGCACTTTCTTTATCTTCGATAGCTTCATCCGCTTTCCTTGCTAATTCTAAAGCATAATTAAAACAAGCGTAATCGAGAAGCGATTTTAAATTTTCCCCTAAGTAAGTAATTAACGTCGCACTTTTTAAAGATTTACCGCCGAGACGACCTTCGTTAATTTCTAAAGATGATAAACATCCAACGCTTACCGCGTGAGCGTTCTTACTTTTATTATCTTTGATACCCCTTGCATAAATCGATAATAAGCCTTCATTTGTTAAAAATGAAAGCATCGCATCTTTTTCTTTTTGGGCTAATTGGTGGATGATGATACCTTCTATTTCTTTCATAATTCATTATTGGAAAGTTTTGACGAAACTATTCTTATCCCGCCAATCTTCTTTCACTTTGACGAAAAGTTCTAGATAAATCGTCTTATGGAACATATTTTCTAAATCCATCCTCGCACTTCTTCCAATCTTTTGAATCATCCTTCCATTCTTTCCGATAACGATACCTTTTTGCCCTTCATTTTCTAAGATGAGTGAAGCATTGATGATCATCTTCTTCGGTTTAAATTCGATGTTTTCAATTTCGACGTAAAGGGCGTGTGGGACTTCATCGCGTAAGAAATTGAGAGCTTTTTCTCTTATTGTCTCACTAATTTTAAAAGATAAAGAAGCGTCGCTTTTATCGTTTGGATCATAATATAAAGGACCTTCACTTAAATCTTCTTTAATTAATTTAATTAAACCATCTAAATTAAAGTGGTCTTTCACGCTCGTTTCGATAATTTTTGCTTGGCTTAATTTTTCTTTATAATAATTTTTCTTTTCTTCTACTTCGATGATGTTCGCCAAGTCAATTTTATTAAAGCAGATGATGAGATTTTTAACTTTCTTTAGTCTTTCGATAATTTCTTCGTCTAATTCATCGTTTTTGGCTTTGACGTCCACTACGAGGACGATGACATCTGCATCTTTTAAAGCTTCGAAGGCAAGATGATTCATCTTCTTCCCTAATTCTTTGTAAGGATGATGAATCCCTGGGGTATCTAAGAAGACGAGCTGTGCTTCATCATCAGTGTAAATACCACGTATTTTATTACGTGTCGTCTGAGGTTTATAAGTGACGATAGAAACTTTTTCTTGGATGATTTCGTTAAGAATCGAAGATTTACCGACGTTCGTACGTCCTAAAAGTGCAATGAAACCAGTTTTCATCTTATTTTAAATCCTCTTCGCTAAAAGCGAAAGGTAAGATATCTTTCACTTTTACGACCGTCGTCTCATCTTTTAAATTCGTCATGATGATGTCCGCATCCGTCCTTAATAATTCACTGATGACTTGGCGGCACGCCCCACAAGGTGAACAAGGATTAGGCGTATCTGCGACGATAGCGATCGCGACGATATCATCTTTTCTTACCCCGTCTAAGTAAGATTGATAAATCGCGTTTCTTTCCGCGCACATGCATAGAGGATAAGAAGCATTTTCAATATTTGCTCCTAGATAAACTTTACCGTCTTTTGTCAGTAAAGCCGCCCCTACTGGAAAATGAGAGTAAGGTGAATAAGATAATTTCCTTGCTTCTTTTGCTCTTTCAATCAATTTTTGGTAATCCATAGTCTTTTCCTTTCTTAAATATTTCATCTTGTAAGGCAAACATCGTTTGTTTTTTTTCTTCCGTGTCGTGATCATAGCCAAATAGATGTAATAATCCATGAATAAAAAGATAGGCTAATTCTTCTTCTAAAGTAAGATTATACATCGGGGCTTGTTCTTCACATTTTGCCAAGGAAATATATATCTCCCCTAAATCTAATATCTTATCCTGATAATGAAGGTTTTCTCCTTCTAAAAAAGCGAAGGATAAAACATCCGTGGAACGATCGACTTTTCGATACGATAAATTTAACGTTTTCATAAGCGTATCATCGATGATGGACAAAGATAAAAATAAATCTTCGCACGTCACTGTTAAAGTCTTTAAAGTTAGTTCGAGATAAAAATGAAATAATGGCTCATAATTTTTTTGGCTCACTAAGTCACTATATTCAAAATGTAAATTCATATAAGTAATTATAGCACTTTACCTATCTTATAGATAGGCGATTTATTAACCTCTATACATAATAACATGCTAAACCTTTTATCTATTTGAATGCTTTTGAATTCAAAATTCAGTGTTAAACTGCAAATTTTTAAATTCTTTATGTGATGCAGCGAACTTAAGTTAATCTTGCTAGTAAGTTTAAGAATAAAGTTGACAAGAGGCATAGGCGACTGAGAAAGCCGTATCAACATCTTGAACGCCAGTTAAAACGTTCGTAATAATTGAACCTACTGCAACACGAGCTTGTGCTGAACCTTTGAAAACAGGTAAAGTAAAGTAATCATTATCCATCGTAGCGACGATGTTATGAACTTTGGATTGTAACCAGTTTTCAGAATTGACAGCGTATTCAACACCATCTTCGCCAATATTATTTAAGTGATTACTATATGCGACATCTTGATAAGAAGAAATTCTTACAGGAGAATAACCAGTATACATCGCATATTTAGCAGTATTGACATAATCAGTAATATGTTTGTAGAAAAGCCAACCATATTTAAGTTGATCTTCACTTGCAGTGTTGAAGAAACAGAAAGATGGACCTTGAGACATCGTTTTTGGAGTTTCAGGATTCCATTGTGGGACTTTCGCCACACCCACTTCAAA
>CALVUG010000018.1 GCA_944363535.1 uncultured Bacilli bacterium
AGATGCATTGCATCTTTCTTATACATTATTTAATAAACACCTACGGAAAAATTCTTGTGTTGCTACGGAAAACGGGATTACAATCCTTGGCCATTATTTATCCTTGGTATCCCAGCTGAAATATGTTTAATTCTTTGGGTCGGCATCAAAGATTCTTTATTCGATATAAAAAAGAAAAAAGAAAAGAAATGAAACGATGATGAAAAAGAATAAAATTATTCTAACATTTGCATTTTTAACTATCTTAACGCTCGTAAGCGCCCCAAGTTTATTAGCCCCTACTTCTTTTTATAATCTAGATTTAGCAAGTTTAAAAACTTTAAAAGCAGAATCTTTAGCCTACGCAAGTAAGGCTGCCAATGAAGAGTTTTATTCTCATCAAAAAGATTATCAATTCGACGTTTTAAACGCCACGAGCGTCTTAGACACTTATAGAGGTGAAGGCGTCACCATCGCCGTCATCGATACCGGGGTAAGATATGACGCTGCCGCTTATTCACCGAACGGAAGAAACGTCTTATCGAATAGAAGCGCTTCTTTTACTTACAACTTTGAAACGGAACAAGTCGAGACGAAAATCGTTAGTAGATATCATGATGATTATTCGATTCTAGCTGAAGATCCTACTTACGATTACGAGCAACAATCTTCTCCTTTAATTCACGGCACTTCCGTAACAGCAACTATTAAAGAACCAGTGAATAATCAAGGTGGGATGGGCCTTGCGAGTGAAGTTGAATTAATTCATTTAAAACTCGCTAATCTAAATACTGCGGAAATTGCAGAAGCTTTAACTTATATTTATTCTTTAGGTGATGTTGATATTATTAACATGTCTTTAGGTTTCGTCGACACTACTCCAGAAGAAACTTCTTTAATTAATTCTGTCTTTAGTCCAATCTTCGAAGCCCTTTACGTCGAACAAGGCGTTTTAATTTTTGCCGCGGCGGGAAATGATAACACTTATAATGATTATTTCCCTGCTTGTAATGACTATGTCGTTTCCATAGGCGCTCTTGCGAAAAAATCAAAAGAAGAAAGAGCTTCTTTTTCCACCTATGGATATGTCGATTTGATGGCACCGGGCTATGCCTTCGCCCCTTACGTTAATTACGTTTCCCCTTACACTTACGATTCTTATGATCCTACATACGGAATCAATAGTTATGCAGTTGTAACTGGTACTTCTTTTGCTTCCCCACTTTCCGCCGCTTCAGCAGCGTTATATCAAACAAAATATAAAGAGGCGACAAATGAAGAAACTAGACTTGCTATGTTTCATACCGCTATCGATATAGATGCAGAAGGACGTGATATTTATACAGGCTATGGAAGAATCGACGTCGAAGCTTTATTAAATTATGATCATGTCACAGCCGGTCACGATGGCTTTATAAGTTTATTTAATGAGTCTACTTCTATCATCGTTACAAGCGATACATGGTACGAACTTGGTAATAGATATCATGCTTTATCAAATAAGACAAAAGAAACTTTAAAAAACGATAATTCATTCATGAATTCTTATAACCAAATAAGAGGAACATATAACTACGATGATTTCTTAACAGAAGAGAGATTTCCTACGCCCGTCGAAGATTACATACACATCGTTTTAATCGTCATCGGCATTTTAATCATTATTATCGCTATCGCTATCATCTTCATCAGTAGGAAGTCAAAAACGAAGAAAAATAGTTAATAAACTTTAGCAAAACGGGGCAGTTAAAACTTTATGCTTCATAGAAGCATAAATATATAAAAGGTCATATTTATATAATAATTAGTTTTTTAAGCAACCAATAGGAACGATATGAACACCATTTTTTGTAGTCATACTTTCACCTACGCCAGTAATAATTATTAGTGCGGAAGGTTCTTTTTGTAACATTGATGGATCTTTAACATTTGTGTTGTGTTGAATAATTTCTTTTTTAATGGTAAGTAAATGCTCTTCGGCATTCTTAATAGCGTTAATACCTCCAACTTTAATTTCAATAAGAGCGTATCTACCATCATCTAATTTTAATACAGCATCAGCTTCTAATCCATTCCTATCACGGTAGTGATAAATTTTAGCATTTAGCGAATCTGCGTAAACAAGCAAATCACGCATTACGAGATTTTCAAAAAATGGGCCAAAATTTATTGGTTGATTCATTAGTTCTTCAAAACTTAAGTTTAGTGAAGCAATAGCGAGTGAAGGGTCGACGAATATTTTTTTGGTCGAAGAAACAATATTTGAACGCGATTTAAAGCCAGCGGAAAATGGTTCAATTTCTTCGATAATATATTTCTTTTTTAAAATATTGCGATAACGTAGAAAGGTAGAAGTAGATATATCGCGATTATCTTCCCCTACAATATTTGTAAGCATCTTTGTGTAATTAGCCATAGTAGCAGAGTTTCTTGCTAGTTCTTTGATGATAATTCGCATATAATCGCTTTGATATGGCCCCTTGCTAGAACTTTCTTCATCATCTTCTTCGTCGAAGTTTAAAATGATGTTTTCGACAATTTCTTTAGCAATTAAGCCTTCTTCACCATCAAATTTTATTCCTAGCGAAGCTGGAAAACCTCCACGTATCGTCAGATGCACCAAATTTTCATAATTGATTGGAGAGTTAACATTTTTAATACGAATATCAGCTTCAAAAAGGTCACCAAGTGATATCGCACCATTTGATTCCAACGACTCATAAAGTGACATCGGTCGCATTATAATTTGGCTAATTCTTCCTAACCCTGAATGTGAGATGTAAAGTTTCTTTTCTTCCTTAGTCAATTCTCGACTGCCAGTTAAAAAAATTTCACCTTTGTTTAACGAACTATCTGCATAAATTTTGCATTCGTTCCAAAGTTCTGGAAATTGTTGCCATTCATCAAATAAAATTGGCTTTCTTTCACGAAAAATAAGCGTTGGATCAATATCGTAATAAAACTTTAAATTATTCAAATCATGCTTAGAAAGAAGCCGATAAATCGTCTTAGCTCTATTCGCACAAGTGGTTGTTTTTCCCACCCATTTCGCTCCTCTTAAATAGATGACATTAACATAAGAGCTCAGTTCATCGATTTTATCGTCAATAAGACGTTTATAATACATAGAATCACTTCTCCTTGCTTATATATTAATATAAAAGATATTTTTTTACAAGCATTTGACGTGACTTTGCAAGATTTCGTGACGTGACTTTTGACATTTTCGTGACGTGACTTTGCAAGATTTCGTGACGTGACTTTTGTTTTTTAGCTATTTTAAAAATATAAAAGTCGCTATTTGAGATGACTTATTTCAGTCTCATTTTAAGCTTCTTCCAAGATGATAAGCTTCTAGATAATATTGCTTAGCGATCATATTGACATTCCCGCATCCTCTTCCGTAGATGCGACCGACATCTAAAAAGTGCATGTACTTACATAATTTATCAAAGTAAGGTTTAAGTCAAGTAATTAAATAATTATTATTTTCTTCTATGTCTAATACCACTTCCGATGAAGAATAAAACGATGGCTCCAATGATGGCAAAGACCGCACATATACACAAGATGATCCAAAAGCCATACTTATTATCATCGAGTGGTAAATATTCTAAATTCATCCCATAAATTGAAGCAATTAAAGTCGGTAAAGAGATGACGATAGTGATGACTGATAAGGTCTTCATGACCGTATTCATATTATTATTAATCACGCTTGCGAAAGCATCCATCATCCCAGAAAGAATGTTACGATAAATCGAACACATTTCGATGGCTTGATCCATCTCCACTTCTGCATCTTCCATCAAGTCGAAATCATCTTCAAATCTTTTGTAAGTTTGACTACGAAGTAATTTAGATAAGACACCCTTATCGGCATTTAAAGCGGTCGAAAAGTACACTAAAGCTTTATTTTTGTCCATTAACTCTAATACTTCTTTATTTTTTACTGATGTTCTAAGTTTAATTTCTATTGCTTCCGTATGAGCGTTTATTTTCTTTAAGTAAGTAATAAATAAAGTCGCTAAGCGATAGATTAAATATAAAGTTAACCTAACATGCTTATGCGGTTCCACTAATTTGACTTTCCTAAAAACTTCAGAAATTAATGCTACATCATGTTTACAAATAGTAACATAATAATTCTTATTATAAGCAATGATAAAAGGAACGGTCGTATAATTAGCCTTTTCTTCATCTAACATTAAAGGCGTATCTAAGACGATTAAAGAATCACCATCATCTTTATCCACACGGGCACTTTCTTCTTCATCTAACGCACAATTTAAAAAATCTAAAGAAATATTGGTTAATTCATTAATCTTCTTTAAATCTTCAAGAGTGGGATTAGAAAGATGAACCCAACTACCAGTTTCTAATGAGTTCAATTCACTAGAGCTTTCATAGGCTTTCGCTAAGATCTTTTTATCGACTTCTTGAAACACTTTTAACATACTCAAATTGTAGCACGTTAAAAGTAAAAAGGAATAGAGGAAAAGTGAAAAATAAAGAGATTATAAATTATCTTAATTTATTGTATTTAGTGGCTACACCTTTTGCCTTAGAAACTGGATATTTCTTTTCTGTTTCATCCATCTTCTTATTTATGATATCAATGGGATCAACTTTTAAGACGTGACAAAATTGTAAACAATAATTTAAAACATCCGCGAGTTCATCTTCCACTTCTTTTAAATCATAATTATTTTCATCCCATTGAAAACATTCTAAAAGTTCGCCTGCTTCGATGCTGATAGATTTAGCTAAATTTGCTGGTGAATGAAATTTATCCCAATCTCTATCTTTATTAAATTTATCGATTCTTTCGATCAATTTATCAAATCGCTCCATACTTATCTTTCACTAATTCTTTCATGTTTTTGGCGTTCGCTATTCTCTTCTTTAAATATTCACTTAATTCTTTATCTTCACAGTAAATGTAACAACCATATTTTGCTCTTGATAATAATGTTTTATACGTGTTACGTATAATTCTATCAGCAAGTCTTGGATTATTTTTTAATCCTCTTATCATATGATCACCTTTATCTCTTTTACTCACATCGGTGATGACGTGACCATTTTCGTAACGTAAATCCTTACCGATAATGATACCAACATAATCGAACTCTAATCCTTGCGTGGAATGAATGCAGCCGACTTGTTCAAAAGAATTTGGGTCGATGGCGAACTTATCAGTTGTAAAATTCCATTGAGCAATAAATCTATGATTATCTAAATCAATATCAAATTGTGTCTTATCCTTATGCGATTTCCATTCGTAACAATATCCCGCAATCATCCTCGCTTTATTATCGATATTTTTACTTCTTAAAGCTTCTCTCATCTCGCTAGGATGATCAAATATTTGAATATCGTAATCTAAATCAAAATAATTGTAATTTGCGGTATTTCTTATTTCTAAAACATCGTCTAGGAACGCAAGATATCCATCAGAGCCATTGCATCTAAATTGCGACACTAGTTCTAAATCTTTACTATCGTGAATTTTACTTCCTAACGCAATTGCCCACTTCTTAATTTCTTCAATTGAACCAATATCTTTAGAAGAAATAATTTGATCTTCATCGATGAAGAAGACACTAATCTTAGAAGCATTGATAATTTCTTTAATTTGATTTTCACCTAAATTAGAAAACATCTCTGATTTTTCATTTAAGCGATGTGCTTCATCACAAAGAATACAGTCGTATTGATTCTTTTTCACGTTATAAAATTTACCTGAACCCATAAAGAGTCCTTTAAGGTAACTTAGACTATATTTTCCTTTCAATAGCTTTTGAGAAAATGCTGCTCTAGGCGCGGAATTTTTTGAAACATAGACACAAGAATGGCTCTTTTCAATCATCTTCGCTAATAAGTTAATAGCTATGACACTTTTTCCAGTTCCAGGTCCGCCTTTAACGATGATAGTGTGTTTCTTATCATCTTTAAAAGATTCTTCGAATAAATTCAAAATTGTCGCATATGCGACTTGCTGTTCATCAATCATCTCAAATTCTTTATTGACATTTAAAATGCTACCCACACTATCTTGTAAAGCTTTAGATGGGCGAGGCTTACCATATTCCACTAATTCAAATAATTTTTTATTCGAAGGTTTACGAATATATTTCTTAATGTAATCGGTAAGTTTTAATCCATCTTTCATCAAGAAGACAGGCGCTAGTTTAACAATTTCATCGTAACGAGGATCTAGTATCTCATATTTATATTGATCTTCATAGTTATGAAGATAGGTACATGGTAAAAGATTTACTTTTTGTTGCTGTACACTTTCATTGAAGTTTTCAATGAGCTTTGCGTAAGCATAAGCTTGTTGAGAAGGATGCACTACTTCTCTTAACGCACCACCAGTGTAAGCTTTAACAACATTTTCTAAATTTGTGGCTTCACATTTATCCCATTGCTTTAATTCGACCACCACGACATTATCATTACTGTTCATATCTTGGCCAGCAATCATGAAGTCGACACGTTTTGAAGTTAAAGGAATTTGAAATTCAATCGCTACTTCCACTTCATTAGAAATATCTTCATCATCGATAATATCCTTCATATAACGTAAGGAATTTTTCCAAGCAGCGATTTCATTAGGCTGTACATGTGCAACATGTAAAAAGGAAAATAATTCATAGATTTTTTGGCTTATTTCACCATTCATTACATCAGTTTTAAACTGTCTTTTATTTTCTTTATAAACAATCATGCCATCATTATACAAAAAGTGAAGATCTTTGGTTAAGAAAATGTTAAATTTGTGTTAAATAGTCATCAATTAAACTAGTTAATAAATAAAACAACACTCACTTGGATTAGCATAACTCTTAAAAGTGGTTTGATATATACTGGTTGCGGTTCGAGAATACTTGAGGATAACACTACTCCCAAACGTTATCATGTCTTAAACTATTGTCTACTATATACATTCATCTACCACTTGATATGCATTATCAAGTAATCATAACAAGATATTAAATCATTTTTAAATTTTCTAACCTCACTAGCGTCCACCACCATAAAACTTCTTATTTTTCTTTTGTTGCGTTCTATATTTGAATTGTTCTTTTAAGTAAGTACTATATCTACAATACTTGAAATTATGACAAGTATAATAGGTAAAATGTTTGCCATTCTTCTTAATTAAAAAGTCTCCGCAGTTAGGACATCTCTCATTCGCCCTTATAACTTTTTCATCTTCGATCGTATATTGACAATATGGATAATTTGAGCAACCAAAGAATACACCATTAACGCCTACCCTCTTTACCAAATTCCCGGATTTACATTTAGGACATTTATAATGATTAGATGTTTCCTTCGTTTCATATAAACTAGATTCTTTGATATTTTTTCCTAAGACGAAGTCCATCCTAGATACGTGGGGAGATTCCACTATTTCTTTTAAGAAGGGTGAAGTTGACGTCTTAGTTGTAAGCACGTAACAATAAGACCTAGTTCTTGTCAAAGCGACGTAAAATAGACGTCTTTCTTCGGCATATTGAATCGCATCTTTCTTCGCTAAGACTAAATCTAATAACGGGTCATCTTCTAATAAATTAGGAAAACCTAATAATTTATCTTCTGCATTAATTAATATGACAAAATCTTCTTCTAATCCTTTAGAAGCGTGAACAGTTGAAAATCTAATATCCATGAATGGATAATTTGTGGAATAAATTTGTACGACATTATTTTTGGCGAACACCTTATTAAGATCAGAATCTAAGAAAGTCACATCGTTATTATTTCTTCCTAACACTAAGATTTTTGCGTATGGATCGATTTCACTAATGTCTTTTAAAGCGGCTTCAAAAGTTGAAGCTTTATCTTCCTCGCTAAAAACAATCTTAATTGGTTTATCTAAACTAATGTTCGATTTGATGACTTTATTAATTTGATCTTTATTCTTTCTTATAAATGGTCCGACCACATCTTGCAATTGTTGACTATTACGATGCGTCGTCGTAATGCTACTAATAGAAGCTTTACCAAAATAATTTTCAAATTGAGTGAAGATAGAAATGTCGCAGCCACTAAAGCGATAGATAGCTTGCCAATCATCCCCTACCACAAATAATCTTGCGTGGCCATGCTCTATTAAAGCTTTTAAAAATTGCATGCGGCTAAAGGATATATCTTGAAATTCATCGACGATAATATACTTATATTTGAAGCCTTTAATCTCATCTAATAATCCTATGGATTTTAATATCATATCATCGAAGTCAATTTTATCGTTCTTACGTAAAGTTTTTATATAATAAAAATAAATCTGCTTACAAATATCTAAAAATAATCTTGCTCGCATCTTTTGATAAATGTTTTTAAAACTTGATTGTTTCAATTTTTCAAAGTAGCTTTCATCGTGATATTTAGATTTATATAAGCTTAGGAAAGATTTCACTAAGTTGATGAAAGATTTAAAATCCATCCCCTCATAAATAGAATTAATAACATCATCAATTTCTTCATCATCTAAAGGCTTAAATTGGACACCATTATCTTCTAGCTTTTTCTTCAATTCATCTAAGATCGTTCCATTTTTAAATTGATAAGAATAAGTTTCGATATATTTAGTTCGATATTTTTCATGGACCTTTCTCTTCCAAAGCATATTTTCGACGTAACGAGCGTTTTCTTCTTCGCTATATTGCGTCGCTTGCATATTTTCATTTACACCATAATGTTCATGATAAATTTCATAATCTTGAAGGAAGAAATCTGGGCAATATTGGCGATGTTCTTTCGTCGATAAATTTATTTTATAAGGCATTTCATATTTGTAACGGATGCCATTTAAAAAATAAAAATTAGCGATTTGTAATTCTTGGATGCTCTTCACTTTTTCTTTCTTCAAAGTTTCGTGTTCAAGACGATCTTTAAGCGTCACTAAATCTTGTCTATTTAAATCAGTGTATAATTCCCCTTCATCTTTATAATGTTTATCTTCGTAGCCGTAACTATATAAACTTTTAAACGTCACTAAGTTATTTAACGTTAGCCTATCTTTTTTTAATTCTTCTCTAAAATATTGTTCGATGATGGCGTCGAATTGTTCTTCGATGACAAAATTCTTATCATAATATTCTTTTAGAATATCTAGACCCACTTTATGAAAAGTTCCAACTTTTATATTCTTATCTATAACTTTAATTTTCTTTTCTAAATCGTCCGCGCTTTTGCGTGAATAAGAAAGAAGTAAGATGTCATTAGGATCGACACCTTTTCTATTTAAAAGGTAACTAACTTTACCGCATATAGTAAGCGTCTTACCTGAGCCCGCGCCAGCGATGACAAGGCTTGCAATATCATCTTTTAAAATTGCTCTTCTTTGTTCTACATCTAACGATTTACCAGTTATATCATCGAATAACTTATCATCGATGTTCTTGTTAATGTAATTAGCGTTATGTTCATCAAGTTTGCGCTTAAATTCATCTTTTGACATGAACTTATAAAAGTGCGTCTTATCTTTGTTTACATCGCTCGATACAACATCATAATTTTCTAAATAATTTTTATAATCATCCCGCGTCAAATATCGGTTAGGTAAATCTAATAAAAGGTTATGAAGAAATTGAAAGATAAAGTATTGTTCTAAAATCTTTTGAATATTGTTATCAACGAAATTGATTTTCTTAATTAACTCGCGTTGTTCATCATTAAATTTATATCTCGAATAATATCTATTTATAAAACTAACATCATCTAAAAATGACTTTTCGACAAGTGTTGGCTTTTTAATAATGTTTTCAATAGAAAATACTTTGGACATTCTTTCGACGCTATCCTCTAATTGATGACGCTCATTTATCGTTTGAATTGTCTTATCGTAGAGTTTTATTAACTTAATGTATTTTCTTTTGCTTTTCTTCGCGTTAAAAAGGATAATTTCATCATATATTTCTTTTATCACATCAAGAGTAATTTCCTGATCGATAGTTAAATTAAATAAAGACTTTTTAAGCGATTTAAAAAATGGTCGATAGATTGTTTTTATCTTTTTATTTAATTTTCGTTTCGCTTTTAAATTTTTTAAAAAACTCATTTTATATCTATAAATTCATCGAACAATTTTTTCTTACTAGATTTAACGCCATTTCTTCACCGGCATTATTCTTTCTTCATCGCAATAAAATTGGCTAGCCGCGAACACACAAAATTCTATTCGAATAAATTTGTTTTCATCGACAAAAAAATAATTAAAATCATCCAAAATATTAAAAATCCAATGTCTTTTGATTCTCTTTTCCTCGATATATATTTCGTAAGTGATAAAACCTCTAAAAACGTAATAAGATTTATTATTGCATATATATTTGTCGACGCGGAAAGTAAGTGAGACGAAGAAAGCAACAAAAGTGACTATTCCTAGTGTCACAAAAACAAAAAACAATATGCCTAACGCTAGGTCGTTAGGAAAAACATTTCCAAAAAGCCAATATGATAAAAGAATTATTATGACTGAGGCTATCGGTGTGATAGCAAGCGCTATTCTCGTACGTTTTATCTGTTTTTTTCTTTTCATATTTTGAGTAACCTAATAAATTCTTAAAACGAAAATATTATACACTACTTCGTATCTTGTTAATTTTTATTTTGCATTTAATAACCTTTGATTAGCATTCTTCAATCTTTTTACGTATATATTAGTAAAAAGTAATCATTTATCTTCATGGCTTCGTTCATTGAAAAAGTCATATACTAGAGAATAATTATCTATCTTAGACGTAAGACCGTGGATGTAAGCGATAAAAACATAGATCACGGTAGTGAAATAACGATAAATTAATTCACTTCTTCGCTCATCATTTTCATCTTTCCAATTCTTTCTTATATTTAGTTCATTAATTTTTTCTACGACTTTATAAGGATGTTCCATGATATTATTTTCATCGAAATCATCACGATTTTTCTTTAGAAAAGATAACGCTAAAGAATGAAAATTGGAGGCGATAAATTCTAAGGCATTACACTTATTATTTTTGATGCAATAATCGTTAATTTTAGAAACGTAATCTTTTTTGATGTGAGAATAAGTTTCGCGTCTATCTTCCAAAAAGAACTTATCGTCCGCTAAAACTTCGATGCAAGGTGAACTAATGAGTAAAAGCCCACTACTTTCATCATTAAATTTGTTCATACATTCTTCTAAATCTTTTCTTTCATTATGATCGACATCAAAAATTAAAAAGATGGCTTTAAAGTAATTAGGTTCCATATTAAAGTAACGGCCTAAATCCTCTTCGCTTTTATTAAATTTGATCATGAAATCATGGATGCGATTTTGCTT
The DNA here is from genome assembly GCA_944363535.1 of uncultured Bacilli bacterium. Classification (GTDB taxonomy): domain Bacteria; phylum Bacillota_I; class Bacilli_A; order RFN20; family CAG-826; genus CALVUG01. Next base: position 11,300 of record CALVUG010000018.1, read on the forward strand.
AAATTGAGCGATAAGAACATTGATCTTATCTTTACTAGCGTTTTTTAAGCTCACTTCAAAGGGAAGATTAACGTCATGCTTTTCTTTGGCTATTTCGACGTGAAAACCATAACTTTCTAGTATTCTAGAAAAAAGTTCAGGCTCAGTCTTTTCCCCCTCGACGATAAGTAAATAGTTATTTATCATGATCTACGTTATCTAAAACCTCATCGAAGACACAATTTAAATACATTTTTTCAATGTTGTTGACATTTCTAATGTTAGGATAGATTTCTGAAAGACGATAGTAGTTAGAAAAACCTTTACGCCACTTAGCGAAATAAATTTGATCAGGTCTAAGATATTGCATAATGTTCGTATTATGTGATGAAAACACGAGTTGGATTTTACGTTTTTGTGCGATTTCGATAAATGATCTTATAGCGGTTGGATGCAAAGCTTTATCCATTTCATCGATGAACAATGTCGCCCCTTCTGGAACCGCAAGTAAAATGCAAAGTAAAAGACTCATATTGAGCATACCTGATGAAATCATATTAAGTGGCAAGTCAAAATTAAAATCTCCATCTTCAATATTAACGGTGTAATTTAAAACATTGCTATTTGCAATTGGCGTTTTCGCTTGCTTATGAAAAGTATAGATTGGAAAATCCTTATACTCTTTTAATGCTTCTTTTATTTCACTAGATTTATCCACTAGTAAGTCGAATAAGTTGGCCCCACTAAAGATAGGCGAAGCAACGATAGGCTTAGGATTAGCGGCCACATTAGTGTTGAGATTGACATTAACAAAAGAACATAGATACGTGTACACGAGCTGAATATCCGCATCTGTAATCTTATTTGCCACTAATTTTCTTAGATTTGGAATTAAAGGCGATTGAGTTAAATACGTTTTTTGAACTGTAACTAAATCTGCGTGTTTATCAAATATATTTTTACCATCGATCGATAATTTTTCATGCGATATGTAAAAGATTTTATCTCTCGTCGTTTGAATAAAATAATCATATTTTTTACCATTAATTTCTAAGAAAAATTCTATCGATCCAGAAATGTGAGAGACATCGTTACTTTTCTTGTGGTGATATTTTGTAAACAAAATATCATTTACCACGAATGGCGCTAAAAATTCAGGTGGATTAAACATCAACATATTGAACTGCTCGATCGCGGAAAAGAATGAAGTTTTACCACTACCATTTAAACCATAGATAGCGATAGGATTGACGACATCGTCTAAAATATTATTCTGACCATATTCGAATTTACCTTTGTCAAAATTTAATTCACAACTTTTGATGGAATTAATGTTTTTAATTATTATCTTTTTTAACATTTTCCTTTTACCCCTTATCTGCTGTATATTTTATACACTTAATCTACGCTTTGTCCATGCTAAAAATCTTTAAATCTTTAAATAATCTTTTAAGATTATAATTTAGTCTCACTTTTATAAAAAATAATTGAAATTGCACAATTTGTGCAGCCAAAGGTTAAATTGTTTATATCATCCGCGTAAATTCAAGTTATAATACTTCCATATGCCAAACTTCCACTTTTACACATTAAAACCAAAACCATATAACGCAATGGAAGAAGGATATAAAACAATTGAAATGCGTTTAAATGATGAAAAACGTCGATTATTAAGCATTGGTGATTTTATCATCTTCACTCATACAGAAGATAAAAACAAATCATTATTAACTATTATTAAAGATTTAAAACAATATCCTAACTTTAAAAAACTTTATGAAGATACACCTAATAAATTAGATTTAGGTTATTTAGAAGATGAAACCCCTCACTATGAAGATATGTACGACTATTATTCAAAAGAAAGAATTGATAAATATCATGTCTTAGCGATCCATCTTAACCATATCCACTTCTTTAAAGTTAATGATAAAAATCATGAAGATTATGATGACTTACAAGAAATATTAGGATTCGATTATTTAAATAATCATATAATCATTAAAAACTATAACTATTTAGATGGTGATGAAGAATATAAATTAAGTCTTGATGAATTTATTAAACTTTATGAAAAAGCCTCTCTAATAAGCGAATTTGAAGCAAAGAATGAAATAGAAGAAAGAGAACAAAGATTTAATAAAACCTTAGAAGAAATCACTAAGTGGATTGAAAAAGAAAAACAACTATTAGAAAATCAAAAATATCTTCATTTTGAATCTTTAAATAGTCCTTTTAAAAAGAATCAAGAAATAAAAATGAAAAAGAAGGTTGATATTGCTAAAAAGGACGATAAATTCTTTTTAGATGATGTGATGAAAAAAGATGATAAGTTATATTATTCTTTAAAAGTCGTAAGCGATAAGAAAAATCGAGGCATATACATCTTAGGAACAGATTATATTTACACCTCTAATGATTTTGAAATCATCGAAAATAAATTTATTAAAGATGAATATTACGTAGGTAGAGTTATCATTAAAAAGAATATTAATATTTGTAAATAAATATTATTAATTTTTAAAAATCAAAAACACTTTTGGTTGCCACACAAATAGGTTTTAGGTTTTCATAGCGTTAATCTTTTAATCGATAACTTTTGACGTTTTTATAAGTTTTCACTACTTCTAATAAGCCTTCATTTTCAAGTTCTTCTAACGCTCTTTGAGCCTTAGGAAAACTCCAACATAAATCAATTTGAACACGACTAATGCCTATGACAATATCTTTACCTTTATAAAATTCGATAACTTTTAATGCTTCTTCACTCATATAATGTTTCCTTTCTTTTTATGGAATTTATTATAGCTTAATTAAGCACTAATTTTGAATTCACTTGTGAATTATGCTAATATCAGTCCATAAATAAAAGGAAGAAAAAATATTTATGGTCTACACTTATCAAACCAAAGGAACTTGCTCTAGATTAATCGACATCGATTACGATGAAAACACCCACATCGTAAATAAAGTTATTTTCCACGGCGGTTGCCCTGGGAATACCTTAGGAGTCGCCACCTTAGTGAAAGGTAAAACCTTAGAGGAAATAATTTCATTATTAAAAGGCATTAAATGTGGTTATAAACCCACTTCTTGCCCAGATCAACTCGCTAAAGCATGCGAAAATATTATTAATTCTTAATTATTTTTTATTTTTTAAAGCAAATAAGAATATGTGTCATATTCGCCATAGAAATATTGTTTTCTTCGTTCAAACTTAAAGCCTAACTTTTCATATAGTTTAATCGCTCTTTCGTTGATCGGATGAACCATGATACCTATTCCTTTATAGCCTTTAGTTTTTGCTTCATCGATTATTTGCTTAATAAAATAAGTAGCGACACCTTGATTTTCATAATTTGTCTTGACCATAAGGCGTGATATAGCAAGTAAATTAGAATGTAAAAACACTTCATCATTAAATTCTTCGATAGTTGGGGTCACACTTGCGTAAGCAATTATTTCGTCTTCATCATTTACAATGATTCGGCCTCGACCGCTTTCGATATCTTCTTTGATTAATTCATCGCCTGGATATTCTTCATTCCATAAAGGTAAATTTAAAGAATTTAATCTAGCGATAACTTCTTTTTTAAGGTTATTACAAGTATCGATGTCTTTTTCACTAGCGAAACAATATTTCATAATGATTAAAGTTTAAATTGTATCATCCAAATTGCAACACTAAATCGAGTCGTATTCCTATAAATATTGGAAGTAAATTCCAGAAAATGTAGAACTTTCATTCCTATAAATGTAGACTTTTCGTTCCGGAAAATGCAACACAATTTTAAGAACCACACTAGTGTTTTTTTAACTTCCTGAAAATAGAACTATATATGAAAAATACTTATCTTATGTATATCGAACAATTAATTAAATTAGGCTTTATTTTTTCTTTTTTAAACTTGTGATTATTAGGCATACGGATTAGGGCTTGGGCTATCAGGGTGTACTTTAATTTTTTATGGCTTAAAGAACAGTAACTATCTAGATTTTATTATAAAGGCGCAGCGTGTTAAATCGTAGCGATTTTGAAAATATAGTTTTTTTGCTAAACATTTGTTATATTAAAAGCATGAGAAACCTATTTCAAAGCAGATTTAGCCCCATTGGAATGATTTTAGATATTTTCGCTGCAAGCGGAAAAAGAAGAATATTTTACGCCATTCAAACTTTAATTATGCTAGCCATTTCAGTCTTAGCAATCTATGGTCTTAAAGTAATGTTTAATTTTACTATCGATGAAAATTTTGCTCTTTTTATCGTCGGGACGACGCTTTGTGTCATCACTTTGATTATCATTGTTCTGCCTGTCATCATTGCTTCGATCATGCTTTTTATCGCTAGCTTAATAGGAACGATTAAAAGTGACGAACGCGCTTCGAATGCCGTAAGTCTAGTTATTACTATCATCGCTATTGTCTTAACGGTCATCTTCATCTATTTAGTGCTTGCTGTATTTTAATTCTTAAAATTAAAAGGACCGCTTAGTAGCGATCCTTCTATTAACAATAAATCTTAAAATTACTAACTTGGAAAATCTGGATAATCATCCGGATTTAATTTTTCTTCCGTATAATCGCTTAAATCACCATAGGTGTACAAATAATCGTAACTTTGGTATTGATAATTCACTCCGCCCACTAAAGATTGCAGCATCTCTCCTGAACAAGCAGTGATTTTACCTTCTTCGATGAGAATCGTATCATTTCTTTCGAAACTAAATTCTTCATCGATTCCATTCGCAGCGTATTGGACAAGTTTAAATTCGAGTCGATGCTCACCATCTTCACTTAAATCGACATCTAAGAAATTTGTCGTTAACACTAGTCCGCTAGAGTCTTCGCTTAAGATACCTATCGCATAATCTAAGACGTTCGTGATGTAAGGAGCAGTAAAGCCTAAATTTAATAATCCATTCCTCGCTGTTTCATCTAAGACGTAACGATTTCTATAACCTTCATTACCAAACAATCTAATTTGATAAACGAAGTCATCTTTGATACCTCTTTCTTCGATGCCGCTGATAGATACTTCATCAATTGTTTGGCTAAACTCGCCACGAATAAAATCATCGTTATATAGATTTAATGCCCCACTTTCAGTCACGTAGACTGATATTCCATAATAATCTTCTTGTTCAATTTGATAATTTTGTAAAGTTACAACATCATCAAAACTAGATAGATCATCTTTCATTCCTTCTAATATTTCAATATCGCTAGGTGGGCTAGGCGGTACAGGCGGATTTTCCTCACATGCACTAAGAAGGAAAGGAATAGCTAATATAAGAACTATTTTCTTTTTCATAACTTCATTCTTCTACAAGATAGAAATCTTGTGACCTATATGTCACATCGTAAGTTAATTCGATATGTTTGCCATCTAAAGTAATCGTTCCATCATCGAATACCATCGTCGGTTCTTCACTCGCGGTCGATGTGCAATTAGAAACAGTAATGTCCATACCGTCGATGACAAAGTTAAATGTCGTCGTGCAGTAATGGCTTCCATCCCCGTTATAATATTCAATCGTAATGACATCACCTTCAGCGGTTAAATAAGCATAAGCACCATCGCCCATAAAATTATCCCATCTATATGTACTACTATGTAATAATTCAGTGAGTTCACTAGAAGTTAATGGAGTAGCGAGTTTATAAGTGATAGTTTCTTTTACTTCTTCGTTGCTTAATGAATAGAAAGTAACACTTACTTCCCCACCAGCGTTTACGGCTAAAACATTAAAACTATATTCGACGTAATCATCATTTTGATCGACCACATTAATTTCTAAGACGCTAGGATCACTAATTTCATAAGCTAAATCTTCGATGCTTGCTGAACTTGGACGGACGAAAACGTAAATAGATTCATAAGTATAACCTTTATAGATTGTTCTTACACCATCATCGTTTTGAATTGCACTTCCCATATCGCTATAAGAAATACCTTGTACAGGTGGAATATTAACACCGACTTCTAAAGTTTTTGATACACCAGTTTGGCTTTCCACCACGACAGAAGCATGACCTTGACCAGTCGTAACAAAGACGTTTCCGTCAATAGCAATAACATCATTATTCGTGGTAGAAACCGGATATAATTCTAAATCGATGGCTTTTTCAGGTAAATAATCGCTCGCTTCAAAATGAATATATTCTCCTAACGGTAAGTTATTTAAAGAGAGATATTCTTTTCCGTTGTCGCCATAGATAAAAGCGCTAACCTCATTTACTTCCGCTAAGAAATAATCTTCAGGGTTAATAATTTCACTATTGGTCGACGAAGCAACTCTAGCGCCATAAGAAATATCATAAGTCGAAGTTAAAGTGTTAACGTAAACATCATCTTCACTACGAGAAAGAGTGGCTTTATAAATTGTTTCAGCATTGATCATCTTTCCATATTCGACTGTAATTTCAAAGCTAATAGCGATTTCATTTAAATAATCTTCATCGTCAAATGAATAAGTAAATTCATCTAGTGAATAAATTGTTTGCGTTTCGTTCTCTTCCACTTTCGCATTAATAGAAACACCTTGTAAATTGACATTACCGGTTAAATTAGTTTGGATAAACTGAGCCACTAACAGAGTCGATTGTTTAGAAATTTGGCCAGGTACACTAGATTGAAGTAAATAAGACACTCCATCACCAGACGGATCACCATCTTCAACAACTGGTAAACGATAAGCACTATCGTACCAAATGCCAGTTAACAAATCATCATTTTCATAATCTTGAACTAGATAAATGACTTTTTGACCACTATAGGTTTTAGTTTGAACAAGTCTAACGTAAGAATTATTATATTCTGTTCCATCTTCGTAACTACTTTTTAAAGTGGCAGTTGCAAAAGAAGCTTCATCATTATAAATGTTCATCGTTTCATTTAGCGAAATAACATTTCCGGCACTATCTTCTACTTCACTAAATTCTACTTTATTAGATTCATTTACTTCCTTAACGTATAAATCACTACTTAATAAAGAAACGAGATCTTCTAAAGGAATAGTCTTCGCTGGTGGTTCACTTGGTTCACCGCAGCCAGTTAAAAGAAGAGCGAAAGCTGATAACACTAATAGAGTTTTCTTCATCTTCATTTTCCTCCTTATAATAAGACATAATAAAACCGAAGTAGGTCTAATGACCTACCTCGGTAATTTAAATAATAAAATTAATAGATGCTTAAATCAGCAGTTTCTAAATCTAATTTTTCATCAAGCGCAGTCATAGTACAACTTCTGTCAGTACCATTGTATGAGAATGTGAAGACAATAGATTCATTTGTGGGATTAGAGAATCCAACGAGGTTATAATACTTAGATTTAGCATCTGGATCAAAATCGCTTAAAGTAATCGTTAACGTTGCATCATCCAAAGCCCACTTGAATGGAATAATATCGCCTTTTCCACTTTCATAACAGACGTATTCACCTGTTCCATCTGTTTCAAAGTTGACGAAGTGATCGCCCCAACTAGAAACACTACCGTGTAAGGTGGTCGTGGTTAAGAATTGACGAACAACTGCGGGATCAGGTTTCACCATGACGCTAAATTCAATTTCACCTTCGATGCTTGGATCCGCTACTGAAGCGTAAGTTAAAGTAACATCGCCTTCGGTTTGGCCAGTAACATTAAAGACGCCCGCTACATCAGTAGATTCAATAGTGACATTACCGGTGGAAGTTGAATCGATTGTAACGGTCGCTTCTTGACTTGCGCCACTTGGAATAATAGAAACAGTTAATGTCGAAGCTTCATTCAAATAGACAACTTCACCAGTATTTAAAGTTGCGCTAATATCGCGTGGATCAGGTTGAATAACTTCAATTGCTACTTCTTTGATGACCCCAGCTCCATTATCGTAAAGCAAGGTTGTTGTACCAGTTCCATTAATGATAGCTATACCATCTTCATCAAAGATGACTTTTCCATCTTCTCTAGAACCAAGTAAGATTGGATTCACTAAGGCTTTTTCAGCGCTTAAAATTTCAAATTCAGAAGTAAGTTCACCACTATCTTCGACGACGTTATCGACAGCATCAAAAGTAGTATAAGTTCCTTCGATGTTATAAGAAAGATGAACATCGTAATCACCATTGATGACTAAATCATCGATATTAACACCTTCCACTTCATCTTTGTAGGCGACGACGCCAGTATAAGTTAAAGTTTCAACTTCACTTGGATTAGCGCCATCATAAGGTAAACCAGTATCAGGATTAATATCCATTTCATCATAAATGCGATTTTCAAAATTAATACTTGAAATAAAGTTATTACCATTAACGGTCATGGTCATATGAATTAAACTTTCCGTATCACCATAATAATCGATGTTTTGACCTTCGATAGTTAAAGTATAAGAAGATGTTTCTACTTCGCTAGTTAAAGTGATATTCGTCCAACCTTCTTCCCCATCATTTAATAATGATTCGGTCGAATTGGAGAATAAAGCGCTAGTGATAGCATCTTTAAAGCCAACTTGACTAGCGATAGCTTCACTTGCCTCACTTCTTAACATTTCGTAAGGATTTAATGATTCACTTTCATCACTTAAAACAGCAATACCGGCACTTTCAGTATAGCCGTAGCTATCTTGTTCACCAAGAAAACTATATAAATAGTTATCAGTTAAAGTAAAAACTGCCTCATTATAACGACTTGAAGAACCATTGAATTCGCTACCTTTCACGACCGCATTACCGTTTCTTCCAACTTTGGATTCGTAGCGATAACTTTCGACAGTATTGCCCATCGGGGAACGACCAAAGTTTCCAACATAGGTTGCGCTTTCTAAATAAGTAGCGTTCGCACTTAAAGCCTCACCATTCAAAAGTTCATAAACTTCTTCGACAGTCGTAGGAACTTCTTCTTGGACGACTGTGCCTGGGTCAAGTAAATTAGAAGGGCCAATTTCTTCTAAAGTGACAGCGATTACGCTATCTTGCTTAGGCATAGTAATAGAATAACTTCCATCGAAAGAATATAAGACTACGTCATTGAATGTAACTTCATCAACAATCTTATTAGTTTCTTCCACTGAGATGTCGAAGTTCACTACTTCGCCAGCTTCGTAACGTCCATCTTCGGACGAATTAGTGACGTTAATGGAAGACCCCGTTTCGGCGTTTAAAGTTAAATTATACGTCGTTGGAGCGGGTGGATTATTAGGCTCGCCACACGAAGCAAGTAAGAGCGTAAGCCCTCCCATCAACGCGACTGTTAGGTATGATTTTTTCATATGATACCTCCTTTTTAATGTCATAAAGATAATACTAAAGAAAAAATAAATAAAGTATTTTTTAATAAAATTTAAAAATAATTTATAAAAGGATGGGTGAATTTGTCTGTAATGAAAAAGATTCACTAATACTGAACAATTATTCAATATTCAATAAAAGTGTTCACTAGAATCATTAAATTGATTAATTTTTGAGTCTTTCAATATTTATCAATACTTTTGCAATTATACAATTAAAAAAAGTCCGATTTCTGATATGTACCCAGTTTCCTGGACTAGTTAATTGGATTATATCATAAGGCCAACATGGATGCTTCCCTAAACTTAAT
>CALVUG010000019.1 GCA_944363535.1 uncultured Bacilli bacterium
TTTGAAGTGGGTGTGGCGAAAGTCCCACAATGGAATCCTGAAACTCCAAAAACGATGTCTCAAGGTCCATCTTTCTGCTTCTTCAATACCGCAAGTGAAGATCAACTTAAATATGGTTGGCTTTTCTACAAACATATTACTGATTATGTCAATACCGCCAAATATGCGATGAATACTGGTTATTCTCCTGTAAGAATTTCTTCTTATCAAGATGTCGCATATAGTAATCACTTAAATAATATTGGTGAAGATGGTGCCGAATACGCTCCCAACTCGGAAAACTGGCTCCAATCGAAAGTTCATAACATCGTTGCCACGATGGATAATGATTACTTCACTTCACCTGTTTTCAAAGGTTCAGCCCAAGCTCGTGTTGCAGTAGGTTCAATTATTACGAACGTTTTAACTGGCGTTCAAAATGTTGATACGGCTTTCTCAGTCGCCTATGCCTCTTGTCAACTTTATTCTTAATAATTTCAATTTAAATATCATTTAGAAAGGAGAATTTTTATGAATAAAAAAATTCCATTCTTAACTCTTATGGTCTTGCTTAGCGCTGGTGCTTTAGCGGGCTGCGGTGGAGGCGATGATCCAAATGAAATCATCTTCTGGCATACCTTAGGCCAAGAAAAGCAACAGCTACTCAACACGATGGTAGCGGAATTTGAAGAACTTCATCCTGGCTACAAAGTAAGAGCTTCTAACCAAGGCGGTGACTACGATGCCTTATTTGATAAAATTAAAATGTCTCTTGCATCTGGCACGAACCCTGATATGGCATTTTGTTATCCAGACCACGTCGCAACTTATCTAGAACAAGGTAAAGTGGTCAATATGGAAAATTACGTCGATGATCCTGAAATTGGTTTTGCTGCAAGCGATGGAAGTCACATCGAAGAAGGCGTAACAATTTCTGGTGAGGATGATTTCATCGAAATTTATTGGAGAGAAGGTCAATCTTATTCCACGCCAGGGCTATATAGTGTTCCTTACGCTAAGTCAGCAGAAGTCTTATTCTATAATAAGACTGTGTTCGATCAAAATGGTTGGCCTATTCCTACCAAATGGTTCAATGATGATGATCCAAACGATTTGACCGCGATGTTTAACCTCACGAGAGTTATCCACGAACAATATATGGGCGATTCTAGTTTCGAAGCTCCATTAGGCTACGATAGTGATGAAAATATGTTCATTACTTTGCATCGTCAAATGGGTATTCCTTACACCGCTCAAGGTGATACTTTCGCCGAACGTTATCCATTTATCGATAGTGCGGAATCTCGCGCTCTCATCCAAAAATTAAAAACAATTTATGATACTGGTGCAGTGGAAGAAGGTTCGATCAATAAGCACCAATTCATCACTAAGGGAACAAATGGTGGTGGTTATACCTCTTCTATGTTCACCGAAGAAAAAGTCTTGATGACGATCGGTTCCACTGGTGGAACTTCTTATAACCAAGGACCATTTGAAATTGGTGTGACAAAAATTCCACAACAAAATCCTGATAATCCTGATACTTTAGGTACGGTGACGCAAGGTCCTTCCATCTGCTTCTTCAATACTGCAGATAATAATGAACTTAGCATCGCTTGGCAATTCTATCGTTTTATTACCAATGCATTAAATAGTGCACGTTACGCCACTTTAACTGGTTATGAACCAGTGCGTATCTCTTCTTACGATACGGATGAATATCAAGCTCACCTTGCACCTGCCGAACCAGGTGAAGTGGACACTATCTTCCGTAAAGTTGCTCGTACGACCGCGACGATGCAAAATGATTACTTCAACACTGCTGTTTTCGTCGGTTCTGATAAAGCCCGTACTGTCGCGGGTTCTATTCTCACTAACGTCTTAACTGGTGTCCAATCAGTTTCAGCGGCATACGAAAACGCTCGTACTGAATTATCATTCTAATTAGAAAGGGGAAGATACATGCATAATAAATTAAAACTTCTCTTCCTTGGCGTCTTAGCGTTAGGGATCATCACTCCTAGTCTTTCTAGCTGTGGAGGTTATGATCCTTACGAAGAATTTGACGTTCCAATCGACTATGTCGAACAAACTAAATTAACTCTTAATTATACTCATCGTGATTTTAAAACTGACGGTATTGGTGAAGTTACTCTCCGTCGTTCAATCGATGGTGATACCGCGCACTTTTATCCATTAGGTCAAACGAGGAACGAAATTAAATTACGTTTCGTTGGTATCGATACACCTGAATCGACCGGAAGAGTGCAAGCGTGGGGCAAAGCTGCGGCTGAGTTTACGAGATCTAAACTTGAAAATGCGACGCATATCGTCTTATCTTCACAATTTGAAACTTACGGTCCGGCTGAACTTGATTCTAACGGCCGTGAACTTGGCTTTGTTTGGGTCACTGATGTGGAAAATCCCACATTAGATGATTTTAAAAATTTAAATCTTTGGCTCATTCAACAATGCTATTCGATGGCGAAAGGTATCGATGAGACTTGTCGATATCATGAAGTATTCCTTCTTGCTGACCTCCAAGGTCAACAGATGGGACGCCGTATTTGGGGTGAAGAAGATCCTAACTTCGATCCAGATGAAGCATTCATTAAAATGACGATTCAAGAAATCTACGATTATTACGAAGATTTGGATGATCCTGAATCTATCGAAGGGATGAGAGTAGAAGTAGAAGGAACGATTTCTCGTCTCACCAATAGTAATTCTGACTTCTATATTCAAGATCAATTCGAAGAAAATGGTGAAGTGTTTAAACGTGGTATCTTCGTCTTTGGCTTCTATAAGAATTATGGTTTCCAAGCAGGTTGGAGAATGCTCATCAAAGGGCGTGTCGCTACTTACATGGGTAATTTACAGATTACTGACATTACCTATAGTGCCTCTTTCCCCACTGATACTGATTCAGTTGTCTTAGATAAGACGGGAGCACCAATAGAACCAGATGTCGTTTCTCCTCAAGAGATGGTAAGCGAAGAATATCGCTCACTTCTCGTTCAATCCGATACGACGCTTGTCGCTTATGATGGTTATGGCGGAAAACAATCTGATAATCCTAGTGAAGATGATGCTTTCACTTTAGAACTTCATCCTTGCACCGTCACTGGTTTTGATGAAGAGGGCGACGCTTTATATGAATCTGATACGACTGTGAGCATTCAAATGCGTATTCAATCTTACGTTGCTTTCCGTGATGAATACGGTTTAAGAGTTAGAGATTATGCTTGGTTCTTAAATCGTCCATTCGATCTCATTGGTGTTGGTTCACTTTACGTGAATGAATATACACAAAGAGAAACTCCACAAGTTCTTCTTCTCGTAGTAGAAGATATGATGTGGATTACTCAAAACGCTTAATAAACTTGTCGAAAAAGCTTATAGAAAGGAGTTACATTCGATGAAAAAAAGTTTATTGTTATTAGCCGCGCTTGTCATCGCTCCTCTTGCGAGCTGTGAACCGCCAGCGCCGCCACACACCGGACCATGGGACGATCCGCTTGCTAATGGCGAAACGGCTATCCATGATATCAAAGTTGGCACAGTTGCTGCCGAACAAGAAGTCATGGTTCGCGGTACTATTACCGCAAAAGCTGGCAATAGTTTCTACATCCAACGTGGAAGCGAAGCTGTCTATGTTTATGGCTATCAACCAGCGGAAGATGCCTACGTCCCAACTATTGGCCATTACGTCGAAGTCAAAGGTACGACCGATGCTTACAATGGCTTAATCCAAATTAGTGATGTTACTGCAGTAACATCCATCCAAGAAGAAGGTCAAGAACTTACTCCTGTTACCGTCGAAAACGTCAATTCTTTGACAGCGGCGGATGCCGGTGAATTAGTGACTTTCACTAACGCGACTTTTTATGAAGGAACAGTCGCTGCTAATGCAGCCTCTAACGTCTACGTCACCATCGGTGGCTCACGTGTGACGATTAGAACCGATCGTTATTCTGGTGAAGAGGTCAATACTGCTTTCGGCAAAATCTTAAATGACGCGAATTATCTTGATTACGTCAACTTCACCGGTCCACTTGGTTGGTATAATGGACCTCAATTTGCTCTCGTCGAAGGTGCGACAGTTTCCGTCAGCGCTAATCCAAATCCATTTGATCCTGCTGATACTTCTGCTCAAGCAAGTGCTAAATTAGAACTTGATGCTGAATATGAATATCTTAAAGCAGGTGTCGTTACTGATACGATCGACTTACTCGATTTCTCCTTCGGTTACGATATTACTTACCGCGTCGAAAACGTTACCCATGCGGAACAATTCCCCAACGCTATTAGCGTAAGTGGTACGACACTAACAATCGAATCTCCAACACCAGACGAATTACCTAGCGGTCAATTCATCACTGCTAAACTTCATGGTCAACTTTCTTACGATGGCCAAAATTATGGTAGTGAACTTTCTTGGAACGTTCGTATCGATTCTTTCAATCCAAACTTAGTGACGATTGAAGACGCAGTTAACGCTGCACAAGATCCTGATTTCAACGCTGCTGAATGGAAAGATAATACGATTCTCCGTGGCTACGTCACTGAACTTTACACCGACCTAGATGGTGGTTTAATTCAAGATGGTGAACATGCCTTGATGATTTATAAACTTGCTAGTCTTGATTTCACTTTCGAAGTTGGTCAACTTATCGAAATCATGGGTAGTTTAACTCTTTATAATGGTGCGCCTCAAGTTGGTTACATTTCAAGAGTCGTCGAAGTTGAAGACACTACTGTCGAAAAACCAGTCATGTTAAACATTACTTCTGGTGATGAATATAAAGCACTCGATGTCTATGATATTCACCGTACCATTACTGTCACTGGCTTAACTTATGTTAGTTCTGGCTGGAATGAATCTAATCCATATTCTCACTACAACATCAACTTCACCTTAGATGGTCAAGCTGTTACAGTGCGTGTTAATTATCACGTCGGTAATGCAATTATGGATGCTTATAAAGCTTTCACTGATTCTTTAAAAGCAGGCGATACTGTCAACTTCACTGGTTCAATTGGTTATTACAATGCTTTCCAACTCTCACCTTGGAGTGCGGATGCTTTCGTCAAAGCCTAATTAGTCGCTAAAAATCATTTAAATTTAAGGGATCCATCTTATAGGTGGATCCTTTTTTGCTATATAATAAAGGGCATGAAAAAGTTCATTTTAAGTTTGTTTTTACTCATTTCTTCTTTAATAACGTTAATAAGCTGCGAACCGCCAAGCGTGTTTACGGATGCAGATTTAATCATCTCAGAAATTTATTTCGCAAATGAAGTTTATAGCGATGCCATCGAATTATATAACGTGAGCGAAGAAAGTTTAGATTTAAGTGAATATCATTTGGCTATTTATCGAACTAACGTAGACTCTCCAACGTATGAAGTCTATTTAGAAGGTAATTTAGAATCAAACGAATGTTACATTATCGCTTCTTCTTTAGCGAGCGAAGAAAGTAAAAATATCGCTAATCTCGTAAGCGAAAATTATTTAAATAATGGAAGTTATACGATCGCTTTATATAAAGGTAGTAGTTTGATAGATATCATCGGTACGATCGGGATGAATTACGATTATGCGGATGGGCATTCCTTAGTAAGAAAAGTCGATAAATTAACAGGTAAAAATAGTTTTGATCCTTACGATTTTATCCGTTATAATCCACATAATTTAGATTTATTAGGAAACGCTCTGAATACGCTTAGCCCAGAAGAATTATTAGAAGGCCCTAAAAAGGATGAGGCGTATTTTTCCTTACCTTATAGCGAAGATGGTTTAACTGGAAGTGGGGGCATCGTCAAAGTTAGTTTAAATCACAATATCGATGGCGATACGACTTCTTTAAATTATCCTAGTGAACTATTAGATTTACTCGATATTTCTAACGGTCATTCGATGCGTTATCTTAACGTCAATACGCCCGAATCGACAAGAACTACTGATCCTTGGGGAAGGCAGGCGAGCGCTTTTACTAGTTCTTTAATTAATGCGAATAGGAATGAATTATATATTCAATCCGCAATCGGTGGAGCGCTCAAAGAAAATTATCATCGTTTACTAGGCTTTGTTTGGGTGGGTGATACCTTAGTGAATTACGCTTTAGTGTTAAATGGTTATTCAACTTTACATCCAGATGAATTTAGAAATATGACTTATAAAGGTATCTCTTATTATTCATTTATGTATAACGCTGAACTGAAAGCGATAAGTGAAGGTTTAAGAGTGCAAGGTGAACTTGATCCTTATTGGGACTATGAAAATGATGTTCCTCTTCCGATGGATTAAAAACTTAACGTTGAAAATTGTGCGATTATATTTATAATTTATAAATGCTTGTGGACCATTAGCTCAGCTGGTAGAGCAACTGACTCTTAATCAGTGGGTCACAGGTTCGATCCCTGTATGGTTCACCAAAATTGATAAGAAATGCCTATAATGTCTAAACGTTATAGGTTATTTTTTATTGAGCCTTCATAATATTTCCTAGATTGTATAATCTTTTAAAAGACCTCTAATGCAAAAAAATGCCTATTTTTCCAAAAATTTGCACTAATGGATAAATTATTATAAAATATCGATGGTGAAGCTTATGGAAATTAAAAGAGATAAATATTTAAACGAATTAATTAATTCGATAGGAAATGGGTTAGTAAAAGTTATTGTAGGGGCTAGAAGATGTGGAAAATCTTATCTTCTGTTCCACTTATTCAAAAATTATCTTTTAAACAATGTGACCGATAATCAGCACATTATTGAAATAAATTTTGATGCTTTTGAAAATTCCAAATTAACTAAAGCAGAAGAATGTTATAAATATTTAATCTCAAAAATAAGTGATGGAGAACGATATTTTTTATTGTTAGATGAAATTCAATTGTTAGAGCGATTCGAATCAATCCTCAATAGTTTTTTAATGAGAAATGTAGATATTTATGTAACCGGATCTAATTCAAAAATGCTATCAAGTGATATTGCAACAGAATTTCGGGGAAGAGGATGGCTAATCAATATTTTTCCATTATCGTTCAAAGAATTTAAATCCGCTAGAACATATTTAAATAACGAAGATGCTTTTGAAGAATATTTTACCTATGGCGGAATGCCTTTTGTTGTAGGACTTAGCTCTTCGAAAGATAAAATTAAATATTTAAAAAGCTTATATAAAGAAACATACTTGAAAGATATTATCGATCGAAATAAATTACGGAATGATGATTCCATCACTGATATTTTATCTATCCTTGCATCAAATATTGGCACTTTCACTAATGTGCATAAAATTGCATTAACTTTTGCTTCGGTTTACAAAAAACAAATATCAGATCATTCTATATCAAATTATTTAGATTTTTTGGAAGACGCATTTATATTGCACCAGGCTAAAAGATACGATATTAAAGGCAGAAAATATATTGGTGCGAACGAAAAATATTATTTTTCTGATTGTGGAATTAGAAATGCTATATTAAATTTTAGACAAACAGAACCTAACCATTTAATGGAACAAATAATTTATATAGAACTATTAAGTAGAGGTTATTCAGTTGATGTAGGTATTGTTGAAACTAAAATTTCCGCAAGCGAAAGAAAATATTTTGAAGTTGATTTTGTTTGTAATCTTGGAAGCCAAAGAATTTACATTCAATCAGCATATCAAATTAATGACGATAAGAAACTAGAACAAGAATTAAGACCTTTTAGAAATATTGATGACTCATTTAAGAAAGTTCTTATTGTTGGTAAAAAATTAGAACCATATTATGACGATAACGGCATATTGCATATTGGATTATATAACTTTTTAGAAAAAGATAATTTTGAATTATAATGCAAAAAAATGCCTATTTTTCCAAAAATTTGTACTAATGTATTTATATAGACTTTAAGGCAACAAAATTTGAAGATGAATACATTAAGTTTCAACTTAGCATATAGAAGTTGTGCTCTTATAAAAATTATCTATTTCGTATTGAAAACATTCTTTTATAGTTTTTAAATTTATTAGGTAACATTTAAAGGAAGATATTTAAAAACTAGGACTTTTGTCTTTTTTCTTTATTTTATGCCCTTAAGGGCTATAATAAATATAGGTATGAGTAAACCAAAAAAGACGACGATTGCAAATTATTTACGTGCTTTGAAGAAGATGAAAAGGAAAGTAGTCACTTCTGAACTTTTAGCCTCTTCCATCGGCGTCTATCCTGAAATCATTAACGAACACTTAACTTACTTTGAACCTCTCATCACGATGGATCCAAATTTTAATTTGTTAAATATCGTTCCTTTGATGGAAGAATATCTCGAAGAATTAGATAAAGAAAAAATAAATGTTCCCGCGCAAGAATATGCGACGAAGAAAAAAGTGGATAAATACGAAAATATCAGCGACTTTTTATATAAAAAATTTACTTTGCCAGGTGGGCTACTTGATATGAGAACATCACTCAGTGATGTCGATTTAAAAATACTTAAGAAACTCGTCCACGAAGAAGAAATGAAAAGGAAGAAAAAAAGATGAAGAAAGGCTACATTAGTGTCATTCCCGCGGCGGGACTTGGCACAAGATTTTTACCAGCTTCTAAAGCTGTGCCGAAAGAAATGTTTCCTATCGTCGATGTTCCGACGATCGAACTGATCGCCCGCGAAGCTATCGCGAGTGGATCAAAGAAAATTATCATCGTCATCTCCTCTTCTAAAGAAGCGATTTTATGTCATCATTTCACTTACGATCGCTCCTATGAAGAATATTTGATCGCGAAAGGTCATCAAGATTTAGCGGACCGGCTCAATCAAATTGCTAAGGAAGTGGAAGTCACTTTCGTCTTACAAAAAGAACAAAAAGGCTTAGGCGATGCAATCTATGCATGTCGAAACGTCATCAAAGATCAACCTTTCGGGGTTTTACTCGGTGATGATTTGATGACTTATGAAGGTCATAAGCCTGTTTTAAAACAACTATTTGATGCTTTTGAAAAGACTCATTCTTCCATCTTAGGGGTGCAAGAAGTGGAAGCTTCGCAAGTTTCTAAATATGGGGTCATCGACATCGAAGAAAAAGAGACGAATAGATTATTTTCTTTAAAGGGGATGGTAGAAAAACCTAAACTTGAAGAAGCTCCTTCTAGATACGCCGCTTTAGGGCGTTACGTTTTAACTCCCGCCATCTTTAAAGCATTAGAAAAGACACCAAAAGGTAAGGGTGGAGAAATTCAACTCACTGATGCCTTGATGCTTTTAAATGCAGTAGAACCAGTTTACGCTTACGCTTTCGAAGGGAAAAGATACGATATTGGCGATAAAGTGGGTTACGTCGAAGCTATCATCGATTTCGCTTTGAAACGTGACGACACAAAAGAAGCGATCAAAAAATTTCTTAAGGATAAAGATTTAAGGTAGTAATTTTAAATTTTTTTGCTATAATTTAAACGGTTTTTGTTAATAAACAAAAGATAAGGAGAACTTATGGATATTAAAAAGACACATCTATCCGTGGACGGTAACACCGCTGCGGCGATTGGAAGTTATGGCTTCACTGAAGTAGCGAGCATCTATCCTATCACTCCATCCTCTCCGATGGCAGAACTTGTCGATGTCTATGCTTCCCAAGGTAAACTTAATTTCTTTGGTAACGTGACTAAAGTGAGCGAACTTCAATCGGAAGCTGGCGCTTCTGGCGCTGTGCACGGTGCATTACAGGCCGGCGCTTTAGCGACGACTTACACGGCTTCCCAAGGCTTACTTTTGATGATTCCTAACATCTACAAATGGTGCGGTGAATTGTTACCAGCCGTCTTACACGTCAGCGCTCGTTCATTAGCGACGCGTGCTCTTTCCATCTTTGGTGATCACCAAGATATCTATGCGGTAAGACAAACTGGGGCGACGATGATTTGTTCGCATTCGGTGCAAGAAGTAGCAGACCTTACCCCGGTCGCCCATTTGATCGCCATCGATTCGATGACGCCAGTGTTACATTTCTTCGATGGTTTTAGAACTTCGCACGAAATTCAAAATGTCGAATTCATCGATGAATCCGAATGGAAGAAACACGTTCCTTGGGATAAAGTTAAAGCCTTCAAAGAAAAAGCTTTGAATCCTCATGCACACGCTGTGACGCGTGGTGGAGCGGAAAATGATGACATCTATTTCCAAGGCCGCGAAGCACAAAATGAACACTATAATAAAGTCATCGATTACGCTGAAAAATATTTCGATTTAGTTTCTAAGTTAAGTGGTCGTCATTATGCACCTTTTACCTACTATGGGGCTAAAGATGCGACGGACGTCATCATCGCCATGGGTTCAGTCACTGAAACCATTAGCGAAGTAATCGATGAATTAGAAGGAGAAAAGATCGGCTTAGTGAAAGTGCATCTTTATCGTCCATTCTCTGCAAAACATTTAGTAAACGTCTTACCAAAGAGCGTCAAACGTATCGCTGTTTTAGACCGCACCAAAGAGATGGGGGCGGCAGGTGAACCACTTTACATGGACGTCGTCGCTTCTTTAAAACAGATGGGACGTGAAGATATCGAAGTTTATGGTGGAAGATATGGCTTATCGAGCAAAGATACGCAGCCGAAGCACATGAAATCTGTCTTCGATTTCTTAAAAGATAAACCGCATCATAATTTCACCGTTGGTATAAACGACGATGTGACGCATCTTTCCATTCCAGTCGATGAAGAATTCCACATCAAACCTTACTATCATTCCTTCCTCTTCTACGGTTTAGGTAGCGATGGTACGGTCTCTGCCAATAAATCTTCGATCAAGATCATCGGTGATGCGACTGGTCAATATGCCCAGGCTTACTTTGCTTACGATTCTCGTAAAGCGGGGGGCGTGACGCGTTCGCACTTAAGATTTGGTAAAAAACCTATCAGATCAACATATTATGTTGAAAACGCTGATTTCATCTCTTGTTCCTTAGATTCTTATCTCATCAAATTCGATATGCTAAAGAATCTTCGTGATGGTGGAACTTTCTTACTTAATACCGATATGGATGATGAAATGCTCATCAAATCCTTACCGAATAGATATAAATATCTTCTAGCGAAAAAACACGCGAAATTCTACGTCATAGACGCGAATAAGATCGCGATGGAAATTGGTATGGGTCGTCATACGAATACGATCTTACAATCTTCTTTCTTCTATCTTAACCAAGGTATCATGCCTTATGAAGATGCGAAGAAGTGGATGAAAAAACTCGCGGAGAAAAGTTACGCGAAGAAGGGCGATGACGTCGTCCAAATGAACTTCCTTGCCATCGATAAAGGGGCGGAAGGTTTACACGAACTTAAAGTTGATCCCGAATGGATTAATTTACCTTCCAAACGTGAATTCTTAAAGACGGGCGATGAATATTTCGATACTTACTTTAATGTCATCGGTTCCTTAGATGGTGATACCATTCCTGTCTCTAAATTCACTGAATTTGAATTATTAGATGGAACGATGAAAAACGATGTTTCCTTTAAGGAAAAACGTTCCATCGCTGACCGTGTCCCACTTTGGCATAAAGAAGCTTGTATCCAATGTAATACTTGTGCCTTCGTTTGTCCACACGGCACCATTAGACCTTTCTTACTTACGGAAGATGAAGTTAATAACGCACCAGAAATCGTTAAAGGCGATACCGCGAAAGCGATGGGTGGACCAAATGTGGCAAATTATCAATTCCGCGTCCAAGTTTCACCTCGTAACTGCGTCGGCTGCGCTCTTTGTGTCACTGAATGTCTTGCTAATAAAGCAGGTAAGAAAGCACTTGAGATGGTCGAAGCGAAATCGCAATTCCCGCAAGAAGAAGGAGCGGATTACCTTTATAAACACGTCGCTTATAAAACTAATATCTTCCCGACAAATACGGTCAAAGGTGTCGGCTTCTTAATGCCTTATTTTGAAGTGAGTGGAGCCTGTGCTGGATGCGGCGAAACGCCATATTATAAACTTGCGACGCAACTATTTGGTAGCGATATGATGATCGCGAATGCGACAGGTTGTTCTTCCATTTATTCTGGTTCTACGCCAATCTCACCATTCTGCACTGATAAAAATAAAGAAGGTGTGGCTTGGGCTAATTCCTTATTTGAAGATAACGCTGAATATGGTTATGGTATGAGAGTAGCGACGAACGTGAAAATTGCGGCAATCATCCGTATTTTAGAGGCCGCTAAAGCAAGTGAAGAAGTCGAAGATAGAATTAAAGAACTAGCGGACATCTATCTTAATAACATCCGTAATCGTGACAAGATTAAAGAGATTAAAGATGAACTTATTGGTCTTGTTAAAGATAGCAAAAATGAAGCCGTCAAAGAATTACTTCTTTACGAAGATGATTTCGTCAATAAATCCGTCTGGATCGTCGGCGGGGATGGCTGGGCTTATGATATCGGTTATGGTGGTCTAGACCACGTCATCGCCAATAACGAAGACGTTAACATCATGGTCCTAGATACCGAAGTCTATTCTAATACCGGTGGTCAATCTTCTAAATCTTCTCAAATGGGTTCGATTGCAAAATTTACCGCTTCTGGTAAGACGACAGCCAAAAAGAATCTAGCGCTTATGGCCATGGCTTATGGTCACGTTTACGTCGCTCAAGTTTCTTTAGGAGCGAATCCGATGAAAGCGATTCAAGCTTTCAAAGAAGCGGAAAGTTACGATGGACCATCCTTAATCATCTGCTATGCACCTTGCGCGAACCACGGTATCAAAGGTGGCTTATCTAATTCCATCCGCGTTGAAAAGAATGCTGTGGAATGTGGTTACTTCCCCATCTTCCGTTACGATCCACGTAAGGAAAAACCACTTGAACTCGATATGAAAGAACCTGATTATTCTAAGTTCCGTGACTTCGTCATGGCTGAAACGCGTTATTCGCAACTTCCACGCGTCAATCCTATCCACGCTGAAGAACTTCTTAGTGGAGCGGAACAAAACGCGAAGGAAAGACTTGAACGTATCAAAAAACTTGGTGGCTTAAACTAAGTAAATATACTTCTAATTTCATGCATGAGAGGGAGGTGCTAGTGAGGCACCTTCCTTTTTTAGATAAAAAAATAGTATTAAAAAGTTATTAAATCATTATAATATTTACTTGCCGGGACGTAGCGCAGCTTGGTAGCGCACCATCTTGGGGTGGTGGGGGTCGCGAGTTCAAATCTCGCCGTTCCGACCATGTTAACAAAGTCGACATTTCGTATTAATATGGAATGTCGTTTTTAGTTTTTATAGATGAAGGTTATGATGAATAGGAACTTAAAAGATGAAATATAAAGAATTTATCGAAGTGAAAACTTTAGTTAAAAAAGTAAAGTGGAAGTTAGACAAATTGGGACAATTATCTCAATCTTAGAAAATCCTGAAGGATATATTGTAGAATTTTGTCATGACACTGATCATGAACCTTAGGCAATTGAAACTTATCACCCAAGTGAAATCGAACCTATAAAAAATAGTTGATGTTTCATAAAATTAAAGTCATCAAAAAAAGAAGTAACTTTATAAACGAAAAATAACCATTTTTATTAATAAGATAAAAAGACGTTGCTTTTTCACAATATTTTTTCTTAAATTAGGTTAAAATAATATGCGAGGTCTTATGGAAGATAAAATTAAAGTAATACGCGCACGTGAGAATAACTTAAAAAATTTATCAGTCGAAATACCTAAAAATAAATTAGTGGTCTTCACTGGTTTATCTGGCTCTGGTAAAACCGCTTTAGCGTTCGATACGATCTATCAAGAAGGGCAAAGAAGATACGTCGAATCTTTATCAAGTTACGCTAGACAATTTTTAGGTAATATGGAAAAGCCTGACGTCGACGCTATCGAAGGGCTTTCACCAGCGATTGCCATCGATCAAAAAACGACTTCTCATAATCCGCGTTCAACGGTGGGAACGGTGACGGAAATTTATGATTATTTAAGATTATTATATGCCCGTATTGGCACACCATATTGTCCTATCCATCACCGTCCAATCATCTCTTTTTCACCTTCACAAATGGTCGATCAAGTAATGAAACTACCTTTAGGTAGTAAGATTCAAATTCTTTCGCCTGTCGTCACTAATGAAAAAGGGACGCACGCGGAAACTTTAGATAAGATTAAGACGCAAGGATTTGTAAGATTACGCGTCGATGGTACTTTTTGTTTAATTGATGAAGTGCCAAAACTTGATAAAAATGTCAAACATTCAATTGATATCGTCGTCGATCGTTTAGTCGTTAAAGATGATATTCGTTCTAGGTTATTTGATGCGATTGAACTTGCGTTAGATTGGTCGCATGGTTACCTTATCATCTACGATGGGGAAAAAGATACTTTATTATCTTCCCATCATACTTGTGACATCTGTGGTTTTAGCGTCCCAAAACTTGAACCACGTCTATTTTCATTTAACTCCCCCGTAGGTTATTGTCCTGATTGCCATGGCTTAGGGGTGAAAAGAGAAGTGGATACGGAACTTTTAATTAGAGATCCTAAGTTAACTATTAAACAAGGTGCGATCGAATATTTTAAAAATACGGTCAATACGTCGAATTTAGAATGGCAAGAATTTAAAATTCTTTTAGATTATTATGACATTCCAATCGATGTACCTTTTAAAGATTTAAGTAATAAACAGAAAGAAATTATTTTCTATGGTTCACCTAAAGTCATCTCTTATTCTTTGACTTCGTCAAGTAAAAATGTCACCCATCGTAAGAAAAGAATTGAAGGAGTGAAAACTAAAATTGAAAGATTATACGAAGAGACGACTTCTTCTTTCATGCGTGAATATTATGAAAAATTCTTACATGATATTCCTTGTTCGACTTGTCATGGGGCGAGGCTTAACGAACAAGCTCTCGCTGTTTTAATTGATGATAAAAATATTTATCAAGCGACGAAACTTAATACCTACGAACTTAAATGTTGGATGGAAAGATTAAGAAATATTTTACCAGAAGATAAAAAACAAATTGGTGAACTGGTAATAAATGAAATTTATACGAGAGCCTCTTTCCTTTACGATGTTGGTTTAGATTATTTAACTTTAGACCGTATGGCTATGACTCTTTCCGGTGGGGAAGCGCAAAGAATTCGCTTAGCGACCCAAATTGGTTCTTCTCTTTCTGGTGTCGTCTACGTCTTAGATGAACCAAGCATTGGTCTTCATCAAAAAGATAACGCAAAGTTAATTGAAACATTGAAGAAGATGCGTGATCTCGGTAATTCTTTAATCGTCGTCGAACACGATGAAGAGACGATGAAAGAAGCCGATTACATCGTCGATATCGGTCCTGGTGCAGGAGTGCATGGTGGTGAAGTGGTCGTCGCTGGAAGCGTCGAAGACGTGATGAATGAACCTCGTTCCATTACGGGTCAATATTTGAGTGGTAAGAAAAAGATCGAGGTACCGAAAGTTAGAAATGCGGGAAATGGTCATAAACTCATCTTAAAAGGAGCGAGCCTTAACAATTTAAAAAATGTTGACGTTAGTTTTCCTTTAGGGACGTTCATCGCTGTTACGGGTGTTTCTGGTAGCGGTAAGTCTTCTTTAATTATCGATACTTTATATAAAATTATCACTTCTAATCTTAAAAAGATTAATCTTCATCCCGGTCCTTATAAATCCATCGAAGGCTTAAAATTTATCGATAAGATCGTGGATGTGACGCAAGATCCAATTGGTAGGACTCCAAGATCAAATCCTGCGACTTATACGAAAGTATTCGACCGCATCCGCGATTTGTTCGCTGAGACGAGCGTCGCTAAAGCACGTGGTTTTGATAAAGGTAGATTTTCTTTTAATATTCCTGGGGGAAGATGCGAAAACTGCCAAGGGGCTGGGGTGACGCGTATCTCGATGAATTTTTTACCTGACGTCTACATTAAATGCGATAAATGTGGGGGTAGAAGATATAACGAAGAGACTTTACTTTGCGAATATAAAGGAAAAAATATTTCCGATGTCTTAGATATGACCATCGAAGAAGCTTATGATTTCTTTAAGAACTTACCGAAGATTTCTAGCGGCATCAAGATGATGATGGATGTAGGGCTAGGTTACATGAAACTTGGTCAACCTGCCACGACTCTTTCTGGTGGGGAAGCGCAGCGCGTCAAATTAGCGAACGAATTACAAAGGAAGCCGACTGGTAAAACCATCTATCTATTAGATGAACCGACGACGGGTCTACATACGGATGATGTTTCTAGATTAATTAAAGTGTTAAAAAGTATCGTCGAACACGGCGATACCGTCATCGTCATCGAACATAATTTAGATATTATTAAAGTGAGCGATTACATTATCGATTTAGGCCCAGATGGTGGAGATAAAGGTGGAGAAATTATCGCGAGCGGAACGCCGGAAGAAGTAGCAAAAAACCCACGTTCATACACTGGTCAATTTTTAAAAGAAATATTAGGAGATTGAAATTGACGTTTTAAAATGGTAATTTTATAAGGGTAAAAAAATGATATTAACTTCTAATACAGCAACATTATCTATCTTCTTTATCTCCCTAATTTTAGGTTTAGCAAGTTTTGCTGCTCTCATCTATTTTGCTATTGCTTTTAGCCGCAATAAACACGTCGTAAATATCGATTATAAAAGTCTAGGATTAAAATTTGTAATTCCTTTAGCGTCCGCGGTTATCTTTTCTTTAGTGATGTTTATTTCTATCGTCTATTTAAATGATTATCCATTTAACGCTAGAGACTGGTCCTTATTAATTATCGGTGGAATTTTATTTGTTCTAGCGGTATGTGTCTTCTTTGCAAGTTTTATTATTTATTATTATAAGACGAATTTAGAACGAGGTATTCAAAAGATTCTTTATCCGTTAATGATTACTTCAATCATCATGACTTTCGTTTGTTTCATCCCCTTATTTGATTCTTATGCACCTTACATGCCTTTCCCGCTTTCGAAAGGTATCTTAATCAATGGTGAGGGAATAAGTTTTCCTAATTATTTAGATCATGAATCTCCCACTATTGCGTGGTACGCTTTATTCATCTTAGGCGGAGCAATCTTAGTTTACTTTATCTGCGACCACAAGATGTATAAAGAATATGGAAAGCATGGCTTACTTGAATCGACTTTCCTCGTCGCTTTACCAAGCGGTATCATCGGGGCGCGTATATGGTTTGTCGTCATCGATGTCATCGGTAATCCTGATAGCCAATTTAGACAAGATTGGACAAATATTTTTAAAATTTGGGATGGTGGACTCGCAATTGTAGGGGGTGCGGTATTAGGCATCATCGTCGGTGTCCTTTGGTTCATGTGGCGCAATAAAGGTTATAGCATCTTCCGCGTCATGGATATCGTCGTTCCAACTATTTTAATCGCTCAAGCGGTCGGTCGTTGGGGTAACTTCTTTAACTACGAAGTTTACGGTGGCGAAACTGCTATTTCTAATTGGTGGTTCTTACCAACTTTCATCATTCGCCAAATGGATGTAGGTTGGGCGCAAGGTGGTATTGAAACTGGAACGACGATGTTCGTACCATTATTCTTAATTGAATCGGTGACGAATTTAATTGGTTATTTTGTCATCGCTTACATTTTTGGTAAAGCGTTAAAGAAATATATGGTTCCCGGCAACTTAGCTGCGATGTACATCATTTGGTATGGTATTACGCGAGCGATTATGGAACCACTTCGCGATGCACAATTCGAATATGATACTTCTTGGATTACAGCTTTCGTGATGATTGGTGTCGGTTTAGCTCTCATTGGGGCGAACTATCTTATTCGCTATTATTTAAAAAGAAAGAAAACGCAAGCGTTAGCGGAAAAGAATTATAAATTGATCATTTTTGATTTAGATGGCACGAGTGCGGATACGGATAAAATGGTCGTTGAAACGATGAGACAAATGTTTCAAAAATTCGCTCCTGAAATGAAGGTAAGTGACGCCCAACTGGTGAAATTTTCCGGCCCGCCTTTAAGAGTTTCGCTTCCTAAAACTTTCCCTGATGTCAACGTCGAAGAAGCGATGAATGAATTTAATACTTTATCTAAACCAAATTACGATCGTTATGTGAAAACTTTCCCTGGTGAAAAGAAAACTCTACTCGCTTTAAAAAAGGCGGGTTACAAACTCGCTATCGTCACTAATAAAGCGAATAAATTTATCGATTACACGATGAAACTTATCGATTTAGAAGGAGTGTTCGATGTCATCGTTGGTTTCGATGATGTTAAAAATCCAAAGCCTGATCCAGAAGGTATTAAAATTTGTCAAAATAAATTAGGTTTAACTTCTGATGAAACACTTTACATTGGTGATACCTACTATGATTACCTTACAGCGAAGAACGCCAAAGTCGATTTTGCCTTAGTGAAATTCGCAAATAAGCCTATCGAAGAAAAGATGGAAATTCCACCTAAATTTATTTTCGTTAATTACGAAGAAATTCTCCACGCATTAATTGAAATAAGCGAGGGTTAAATTTATGAAGAAGATGGATGTCGTCATCGTTTCAGGGGCGAGTGGTTCAGGTAAATCGACTGTGACGCGTGTCTTTGAAGAATTAGGCTATTTAATTGTTCAAAACGTTCCTTCTTCTCTAACACATGAACTTTTCATTTCTTATGCGAAGGCGAAAAAAGATATTAAACTTCTTTTAGTTTCTGAACTCTTTTTATCACATGCTTTGATAAATGAAGCCAAGAAAGAAAAAAATATTAATCTTTCCGTCATCATTTTAAATGCGGATGTAGATGAACTTTTAAAACGTTATAAACTTACTCGTCACGTCCATCCTTTGCAAGCGCATGGTTATTCCTTAGAAGAAGCTTTTAAAATTGATCAACAACAAATTGCCAATTTAGTCGAAGATGCGACTTTATATATCGATACGACCGATTATAGCGTGCACGAACTTCGTAAGCGTATCTTCGATATCTATTCGCATAAGATGGATAATTTTAATGTCGTCTTCACTTCCTTTGGTTTAAAACACGGTATTCCTTTAGATGTCGATACGATTTTTGATGTACGTATCATTCCTAATCCATATTATCTAGAAGAATTAAAAAATTTGACTGGTTTAGATAAGAAAGTGATGGAATATATTTTCTCTTTTAAAGAGACCGCTAAGTTGATTAAAAATATTACGAATTACTTAGATTATTATCTAGATAAAGTAAAGAAAGAAGGAAGACCGCTTTATTCCGTCGGCATTTGTTGTAGTGGGGGAAGACATCGAAGCGTCGCTATCGCGGAATATTTAAGTGAGTATTATAAAGCTAAGTACAATACGAGCGTCAAACATCGTGACATCGATAAAGGAGTGTAGATGTATTCTTTCGCTCGTAAAGTTAAAGAAGAAATAATCGCTAAGCCGTTACTCGATAGAAGATTAAAAGCTCTTTTAAGTGCTTACATTAAGACTTGTGGGTTTCTCTCTTATGGGACTTCTTTTTCTATCCTCCTGCGTAGCGAAAACGCTAAAATTACCAGATTTATTTATTCATTATTTACTTCCATTTATCATGTTAAACCTCGTCTTAGTTATACTAAGAAGATGAAACTAAAGAAAAATATTACTTATTCTATCGAAGTAAAAGAGAACGCAAAAGAGATATTAGACGATTTAAAAATTAAGTTTTTAGTCGATAAAATCGATTCTTCTATCGTCATGGATGATGATTGTATTGGAGGATATTTAAGTGGATGTTTTCTCGCTAGTGGTTCATGTAACGATCCAAGAAGTGCGAATTATCATCTTGAGATGCAATTTTCTAATAGCGAATTTGCCAAAAATGTCGAAAAATTGATTAAAAAACACCGAAGTAAAGCTTTTACTCCACATTTGATGAAAAGAAGAAATAATTACGTCGTCTATTTAAAAAGAAGCGATCAAATTGCCTCCTTCCTCATCCTCATCGGAGCGATCGATGCGTGCATGGAATTTGAAAATGTGCGCGTGGAAAGAGATTATCGAAATATCGATAATAGGTGGCAAATTTGTGATGCCGCGAATCTAAAGAAGACGTTAGATTCCGCAAGGACGCAGTTAGAAGATATCCAAGTTATCGAAGCCCATATTCCTAGCGAAAAGATAAGGAGCGAAAAGATGCGTTGGCTCATGCGTCTAAGAAAAGAAAATGATGAATCTTCTTTAAGGGAACTGGCGGAACTGATGTCAGAAATTTTTGATATGGAAATTTCTAAATCTAACGTCAATCATCTTTTTAGGCAAATGCATGAACTCGCAAAGAGTTTAAGAGGTGAAAGCGATGGATATTAAAGTGCAATTAGGGATGAGAATAAGATATCTAAGGAAGAAGAAAAAATTAAGTATCGAAGACTTAGCGTTAAAAGCGGATATCAATCGTAATTACTTAGGAGATTTAGAGTTAGGCAAACGTAATCCGACCCTTTTCGTGTTAAGTAAAATTTGTGGGGGATTAGACGTCACTTTAGAATTTCTTTTCAAAGGAATTGTTCCTTACGATGGGTAGCGTTTTCTTTTTGTAGGTAAGTCCTACTTTGTTAATTTCCTTCATTTTAGCATCCTCCATACTTTATTGCAT
>CALVUG010000020.1 GCA_944363535.1 uncultured Bacilli bacterium
TAAAATCCTCCTTGTTTGGAGGATAACATCGATCACGTTTTATTGTTAGTGTGGAAATCTTTTAGGGATACAATTTTATTAATTTTTTTGCAGTTTCAAATAACTTGAAAATGACAAATTTAGCGTTTATATTACTCATTGCACTGAAAGGAGAATTTATTGATGAAAAACAAATTATTGTTAGCTATAAATACATCACTTGTTTTATTTTTGCCATTATCTTTAACCTCTTGTGATGATTCACAATCTACTTTACAAACTTATAGTATATCTTTTTACGACGACGATACTTTGATTAGTGAAATATCTACTAGAGGATATGAAATTATTACATTACCAGAGGCTCCAATAAAAGATAATTATACATTTAAGGGCTGGTATTTAGATAAAAATACATGGAATGAAAAATTAAGTGAAGATTATTTTATTAATAAAGCACTTACACATGATATTAATAGTTATGCATATTATGAAGAAAATGTAATTCCTGAACCACAAGAATATACAATTAATTTTTATGTTGATGATGACATTTTTTCTACATTACAAACACCTGGAAACGAGTTAATTACTCTTCCAGAGGCTCCTAAAAAAGAATCATATGAATTTGTTGGTTGGTTTTTTGATAAAGATACATTTAATAATCAATTAAAAGAAGACACATATTTAAATAAAAGTTTGGATCAAAATATTAATGTTTATGCCAATTACTTATTTAAAGAAGAACCAGTAAAAGAATCCACAGTTACCTTTGATACTTGTGGAGGTGATAAGATGGATTCTATTACTGCATCTATTATATCTAGTGAACCTATACCTACAAGAGGTGGTTATACATTTTTAGGATGGTATTTAGAAAATACTTATATTAGTAAAGTTACGTTCCCATATGAAGTTACACAAAACATAACTTTATATGCAAAATGGGGAGAAAATCTTCCAACTAGTATTAGTTTTGTTGTAAGTGCTGAAGGAGTTTTAACTGAAGTAAATGGTATTAGTGAAACAAATAATGTAGTTATTATTCCAAATCAAGTTAATAATATA
The DNA here is from genome assembly GCA_944363535.1 of uncultured Bacilli bacterium. Taxonomy (GTDB): domain Bacteria; phylum Bacillota_I; class Bacilli_A; order RFN20; family CAG-826; genus CALVUG01. The sequence continues at coordinate 1,048 of CALVUG010000020.1, forward strand.
GAAGTAAAAGAAATTAAAAAAGAATTATTTTTAAATAATATTTATATTGAAAAGCTTGTAATTCCAGAAACAGTTACAACTTTAGGATATAGAATGTGTTATGGATGCACTAATTTAAAAGAGGTTAATCTTCCAGATAATATAAGTGTCATTCCAGATTATGCATTTGAAAAATGTACTTTATTAGAAAAAATAAATATTCCACAATCATTAGTTCAAATTAGAAATGATGCATTTGCAGAATCTGGAATTAAAGAGTTTATAGCACCAGATTCATTTAAAGAAATTTGGGGATATGCTTTTAAGGATTGTAAAAATTTAGAAAAAGTTGATTTAAATAAAACTACAAGTATAGGTGACATGAGCTTTGAAAATTGTACAAAATTAAGTTCAATTGTCTTACCAAATACTTTAGTTGAACTAGGAACATACGTTTTTAGTGGTTGCACATTACTTAATAATATAAAAATGCCATCAAAACCGATTGAAATAACTAATACTTTTATATATGGATCTGGATATTATAATGATGCAAAAAATTGGGAAAATGGAATTTTATATGTAGATAATTATTTGGTTACTACAAATAATGATTTATTAAATCAACAAAGTATTAATGTAAAAGAAGGAACAATTGTTATTGCAATTAATGCGTTTACTAACAATGGTAAAAATTTGAAAAGTATAGTTTTACCAGAAGGCTTAAAAATAATTGGAAGTTCAGCTTTCTCTGGCTTATATTCTTTAAGTCAAATTAATATTCCATCTAGTGTTATTTCGATTGGAAATAATGCATTTGGTTCAACTGATTTATATAAAAATCAATCTAATTGGGAAAATGGAGGTTTTTATATAGATAATTGGTTATTAGCAGTTGATAGTGTAAAAATGACTGAATTTACTGTTAAAGAGGGAACTGTTGGAGTAAGTGATGGTAAATCTGATACTTCATTGTTTCCAACTAAAGCAACTTCTATAAGTAGCCTTACTCTTCCTAGTACATTAAAATATATAGGAAATAGAAGTTTTGCCAGATTAAAAATTACTAGTTTAGAATTACCAGAAACACTTGAAACAATGAAGGAAGGAGCTTTTATGACTTGTGCTTTCCTAGAAAGTGTAAATTTAGAAGATTGTATAAATTTAAAATCTATTGGAAATCAAGCTTTCTCTAATTGTGCAATAAAAGAGATCACAATTCCTTCAAATGTCTTAGAAATGGGAGAATTAATTTTTAATCATAATAGTGTAGATTTATTAGTTCGTTGTCAATTTAGTGAAAAACCAGAAGGTTGGAACAATAATTGGGATTATACTTATAGTACAAAAGCAAAAATTACTGTTGAATGGAACTAATCTTCAAAATAATAGGTTTTCGCAAATAATTTACATAAATTTACGTGATTTTAATTTAAAAAGACATCACTTTTGTTAGAATGATGTCTTTTTTTAAAAAAATTATTTATTTTTTAATATTAATAAAAAAGTAGAATTGATTAACAATAGACCTAGAAAGTGTAACAACTGGGTATCGTCATCAAAAATGACATATGAAGCTATCTCAGAGTGTTGCACTTAAGATTACAATTTACTAGATTAAATTTAAGAATTTTTTGAATTAAAATTCTCTTATCTTATAGACCGCAAAGTCGATCGTTTTAGCGTATTCAAGAATTTCTTTTTCGCTTAAGAATCCTTTCGCAGAACCCGATTCACCAATCTTATAAGAAACGAAAATTTCGGCAAGCTTAAGTGCTTCTAAAGAATCGACACCTTTTAAATAGAAATGGATGAAGGCAGAAAACAACGCATCTCTTCCCCCGACCGTATTTGCGATCTTTCTAATCGTAATCGCATCGATATGGTAGACGACTCGTTTTTTCGCGTCTAAAATCATCGCACCTTCGCGCCCTTCACCTAGAACGATAATTTCATTATGGTAAGTATTATATAAATCCACTAAAAAGTCTTCATAAATCTTACCCGCTAGGCCGCGTTCGCTTAAGAAGACGATATCGGAATATTTTAAGAAGTCTTCATTAAATGGATCATCGACCGAACCGATGATATGGACGTCAGTAGCGACCTTTTTACCTAATTCCTTCGCTTCTTTTAATAATGGACGATTGAAATTAGAATTGCAAAGGACTACTAAGTCGCTCGCTTCGATATTCGTTTTTTCTTCTTCGAAATTAGATTCGATATCTTGTACATTTTTCAAATCGCAATACGTTTGAACGTTCCTATGCGCGTCCACTAAGACGACGATATTAGGGGTTGATTCTAACGTCATCTTGATGTTAGAAGTATCGATCTTAGCTTTCTTAGCGCCGCTAACGATAGTCTTGCCTAACAAATCATCGCCGACATAAGAAGAAAGATACACCTTATCGCCTAATTTAGCTAAAGCGGTCGAGATATTAAAAGCCGTCCCAGAGACGGAGGAATTAATACCGAAGAATGGATAGGTAATAGGGAAGTAGTTGATGGGGAATGATTCCACATTCAAAATAGTTTCAAAGTTCAAAAGCCCTGAAACGTAAATTGTTTTCTTTGCCATGAGTTATTTATCTCCTAATACTTGTATTATAGCAACTAAAAAAATTATTCGTTATAAGAAAAAGAAAAAATTCGTAAAATATTTTCCTTACCTTAGTAAAATTTTTAAAAATGGAACGATTTTTTAAACCTTTTATATAAATCGATAAAATAACATTCCTCATATTTCCTCTTCTTTGTTAAAATAGATTACAAAGGAAGTAAAAACTTATGAATAATAATCCAGAATCAATTCGCAATATTGTTGTTTTAGGACATCAATCATCCGGCAAAACTTCGCTCGTGGAAGCGATGTATCAAATCGCCACAGGGCTCGCTGAAAAAGGCACGATTGAAAAGAAGAATACTATTTCCGATTATCTACCAGAAGAAACGAAAAGATTATCGTCCGTCTCCACTTCTGTCGTCACCTTCGAATATCTTGATCACCGCATCAACTTATTAGATATTCCCGGTAACGACGATTTTATTACGGAAGCTATTTCTTCTATCAAGATGATCAAAGGCGCTATCTTAGTAATTGATGCCGCTTCGAAAGTCCAAGTCGGAACGATTAGACATTATCAAATGTTACGTAAAAGAAATATTCCGACGATCATCTACGTGAATAAGATGGATAAGACGACGGAAGATTTTGAAAACGTCTTAGAAGATATTAGAGAAAAATTAGGCAAAGAAGCTGTGCCATTCTCTTATCCACTCGGCCACGAGAACAATTTCGACGGCTTCGTTAACGTCGTCGAACTAAAAGCCCGTATCTATAACGGTAAAGAATGCGTGGACGCAGAAATTTATGAAGATAAAAAACTTAAAGTTTTTGAACTCCATAACACCATCTGTGAAGCCGTCGCTACGACCGATGATAAATTATTAGAAAAATTCTTCTCCGATGAACCTTTGACTAACGAAGAAATTTCAACTGGTCTTCGACTCGGCGTCTTAAATGGTGAACTTACCCCTGTCCTCGTCGGTTCAGCCATCAAAAATATTGGTATCCATACCTTATTACAAATGATCATCGATTACTTACCGAAGCCCACCGATTTAAAACCATTCGAAGTGACGAATGAAAAAGGTGAGAAAGAAAATGTCGCTACTTCGGTGGATGAACCATTCTCGGCTTATTGTTTCAAAGTTACTTACGATCAATTCTCCGGCTTCTTAGCCTATCTTAAAATTAATTCTGGCGTCTTAAATAACGGTGATGAAGTCGTCATTTCTAATCTTGATAAACGTGTTAAAATTACGAATCTATATCGTTTAAATGGTAAAAACCGTATCAATCTTGAATCTGCTATCGCGGGCGATATCGTCGCTATCGGTAGAGTTGATGAATTAAGAAACGGTATGACTTTATCTAGTCCAAAACATGTCGTCACTTATCCACCGATCAAACTTCCTACCGCCATTTATTATCGCGCCATCGTCACGAAGAATAAAGATGATGAAAATAAACTTATTAAAGCTTTAGATTTCTTAAAGATCGAAGATCCATCCCTAGAAATTCGTCGTAACGTCGAAACGCATCAATTGCTCTTAGGTGCCCTTTCTAATACACACATCGAATATTTATTAAGTCGTATTAAATCAGCCTATAAGATCGACGTGACGACGGAAGATGTTAAAGTCGTCTACCGTGAATCGATCTCAAAAACCGCTTCTGCGGAAGGTCGTTACGTCAAACAATCGGGTGGTTCAGGATTCTACGGCATCGTCACGATGCGATTTGAACCGAGCGAAGGACAAACTTTTGAAGAAGAAGTCGTCGGAGGAGCAGTACCAAAACAATACTTCCCCGCGGTCGAAAAAGGCTTCTATGAAGCTTTGCAACAAGGTCAACTCGCTGGTTTCCCGGTCATCAATGTTAAGGCTGTTTTATTCGATGGCAAATATCATGATGTCGACTCTAACGAACTCGCCTTCAAGATGGCCGCTATCCTATCGTTTAAAAATGCTTATCCAAAGTGTGGACCAATCATTTTAGAACCGATCATCCGCATGAAAATTTCTGTCGAATCACAATTCGTCGGTAACGTTTTAAGTGACTTAACTTCGAGAAGAGGTCGCGTCTTAACTTTCGAAGAAGATGATGGCGGTCGTCAAGAAATTGTTGCTCTTGTTCCGGAAGCTGAAATCTTAGATTACGTTTCATCCTTAAGATCGCTCACGCAAGGCTCAGGTTTCTTCACCCGTGAATTCGACCACTACGAACAAATTCCTGAATATCTTAAAGATAAAGTCATCGAACAAAATTCTTTATTAAATAAATAATAAAAATAAATAATTAAAAATTATTTAATCTCTATCTTCTACGTTAGAAGCAATAGTTTCTAATGGATCCTTTGACCTATCTAAATTATCTAAAGTATTTGATGAAGAACTATTACTATCTTCTTTATTTTTGTGGTTAATTTTAGGAAATGATTTAATCATGTTTAAAATGACACAAAGTGATAATAAACCAAAACCAAAGAAATTATAAATCGACGGATTTAAGAAAACATAGATGCCAAAACAAATAATTAAAATAATCGTTGTAAAAGGAGCAAAAGGTCTAAGTATTTTTCTTCCTTCGAAGAAGCTAAAGACTACAAAATAAATGATAATTAATGCTAAAAGAGCATAAATTAATGGGGCTTGAAAGCTAGGTGCATCAATCGAAGACATGATACCAGCAATAACTAAAGCTACACCGATAGAATTAAAAATGTAAGTGTAGCCACTTTGCAAAAATTTAGAATTTTCTTTCTTAAAGAAACCAAAAGAAGAAAAAGCCATCAAAAGGCTACATCCTGACATGATGATAAGTAAAATTGATGTAACGAGTGTTGGACCCATACCAACATAAATTATATCCATAATAGCGTCAGTCATAATTAGGCCAAGAGCAGGAAGGAGAAGAATTCCTTCGATTAAAGTTATTATTTTCTTTGCTTTTTCACTCATGATTTTATTTTACCATTTTCTACAATTTTTGCTTCACATGGATAAACACTATCTTCGCTGATAATAATTTCGTCGACTTGTTGAACTGTAATGTTCCCACTCTTTGGATTTTTAATCGATTTCATCGAAGAAACAATATTCGCTTCCACTTCACTATATTCGAACGCTAGATCGCACCCTTCCATCGTACAATTGATAAGTTTTAAATTTTTGCAGTAGCAAAATGGTTGGGTGCCACTAATCTTACAGTTGATCAAAGTAAGATTTTCGCTATACCAGGCTAAATATTCGCCTTCGATAATAGAATCTTTGATGGTGACGTTTTTTGCGTGCCAAAAGCAATCTTTCGTCACTAATTTAGAATGAGAAATTTGGACGTCTTTCGTATATTGAAAAGAATATTTTCCTTCGAACGTCAAATTTTTTATGGTGACATCGCTTGCTTCTAAGAAAGCATATTCGCTTGTTAGGCTAATATTTTTAGCGGTAATATGATGACTTTTCCACGCAAATTCCGGGGAATTGATGGATAAATTTTCTAGATTAATATATTCGCATTCGCGTAGAGCCTTGATACCATTTAACTTAGAATCTCTAATGTCGATATTTTTACTATACCAAATCGCGGCCCGACAATTTTCGTTCATCTCACTCGTAGAAATGCTTAAATTATTAACGTGCCAAAAAGGATAACGAAGGTGAAATCGTGAATTTAGTACCTGGACGTTACTAGCTTCTTTTAAAAAAGATTCTCCATCGCTAGGGCCATCCACTAAACAATTTTCGATAATGACATCCCGTGCACCATAGAGATCTCTTTCATTTTCAAAAGTTTGATTCTTATATAATTTGCCCATACTTAAATTTTATTCAATTCCTTTTATCGCATCAATTAAGACACTTAACGCACTTTCAAAATTAACGCCATAACATAGATTAGGTTCCCCTAATTCTAAAGTTTTTCTTATCGCCAAATCGATAAATTTTTGTGTAGTGTCTAACACTAACTCATCATCTAAACCACGCATCGATAAAGCGATGTAACTAGAGGCGAATAAATCCCCTGTCCCATGGAAACGATAGGGATAAAAAGGTGTGGAAGCTAAAACGTAATGTTTACTTTTACAATCGTAAACGATCGAAGTAAGTTTCCCTTCTAAGAAAGTTAGACCACTTAAGACGATTTTTTTGACGCCAAAAGTAGATAATTTATCTAAAATAGATAAAGTTTCATCTAAAGTAAAATTTTCTTTATAAGGTGTATCGCTAAGAAAACAAGCTTCACTTAAATTAGGTAAAATGACGTCGCTCATCCTAATAAGTTCTTTCATCTTATCGATGTGACTCTTATCAAAACCAGCATACATTTTCCCATAATCAGCGAAGCACGGATCGACGAAAATGACAGTATCTTTTTCTTTAAATTTAATGAATATTTGTTTGATGATATCAATTTGATTCGTCGGAAGGTAACCTGTATATATCGCATCGAAATGATGCTTATATTCGTCCCACTTATCGACGATTTTTAATAACTCATCTTTTAAATCTAGATAAGTCCAAGAACGAAATCCCGCCGTATGATTTGATAGAATGGCGGAAGGAACACCCACACATTCAATTTGGCAAGCTGAAATGACCGGTAAGGCGACCGTTAAAGAGCACCTTCCGAGACAAGAATAATCTTGGATTGTCAAAAGTCTTAATTCTTTTTTCATCGCCACTAAATTATAGACCAAAAAAGTTATGATACAAGAGGGAATTAATAAAAATTTTATTAATTAATCCATCGGACGGATGAAGAATTTACCGTATACTTGTTGTAGATTGATGATGTTTATAAAAGCATTAGGGTCCGCTGTTTGAATGACTTTGACGACATGTTTTGTTTCAGATGTCGAAACGACCATGTAGATGATAGTTTTATCTTTTTTAGAATACGCCCCCGTCCCATGAAGCACAGTCGCACTATGAGGGAAATTAGCGATCAAGATATCACTAAGCGTCTCTTGTTCAGTAATAATTTGCACTTGCACTTTCTTATTTCTCGCGTTGATTAAATCCACTACTAAGGCGTAAGCGAACATGTAGACGACGGAGAATAAAGTTAAAGTTAAGATGGAAGAGAATAATTTTAAGAAATCATTTGGGAAGACGTAAGCTTCGATGGCAGCGAAATGAAGTTGGAACGTATCGGGACTAAATAAAGATAAAATTGCGTATAATCCGATGATACAAGCATTAAATAAGACGATGTAAGAACCGACGCTCTTATTTTTTCTCGCCGCGAAATAAAAAGATAAAATATCTAAACCACCCGCGGATTGATTAACCTTGAAAGCAATCGCCGTCGATAGACCAGAGAAAATGCCAGCAAATAAACCTCTTGCTAATAATTGATTAGCAAAATGTAAGGAAATACCATCGATGAAATCGCTTGGTAAGAACTGAATAAATAAAGACGTGGCGACGACGTTAATAGCAGAAAAAATAGCGAACTTCTTACCGATCTTTAAAAACGCTAAGATGATCAAAGGTATATTGATGATAGCGTAGAACGTAGATTGAATCGTATTTACTAAACTTTCTTCCGTCATACCACACATCTGGAAAATTTTGACGATGTTTTGTGAAACACCGCTTATCCCACCTGAGACGATACGGGGTAATTCACCAGGTTCGATGCCAGCTATCATCTGGCTTGGAGTGATGAATGTTCGAATCGAAAAAGCGAGTAAGAAAGCCGAAAATAAGCAAAAGATAATGCTATAAGTATAAAAAGATGTATTCCTTAGTATCGGGTGATCGAAGAGGAAATTATCAATTTTTTTCTTAATTCTTTTGATTCTTTTCATATAGCCTCGCTACTATTATACATAAGACTTTAAAAATATCTACTTGATAAATGAATTATTTTTTTATTATTATTATAAACGTTGAATTAGTGTTCACCGAGTGATAATATTATTATCGCTCATCAATTTAGGAGGGTCTTATGAAAGTATTACGCGCTATTGGTAATTTCTTCGTTAAAATATGGAAATGGATTAAAAATACAGCTTGGGTGCAACCGCTACTCATCGTCGGTGTCATCTTTGCTGTCATCTTCTCTATCCCTCCCATTACCTCTGCTATCCAAGCAGCCTTAGAAGAAGATACTTACGAATTCTACGATAATTATCGTGTCTCACTCAATGGTGTCAAACGTAAAAATGGCACGAGCGATGTAGAAAAGCTTACCGAAGCCATCTTAAACTTCCGTGAAGACGGAACAAGAGATGAAGACATCATCGATAAATATGGTGAAAAATTCTTCCTTACTTTCTATCAAGATAGTTGTGCTGGTTGCGAAACGATGAAAGGCGCTTTCGAAACTGTCGCCAAGGAATGGGGTAGCAACGATTTATTCACACCAGATGATGGTTTAGAATTTAAATTCCACACCGTCGATTGTTTACAAGAAGTCGACGATAAATCTGACCTCATCGAAAATAGTGCTTGGAAAACTTATTATAACGGCACTTGGGGTGGCACACTTTTTGAAAGAGCAGCGGAAGATGCGACGCAAAGACCATATTACGTTAACGCCCCCGCTACTTATCAAGAAGAACTCGATGCCATGATTAGTGTTGAAACGTTCGAAACTCCGACGACCTTACTCATCGATTTTACCGCAGAAGTAAGAACTGATGTCATCTCCGAAGTCTTCTTCGTCTTGACTCCAGAAGAAAATGATGATGAAAATGATCGTACGCGTGCGTTACTTATCATGGACGCATGGAATCACACTGGTAAATTCGCCGAAGATTATCATGCTTAATTAAAAAAATAAGAACCGCTTCAATGCGGTTTTTTAAAATGTATGAAACATAATATCGTCAACAAATTACGTAATCCACATCTTACTAGCATCACGACTGTCAAAGCTTTTTTAAGTGACATTCCTTTCCTATCGCAAAAAGATTACGAAAAAGAAGTTTTAAATAAACTTGGTGTCGAAGCAAAAGTTTACGCGAATAGAAGAGGTAATTACCCTTTACATCTAGAAGGTGAAGCAAATCTTGGCATCTTACATCACGATGAACTAATCATCATCATCTATCATCCTAAACTAGAAGTATTCGCCATGGGCTTATTCGATTTGAATGCTTCGATGAACCGCGAAGTGATCGACTTAGCGAAAGCTATCGTCGAAAAAGGCTATCATCCTGATAAATTATGCGTCTATTTCGCCCCGAGCATCCACTCTTCCAGCGTGACGATTGACGATAAGAAGAAAGAAGAACTTATCGCCAAGGGATTTGCTAGAGCCATCAAACCGGCGAATAAAGTCAATTACGTCGATATTCCTTTGATGAACGTCTTAACTTTAGAAGAGATTGGTTTCAAATTTTCTAACATGGATTTAAGCCCCTACTGCACTTACGAAAATGATAATTTATTTTATTCGGAGAAACGTGGGGATACGAAAAAATTAAATTTGACTCTTTGTTACGTGAAAAAGAGTAAAAAATAAAATTTATTTTCTTAATACAAATATATGAGCTGGTTTATGTAAATACATCCGGCTTTTTTTATAATTCAAAGAAGAAAAATTTAACTCGTGATCAGCTTCCACGACTAGAACACCACCATCATTTAATAAATTTAAAAATAAGAAAGTCACTAGTGCATCGTAATGAGGAAACTTATAAGGTGGATCTAAGAAGATGTAATCGTATTTTTTCTTACTTTGATAAATCGCTTTATAATCATCATAGATGATTTCATACTGCGTTTTTTCCACTTTTAAATCGCTTAGAGTCTTCTTTAAGCAATTAATTGGAACTTGATAATGGTCTAAAAAAGTGACGAATTTTGCCCCTCTAGATAAAGCTTCTAAGCCGTAACCTCCAAAGCCACAAAATAGATCTAAAACTTCGCCGTCGATATTTTGCCCTAAGGCATTAAAAATGGCTTCTCTAACGCGGTCTTTAGACGCGCGTACATTTTTATCAATACTAAAATTTATTAGTCTATGACGATATGATCCACCGACGATACGCATCTAAATAAATTAACCTTTCTTAAAAGGAAGAAATATTTCTTCTTCAATCTTATGATCGATATTTCTTAAATATCTAAATAACTCATTATATTCTTTCACTAAGGGATGAACGTTAAGCATTTCATTAGCCTTTACAAGTTCCTTTCTTAGTTTGATGACATAGTCATCATCGAATGAAAAATGTTTTAAACTATCTTCGTAAAGTAAGAGAGCTTTTTCTTTAGCCTGATATAGTTTTATCACTTCGATGTCATTTTCCATCGATGAAGAAACTTCTTTTAATCTTCGATATTCTTCTAAAGAAGCAATCTTATTTTTTAAAGTTTGGATATCTTCGTAAAGTAAATCGTTCATATCATTATCATTATAACTATTTTAGTGATAAAATTAATTCATGAAAATTTTTAAGATTGTCCAAGATAAACAAAAATCGCTGAGGATGAGGTCCACTCCTATCGCGAAAGAAGATTTAAATCAATATAAAGCTTTAGGCTTAGAGATGCTCGAATATTTGAAGATGTCTCAAGATGATGAATTCGCTGAAAAATATCACGTTCAGCCTGGCATCGGGCTTGCCGCTCCGCAAATAGATAAAAATATACGTCTTATCGCCGTCTACATCAAAGATGAAAATAAGGAAGTAAGTTACGTTCTTGCTAATCCTATCATCGTTTCAAAAAGCGTCAAAGAAGCTTATCTCACTAACGGGGAAGGTTGTCTTTCCGTGCCAAAAAAACATGAAGGTTACGTCTATCGTAGTTACAAAGTTACTATCGAAGCTTATTCTTATCTCGATGATAAGATGATTACTTTCAAAGCTAAAGATTTGCTCGCTATCGCCTTACAACATGAAATTGATCATCTCGATGGCGTCTTATATTACGATCATATCGATAAGCTTGAACCATTTAAAATTAAAGATTCCGCTATCGCCTTATAAATTTTAAAATAGTAGTTCTATCGTCATAATTCATTTAAAAATAATCATTTTCTCTTATGGACAAACTATAAAAATAATGGCATAATGAGTTGTAAGAACTATCTTACATGAGCATGCAGCTTGTCCTCGAAAGGAGGTAAATATATATGTCGTCTAGTCTTTCATTTGAGCCGATACGCGTCTACGCTTTAGGTGGTCTTTGTGAAGTAGGGAAAAATACCTACGCTATCGAAAGCGCGAATTCCATCATTTTGCTCGACGCTGGCGTAAGATTTCCAGAAGAAGATTTAATTGGGGTCGATTACGTCATCCCTGACTATACACATTTAAAAAATAATCGTAATAAAATTAAAGCTCTTTTCATCACCCACGGTCATGAAGACCATATCGGTGGGATTCCTTTTTTAATTCAAACTGTTCACATTCCCATCATTTACGCTCCACCATTCGCCGTCGCCTTAATCAAAAGAAAATTAGAAGAAAATAAGATTAAAGAAAACGTGCGTATCGTCCCTTACAATTCCGATTCCATCATCGATGTCGCCGGCGAATTTAAAGTTTCTTTCTTCCACGTCACTCACTCCATCCCTGATTCTTATGGGATATGCGTCGATACTAAAGAAGGAAGAATCGTCTCCACCGGTGATTTTAAAATCGACTTGACACCGATTGGACCAGATATCGAACTCGATAAACTAGCGAAGCTAGGTGATGAAGGCGTAACTTTATTGCTATCCGATTCTACGAACGCTGAAATCGAAGGTTATACGCCAAGCGAAACTAACGTCGTCAAATCGATCAACGACATCTTTTCCACTGCGACTGGTAGACTAATCGTTTCGACTTTCTCTTCTAACTTATCGCGTATTCAACAAATTATTGAAGCCGCTGTTAAATTTGGAAGAAAAGTATGCGTCGTCGGTCGTTCGATGGAAGCTGTCGTCGAATTTTCTAGACAATACGGTTACATGCACATTCCCGATGAAAAAATCGTCGATGTCGACCACGTCAAAATGGTAAGAAATAATGAATTATGCATCATCTGCACTGGCTCACAAGGTGAGCCGATGGCGGCTTTAGCAAGAATAGCTAATGGTGATCATAAACAACTTTCTATCATCCCAGGTGATACGGTCGTCTTTTCAAGTTCCGCCATTCCAGGAAATGGCGCTTCCATCAACCGCGTCGTCAACAAATTAACGCGTTCAGGGGCGAACGTTTTAACTAACACAGTCTTTAGTGAAATTCATTCTTCTGGTCACCCCGCTAAACAAGAATTACGCTTGATGTTAAAACTATTAAGACCAAAATATTTCATGCCGATGCACGGCGAATATCGCATGTTAAAAATCCATGGAAATATTGCTATTTCCTTAGGCATTCCGAAAGAAAATGTTTTCATCAACGAAAACGGTGACGTGCTCAACATGAAAAACGAATTCATCATAAAAGACGGCAAAGTCCCTGCCGATGACGTCTACATCGACGGAAATGACTTATCTGGACTAAACGCAAACGTCATCCGCGACCGTAAAGTTTTAAATGATGAAGGTCTTATCATCACCGCCCTTAATGTCGATACAAAACATCGTGATCTCGTCGATGAACCAATCATCTTCTCGCGTGGCTTCATGTATCTAGAAGATAACGATGTACTCGATGAAATTAAAGACAAAGTGAAAGAAGAAATCTTACTCGCTTTAAAAGCACCAATATTCGACGAAGTAAAAGTTAAACATAACATCGAACAAATGATCAAAAAATACGTCTATAGTCTAACTGAGCGTTCACCGATGATCATCATTTTAATTAATAAAATGAAAGGTTAATTAAATAATGTTAATATTGGCTTCTAGTTCCCCAAGACGTCAACAACTTTTGCGCTTGATCACTGATGATTTTATCATCATCCCTTCTAAATATGATGAATCATTACATCCGGATTTAAAAAATGAAGATTTAGCCTACGACCTCGCTAGGCTAAAAGCCTATCAAGTCTATAAATCGCACGTCGATGATATCGTTTTAGCGTGCGACACGATCGTCGTTTTAAAAGACGAGGTCTTAGGTAAACCACATGATGAAGAAGACGCTAAAAGGATGTTACGACTATTAAGTGGTAAGAAGCACGTCGTCTTAAGTGGCTACACTATCATCTCTAAAAAATATGAGATTTCTAAAACTGTTAAGACTGACGTCTACTTTAAAAAATTGAGCGAAGAACAAATCGAAGCATACGTAAAAAAATACCAGCCCTTAGATAAGGCTGGAGCGTATGGCATCCAAGATGATTTTCCTTTGATCGAACGTATCGAAGGTAGTTATTACAATGTCATGGGTTTACCTATCGAAGATATTCGTCATTCTTTAAGACTTTTGAATTTTTAAAATATCGCATCTTTTTTCATTTTCACTATATTTAAAGATGAATTTATTATCGATATTTTCGTAATGAAAATCATAATCGTATAACTTGTGCGTTTTAACGATGTTTTTATCTTCTACTTCGATGATTAAACAATCATCTTTACTTTCATAGTTTATTACGTTATTCGCGACGAATAATTTTATAAATTTATCGTAACTTATCTTACGTTCTTTTTTCTTATTAAGAAAAAGAAAAACGGTGAACGCTAAGATGATGAAAAACACGATGATAGCGATGATGTAAGAATAATTAGCGAAAAATAAATTAATTTCTTCGTTTGCGAGAGTTAACATTTTGATTCATCTTCCCCTAGTTTTGATGGACAAGAATCATATTTTGAACAATCCTTACGATTACAAGCCATCTCAGCGATTCTTCTCGCTCTTGGGATGAAAGTACGAATTTCTTCTTCGTTATATCCAGTTTGTAAACGATGATCATCGACCATGATTGGTCTTTTTAACACGGAAGGATTTTCTTTGACGAATTTGACGAATTCAGAAAGGGACATGCTATCGATGTCGATATTATTTTCTTTGATAATTTTCGAACGGGTGGAAATGATATCATCCGTCCCATTTAATGATTTATTGAGCATCTCACGCAATTCGTTTTCATTTAAAGAATTGAAAATATTTTTTTCGACGAAAGGAATGTTTTGTTCTTTAAACCACTTCTTCACTTTACGACAGGAACTGCAACTAGGAGAAACGTATATCTTAATCATAATTTTTAACCTCTTTAAATAATATGCAACTTCCTCATCTATGTCAAATTAAGTTAACAAATTTTTTCTAATAATCCATAGGTTATTTGAAAAATGCTCGCGTATTCATTACAATATCTAGGAAAGAAGGAATGAACTTATGGATATCTTACTCACTGGTATAAAACCGACTGGACAATTGACCCTAGGAAATTATCTAGGCGTGATGAAGCGTTTAAAAGCTTATCAAGAACAATATGATTGCTATTTTTTCATCGCTGATTTACATGCTTTAACTCTTCCTATCGAACCAGAAGTTTTAAAAAATAATACGCTAGATGTTCTTTCCTTATATATCGCTTCAGGCATCGACCCTACGAAGTCTACTTTATTTTTGCAATCCCAAGTGCACGAACACGCTGAATTAAATACTATTTTGATGAATTATCTTTACATGGGTGAACTATCCCGTATGACACAATTTAAATCCATCACGGAAAGAATGAAAAATGAAGCGATCGGCTTAGGTATTTTTACTTACCCTGTCCTCATGAGTGCGGACATCGTTTTATATAACGCAAGTTTTGTTCCCGTCGGAGAAGATCAAACTCAACACGTCGAACTTGCTAGAGACTTAGTGCACCGCTTCAATAAAAAATATGGTGAGATTTTAACTTTACCCCGCACCTTAGTGAACACGTCTTCTAAACGTATCATGTCTTTATCTGATCCGACGAAGAAGATGTCTAAATCTGATCCTAAGGGTGACATTTTCTTACTCGATGATGAAAAGACGATTACGAAGAAAGTCATGTCCGCTGTCACCGATATGGTCGGTAAGGTAAAATATGATCCAATTAATCAACCAGGTATCACTAACTTAATTAATATTTACGCTTCTATAAAATCTCAATCCGTCGAAGAAGTAGAAAAAGAGTTTGAAGGCGCAAATTATGGTACCTTCAAAAAAGAAGTAGCGAAAGCTATTAACGACGAACTTAATCCTTTGAAAGAAAGATATGCAAAGATTCGTCATAGCGATGAATTAAATAATATTTTGAGACTTGGAGCCAAAAAGGCGAGCGAACGCGCTAGACCAATCTTAAATGAAGTAAAGAAAGCGGTCGGCTTAATCGTTAACGAATGAAAAGAAATAAATATCTTATCGCCATCGATTTAGATGGCACCTTATTAGATAAAAATCATGAAATTCCCTTGCGCACTTTAAATTATTTAAAGTCTTTAAAAGAGCAAGGTCACTACATCGTCTTAGCTTCAGGCCGACCCTTAAGCGCTATTGTAAGATATCATCTTCTCTTAGACTTAGATACCCCTATCATCGCCTATAATGGCGCGGCAATCGTGGCAAAAGACCATTATTTTGATAAATTTACTTATCATTTTGATCATGAAACATGCATCGAGATCGTAGAAGATTTAAAAGATCATATCGCTAATGTTTTACTTGAAACACACGATGAAATATGGATGTTAAAAGAAGATAAAAACGTCTTAAAAACTTTCTTCCACCAAGGAGTAAAAACGCATTTTGGTAAACTAAGTGAAATATTAGATAAAGACCCTATTACTTTCATCATTAAACCACACGTTTCTTCCTATAACGAAACGATTTATAAACGTGTAAGACAAGAGAAAAATTTAGATTGTCGCTTCTGGTCATTTTTACCTTTTGATGAAGTATTCGATGTTAGAGTCTCAAAAGGCCACGCTTTAAAACACATCTTAAAATATTATCATCTTAATAAAAATCATCTCATCGCTTTTGGAGATGGTGATAATGACTTAACGATGCTAGAACTAGCGAAGTTTGGTTACATCATGCCGAACACTTCTTTGAAAGAAGATGAAATAAAACATATTAAATACGCTCTCGCAGATTGTGACCACGAAGGCGTCTATCAAACTCTTTTAACGTTACACGAGAAAGATTTATTTTAAATTTAGTGTCGTAAGTAAGGCATCATATAATTTCTTAGCTCTACCCTGCACTTTATCATCTTTCGCGTAAGCCATGATATAAAATTTACATTTTGGTTCCGTTCCACTCGGACGAATCGCGACGATATCGCCATTTCTTAAGAATAGTCTAAAGACGTCAGATTTAGGTAGAGTTAAGTTAAATTCTTTCTCCCCTTCTTTAGCGATGCTTAAACCATAATCTTCACTTCTTATCACTTCGCTATCGTAAAGATAAGTGATAGGAGATTTTCTTAAATTAGAAAGTAAGGCTTCTAATTTATTAGCCCCTTCTAAACCTTCGAAGGCTAGAGAATAAACTTCATCTTCATGGAAACCATGTCTTTGTTCTAAGGCAAGATAAACATCATCTAAATCTAAACCATGACGATAATAATATAGAGCCATTTCAGCATACATCACGATGGCCTGCGTCGCATCTTTATCGCGAACGAAATCTTTTATTAAACAACCGTAACTTTCTTCGTAACCAAATTCGAAATGTGGCCCACCATTTACTTCGTCATGATGGATTTGTTCCCCGATGAATTTAAAACCAGTTAAGAACGATTCAACTTTGACGCCGTAAGATTTAGCCACATCGTTACCAAATGGTGAAGTGACGATGGTGTTGTAGACGACTCCATCTTTTGAAAGTAAACCTTTTTCTTGTCTTACTTTTAAGATGTAATCAAGTAACATGACAGCGCTTTGATTACCGGTCAATAATTTATATTCGCCATCTTTAGTTAAAAAGCCAAGTCCACAGCGATCACCGTCTGGATCGGTCGTGACGATGAACTGCGCTTGTTCTTTTTTTGCTAATTTGATCGCTTCTTCGTACGCTCTTGGATCTTCAGGATTTGGAGTGATAGTGCCTTGAAAATAAGGATCAGGATCACATTGCGATAAAACTGGATAAATTTCGTAACCTAATTCTTTAAAGACACGCATCGCATTCATGTAAGATGCCCCATGTTGAGGAGTGAAAACAATCTTATAATTAGATTTATCTAAATCTTTATTTAACCCAATCGATTTCACGAGATTAACGTATTTATCATCGATACTTTCATCTAGTTTAATAAGTTCCCCTCTTACTTCTTCTTTTTCGTAAGTTAAATTAATTTCATCATCGAGTTTAGCGATAATGTCGATTAATGGGGCGATCTTATGTGGGACGAGCTGCGCCCCTTGTTCATCATAAATTTTGTAGCCATTATATTCTTTTGGATTATGTGAAGCGGTGATCATGATGCCGCCCGCTGTCCCTAATTCACGTACCGCAAAAGATAGTTCCGGTGTCGGTCTTAAGGAATCGAAGACGTAAACTTTGATACCAAAATCTCTTAAGACATCCGCACATAATGTTTGAAACTTATCGGCATCTAAACGATTGTCGTGAGCGATGACGACGCCACGACTTTTCGCGTCTTTAACATAGGTTAATAAATATTTAGCAAAGCCAATATTAGCCTTCCTTAATGTGAATACATTAAATCTATTCGTACCTGGGCCCATGATTCCTCTCATCCCCGCCGTACCAAATTCGATATCTTTATAGAAAGCATCTTGTAATTGTGTTTCTTTCATCGCACGAATTTCCGCTTTTAAATCTTCATTTACTTTCGAAGATTGTAACCATCTTTTGACGTTAATTTGATATTGTTCCATATTTCTCTCCTCGAAGAATATTTATGATGTCTTCCTCTACTTTTGGTAGAGGCGCTAGAAATATTTTACCATTTAAATATTGTAATTGCTCATCTTTAATATTTTTAAAACGTAAAGATTTCGCATGTAAGAAGATGTGACGAAGTTTATATTTTTGTTGGAAAGATTTATTAAAAGCAAAGTTTCCATACTTTTCATCCATGCAGATAGGATGACCAATCGAAGCTAGATGCACTCTTAACTGATGACCGCGTCCACTTAATAAAGTTAAAGATAATAGACTTACTTCATCAAAAGTTTCTTCGACTTCATAAAGCGTTTTAGCAGTTTTTCCTTCTTCATCCACTTTGACAAAATTAGTTCTTTTATCCTTCTTTAAATTTTTAGAAATTTCACCTGATTCACTTACTACTCCTACCACTAAGGCAAGATAAATTTTTTCGACAAATCGATGGTCTTTCATCAAGTTAGATAAAACTTGTGAAGTGTGATAATTTTTGGCGATAGCGATTAGGCCACTCGTATTGCGGTCTAGACGATGCAAAGGATAAACTTTAGCATCTTCTTTTTTATAAGCAAAATAATTTTTCGTATATTCAATTAAAGATAATTCACCACTTCTATCACCTTGAGAAAGAATCCCTTGAGGCTTATTGATCACGAGCAAATTTTCATCTTCGTAGATGATATGAAAAGGTAGAGGTTTAGCCTCTTCTACTTTACTTTTTTTAAGAAACGTCGCTAATTTTTCATCGTTACCATAAATTAAAACGATGTCGTTAGCCTTCAAAATGTAGTCTTTCTTTTCGTGATGATTATTAACTTTGATATCTTTCTTACGAAATAAAGTGTAAATTGCACCTAATGAAGCATTTTTTAATTGGCCTTTAACAAATTTGAATAATCTTACACCATCATCACTTTTACTCACCAAAAACTTCAACATAAAATAATTATAATATTTTCAGTGATTTATTTGTTAGTGTTTGCTATAATCTATATGCTTTTTTAAAAGAAAAGCAACCTAGACACGGAGAAATACCCAAGTGGTTGAAGGGGTGGGCTTGGAAAGCTCATAGGTCTCGAAAGGGGCGCAAGGGTTCAAATCCCTTTTTCTCCGCCATC
>CALVUG010000021.1 GCA_944363535.1 uncultured Bacilli bacterium
GGATGAGTTTCATAGAATTCTTTAATGCCAAACCATCCGCTTGTCGCATAGCCGCCAGAATAAAATTCTGGTGAGACTAAAGCTGCGACAAAGTAGGCAATTAAAACGGCGACTGTAATAACTGCACCAAAGATAAGCATATCTCTCATGCCACCTTTAGCTAATATACCTTCTTTAGCGTCTCTAGGCTTATCTTCCATAATCTTAGGATCTTTAGGATCCATACCTAACGCCACTGCAGGTAAAGAATCGGTAATTAAATTAACCCATAATAAGTGGATAGCAATAAATGGGGCAGGGAAACCGATACAAATAATTAAGAACATCGTTAGTACTTCAGCAATGTTACTAGAAAGTAAGAATAAGACAGTCTTTTTGATATTGGCGTATATGCCTCTACCTTCTTCGACAGCTTTTTCGATCGAAGCAAAGTTATCGTCAGTTAAAACCATGTCCGCAGCACCTTTAGCGACATCAGTGCCAGTGATGCCCATAGCGATACCAATATCGGCAGCTTTTAAACTTGGAGCATCGTTAACGCCATCACCAGTCATAGCACATATGTTACCATTAGCCTCGAAGGCTTTAACTATAGCGACTTTATTTTCGGGTGAAACACGAGCGAAGACGCGAACTTTTTTACAAAGTTCTTGTAGTTCTTCTTGACTTAAATTATCGATTTCTTCACCCATGACACATTGATCGATATTTTCGACAATACCTAAATCTTTTGCAATCGCAAAAGCTGTATCTTTATGGTCGCCTGTAATCATGACGGTAGTAATACCCGCATCTTTAAATTTACTGACGGCTGGTTTTGCTTCTGGCCTTGCTGGATCGATCATAGCGGTTAGACCGACGAATATTAGATCATTTTCATCGATTGCATCTTTTTTGTTATACGCTAAAGCTAAGACACGTAAGGCCTTAGAAGAGAAGTGCTTATTAGCGGCGTGAATATTACGTATATCTTCTTTTGTGATAGGTCTAACTTCTCCATCGATTAAGATTTCTTTCGTATATTTTAAAATACTATCTAAAGCACCTTTGGTATAAGTAATAGTTTCTTTTTTGCTTACTTGATGTTTAGTGGACATCATCTTGCGCACACTATCGAAGGGGAGTTCATCAATTCTAGGTGTCCTTTCTTCGATAATTGATTTATTTAAACCAAATTGATTAGCGAACGCTACTAAGGCAATTTCAGTTGGATCACCATATAAACCTTCATCGACAGTCGCGTTAGAACATAGTGACATACCTGTCGCTAAGATTTTTAAATCTTCATTTTCAGATTCTAGATTGAAATTATCGCTTACGAAATATTTATTATCGACGTAAGCTTCGACGACCGTCATCTTGTTTTGCGTCAAAGTGCCAGTTTTATCGGAACAAACGACGCTTACAGCCCCTAAAGTTTCAACACTATTAAGCTTTCTTACGACCGTATTAGCTTTAACCATACGTTGAACGCCTATGGCTAAAACGATGGTGACGACAGCTGGTAAACCTTCAGGAATAGCAGCGACCGCTAGAGCGATACTTGAAATAACCGCTTCTAACCAGTGGTTCATATCGCCTTGATTTCCATCTACAAAAATCCAAATAATATCAGCGAGTAAGACTAAAACTACAACAATTAAAGCTAATAAGCCAAGAAGTTTAGACAATTTAGCAAGTGTTTTTTGTAGCGGAGTCATTTGCTCTTCTTCACTATCTAAAGCATGTGCGATAGTGCCAATTTCGGTATTCATACCGGTGGAAGTGACGATACCTTTGCCACGTCCATAAGTGATAGGAGTGGACATGTAAGCCATATTCAAACGATCACCTATGGGTGTTTTCTTCGAGAATGTAATATCACAATCTTTTTCTACAGGGACTGATTCACCTGTTAAAGAAGATTCATTGGCTTTTAAATTAACTGTTTCGATAAGACGAAGGTCCGCACCTATTGTGTCACCTTCTTCTAAAACGACGACGTCACCGATAACTAAATCAGCAGATTTAATTTTGATTCTTTTTCCATCTCTAATAACAGTTGATTCTGGCGAAGATAATTTCTTCAAAGCTTCTAAAGAATTTTGAGCCTTAACTTCTTGCACTGTGCCAATGACAGCATTTAAGATAATGACTGCTAAGATGATGATGACGTCAGGCCAATCACCGACGTCTAAAAAGACGTTATTTACAGGTACACCATCGATAATCCAACCTGCTGCGGCAGCGTTAATTGTTTCAAAGATGGAAATACCTAAGGTAACAATAATAGCGGCAAATAAGACGAAAATCATTGGATTATTCATTTGTTCAATAAAAATTCTAATCCAACTTTTCTTCTTCTTTTCTTCTAGTTGATTCTTACCGTATTTTTCTAATCTAATTTGAGCTTCTTCTTCGCTCAAACCATTTCTTACGTCAGTCTGTAAGGCTTCTTCAGTCTGCTTCACCGTTAGCGTTTCAAACGCGATTTTATCTTTTTTTGGTGCAGTGGTAGGGCTTTGCTCTTTCTTTTTTCCCATTAGTGGTTCCTCCAAAAATTATGGTCTCGCTAATGATGCTCGTATAGTTCCGGGATCTTATTTCATCCGTGATGTCGAAAGCTATACTTCGCTACTCCCCATGTGATTTATATTTTATATGAAGAGTGGTATTCCTTCAATTGAATAATAACTACGCACACATAAATGTAGGAGAAAGTAATTTTCGTGTTGCATTACAAGCCAATTTTTTATAATATAAATAACGCCGACCGCCGACTTAGCTCAACCTGGCAGAGCAACTGAATCGTAATCAGTAGGTTGTAGGTTCAATTCCTATAGTCGGCACCAAACCCAGAATGAATGGATGTTTAGCTCAGCTGGGAGAGCATCTGTTTGACGTACAGAAGGTCGGGGGTTCGATCCCCTCAGCATCCACCAGATAGAATAGTAAGGCCGAAGTTAAACTTCGGCTTTTCATTAAAAATGCTTGAAATTTACTTCATTATGCCTATGATAATTTATTGAAAGGAGTTTATTTGAAAAATGAAATTAATTGGTTCGATCATCGTCTCTGCGATAAGCATTGCCGGTAGCGTCTTAGGTCTAATTACCGCTGGTTCAGTTGGTTTATTAGATGTAACATCTGTTACGTACAATCTTTTCTTTAACTTTGAATTGTTTACTACAGGCGCGATCGATTACATCATTACGGCAGTTATTTTCTACATCTTAATTATCGCCTTTGTCACTTCTACTATTATGGCTTTAATAAGATTAATTACGGCCGGAAAGATTTCTAGTATCTTAAATTTTGGTGCGGTCGTGTTAGGCTTAGTGATCGTTTTAACGGTTTATCCAACTTACGCTTATGCGGCTTTAACGGGATTTGGCACTGATAGCGGCTTCTTAACGAGCATCATCTTCGCCGGTATCGGCGTCGTCTTTGCTTTCCTCGCTTTGGATGTCATGCCTAAGAAAGCTCTAAACTAAAATTATTATTCATAGATTAATGATGACAAGGAATATCTAGCATGCTAGATATTTTTTTGTTTAAAATGACAAAAATTTTTTATCATAAACTCAAACTATGTAAGAAATTAACATTTTTTAATTTAATTTTTGAGATAATACACATATAATAATTGTCAGTTAGGGAGGAAAACTTTTATGAATAAAAAAGTTCTTGCTGGGACTATTTTAGCAATTATTTCTATTGTTATGTCCCTTATTTCTATCATCGTCTGTGGTTCACTTGGCTACATTGAGGCCGCTATTCAAACTGTAGCCGGTTTATTTAATTTCGCTGCAGTGTTTAGCTATAGTCCAATAATGATGATTCTTGCTATCGTCTATTATCTAGTCGTCATCGTCGGTGTCATCTTACTTATCGTTTCGCTCGTTCGTTCAATCAAAAATAAGATTGTACTTAGTTGGCTAAATGTTGGAGCGAGTGTAGTTTTAATTGTTGCAACTTTCTTAAGTTACCCACTTTTCGTCGCTTTAACGGGTTCGACGGATTTATTTCTTTTAATCATTACTATATCTTTTGCTATTGGTCTAATCCTACTTTGTGTCGCCATTGGTGTGATGCCAAAAAGACCACTTGAAGTTAAAGTGGCAAGCGAAGAAAAATCAATTGATCAATTACAAGAAGTGGCAAATAACGCCGCAGAAGAAAAACCAGTTGTAGAAGAAGTTAGTGTTGAAGAACCTGAAGTTGTAGCGGCTCCTACCTCTGATGAAGCTCTTTCAGAAGTTGTTAATGAAGAACCTGTGAAAGAAGAAGTGACTGAACAACCAACCGAAGAAGAGAAACCTGTCGAAGAAAAGAAACCAGCTTCTAAATCTAGTACGCCGAAACGTATTTATCATATTTCTGAAAGAAAAGAACTCAATAAATGGCAAATTAAGTTCGCTGGTGGAACGAAAGCTTTGAAGATGTTTAATACGCAAGCGGAAGCTATTGCTTATGCCAAAGAATTAATTGCTAAAAATGGTGGCTCATATCGCGTTCATTCACGTGCTGGTAAGATGAGAAAAGCCTAATTCATTTTATTATTTTTTTAAAACAGAGCGGATTGCGTACCACTCTGTTTTTATTTTACATTTTTGTATTTTCTTAAACCGTAAAGAGCCCATCTAAAAACGTGATACCAACTTGAGAGCCAATTAATTTTTAAAACTTTGTGATAAATGTCATACATTACTTTAATCTGTTCATTTTTTTTGCTAGATCTCGAATTTGGTAAGATACGATAAGTAGCTAAAACTTTTTGATTGCCTTTGCAGGTGTAACCTCTTTTTAGCATAATTAACCAAAAAACGTAGTCTTCAGCTTTTTTCAAATCTTCTGGAAAGTAGTTCTCGCCAATAATATCTTTGTCATACATAGTAGTGAGACAAGACATCGGATTTCCATTTAGCAGTTTTTTATAATTGGTTGTAATAGGAACAATAAAATTTGTTGTTGTGTGTGTGGCTAGACGACGATAACTAGCGGTGATGATAGGTCCATTATTTTTTATAAAATTAACTTGTTCTTCTAAAAAAGTCTCATCCCATAAATCGTCGCTATCAAGAAAAGTTATATATTTACCAGTTGCTTTTTTTAATGCAAGATTTCTTGCTTTAGCCGGGCCGCCTTTTGTATCTACTTCTAGTAACATAATTCTCTTATCGTCTTTTGATAAACTGCTAGCTAATTCGTAAGAACCATCTGTAGATAAATCATCAACAATGATCCATTCGAAATTGTTATACGTTTGTTTTATCACACTGTCGTATGTTTCTTTGAAATATTTTTTTGCGTTATATAGTGGCGTAATAATTGTTACTTTTTCGTTTGATTGCATGACGATATTATAACATATACGTCAGCAATTTCGATAGCAATGAGCATCGAAAATTAATTGCTTTCACTTTATATTTAGACGTAATATTGTTATACTTTAAGCACGCATCTGTAGTTCAATGGTAGAACTCTAGCTTCCCAAGCTAGCTACGCGGGTTCGATTCCCGTCAGGTGCTCCATTTCTTTTTGTGGAGAAAATTGATGAAACTTACTAATAAGAAGAATTTTCGATGGTTGTTTGCAATTTCTGACATTGTTTTGACATTCGTCATAACCTTATTTTCATTCTTCTCTTGTTTTGATGTACAAGAAATATTTGCTAGTTTTTCAGTTCCTATTATTTACGCTATTTCTTTATCTTTTGGGACTGTTGTTATTTTCATTGTTAGAAGGGTCTATAACATCGTTACCAAAGAATTTGGTTTAATGGAAACAATTAAAATAGCTTTTTTAACTTTAATTATTCATATTTTTGCTTTAATTGTTTTAGTTGCTTCTGCTTATGACATAATGTCTAATATTCCACAATTTTATTGGTCATGGGCTCTTTCTACTATTGCATTAGTGTTTTTATTACCATCGACTAGATTATTACGACGCGTTTTTTCAATTTTGTCTTTCATCGATAAAAAAGATTATACAAAGACGATTATTGTTGGCGCTGGTGCGAGTGGAAAAGTAGCTATTGATGAAATTAGAAGAAATCACGATATACGTTGTAAAGTGGTAGCGTTCGTTGATGATGATACGAACAAAATAGGTGGATCGCTTGCAAATATTCCTATTAAAGGCCCAATTAGTGACATTTCAAAAATCATCGATTTTTATCAAGCAAAAGAAGTTATCATTGCTATATCAAATATTTCGAAAGATAGACTTTTTGATATTATAAATCTATTGGAGTCTTGTCCAGTTAAGATTAAACGTATGCCTTTATTATCTGAAATGGAAGGACCACATGAAAGAAAAATATTAGATATTGATGTAAATGAATTATTATGTCGTGACTCGATAAAATTAGATAATCATGAAATTGATAAAATGCTATCTAATAAAGTTGTGTTAGTAACTGGTGCAGGGGGCACTATTGGTTCTGAATTAGTGAGACAAATTTTTAAAGCAAAGCCAAAAACATTAGTGCTCTTTGATATTTACGAAAATTCAACTTATCAAATTCAAATGGAATTAACGCAACAATTACGAAATAATTCTAGTGTTGAAACACATGTCATTACTCTTATTGGCTCAACTTATAATGATGTTCGAATAGAGCAAATAATCAGCAAATATCGTCCCGATTATATTTATCATGCTGCTGCGTATAAGCATGTTCCTTTGATGGAAGATTCACCAATGGAAGCTATACGTACTAATGTTATTGGTACTTATAATGTTGCAAGGTTTGCAAATAAATATAACGTCAAAAAAATGATTTTGGTATCAACTGATAAAGCTGTTCGTCCAACAAACGTTATGGGTGCGACTAAACGTTTTGCTGAACTAATTATTCAACATTTTGCTTACACTTCTAAAAATACTACATACGCTGCTGTAAGATTCGGCAATGTGTTAGGTAGCAATGGAAGTGTAGTGCCGTTATTTAAAAAGCAAATTGAAAGCGGTGGTCCATTAACATTAACACATAAAGATATCATACGTTATTTTATGACTATTCCCGAAGCGGTTTCCTTGATTTTACAATGTGGTTTATTTGCCAAAGATGGTGAAATTTTTATTCTTGATATGGGTAAACCTGTAAAGATTAAAGATCTTGCTGAACGAATGATTAGACAAGCTGGCTTAGTGCCTTATGTTGATATTGATATTGTTGAAACTGGTCTTAGACCAGGTGAAAAACTATACGAAGAATTACTTCTCGATTTAACGACTCAAGAAAAAACTAGTAATAATCGTATTTTCATTGAAGAAAAAGCAAAAGACAATAAAGATATTGAAAAAGACATTAATGAAATTAGTAAGGCTTTTAAGATGCTCGATAATTTTGAAATAAAGCAATTGCTTGCTAGCATTATAAAAACTTACACTATAACGGAGAATAAGAAGTAGTGAAACGACCATTTTTAAAAAAAAGACAAAAAATATATCTACCATTCAAAAGATTTTTTGATATTCTCCTTTCTCTTTTGACAATAATTGTTTTTTGTTGGCTTTATCTAATTATTGCTATTTTAGTGAAATGTAGTTCCAAAGGACCTATATTATTTAAGCAAAAGCGAATTGGTAAATATAAGAAAGAATTTAACATATATAAATTTAGAACTATGTATATTGATGCACCTGCAAATGCCCCTACACATACTTTACAAAATCCAGAACAATATATTACCAAAGTAGGAAATTTTTTGAGAAAAACATCTTTGGATGAAATACCCCAAGTGTTCAATATTCTTTTTGGACAAATGTCAATCGTTGGACCTAGACCAGCTTTATGGAATCAATATGATTTAATGGAAGAACGAGATAAATACTATGCAAATGATATCATTCCTGGTTTATCTGGCTACGCTCAATGTCATGGAAGAGATACTTTACCTATTCCTGAAAAGGCTAAATTAGATGGATATTATGTTGAACATTTCGGACTTTGGTTAGATATAAAGATAATCTTTAAAACTTTTTTTCAAGCGTTTAGAGGAAAAGATGAAGTAGAAGGAAATACAAAAAGCGTACCGAATGACAAAAACGATGAAGATAAATGCTAGATTTATGTTATCATAAAATTGAAAAGTGATTAATCTGTAGAAGGAAAAAGAGGTAAATATAAGATGTTAGATTTCAAAGGTAAAGTATTATTAGTGACTGGTGGAACAGGTTCATTTGGTCATGCGGTCGTGGAAAGATTTTTAAAGACGGATATCAAAGAGATAAGAATCTTATCACGCGATGAAAAGAAGCAAGATGATATGCGTAAGCATTATGCGAATGATAAACTTAAATTTTACATCGGTGATGTTAGAGATTTAAGTTCCATTAGAGGGGCGTTTAGAGGCGTAGATTACGTTTTTTCTGCCGCGGCGTTAAAGCAAGTTCCATCTTGTGAATTTTATCCGATGGAAGCTTGTAAGACTAACGTTATCGGTAGCGATAACGTCATCACTGCTTGCGTGGAAAATCATGTTAAGAAAGCTATTTTCTTATCGACTGATAAGGCAGCTTATCCCATTAACGCGATGGGTATCACAAAAGCCTTAATGGAAAAAAATGTCATCGCAAGAAGTAGACAAATGTTAAAAGAAGACCCTGTATTATGTTTAACAAGATATGGCAATGTCATGGCTTCAAGAGGAAGTGTCATCCCATATTTCTTAGAACAAATTTCCGAAGGGAAACCCATCACTATTACTAATCCTGATATGACGCGTTTCATGATGACGCTTGAAGATGCGGTCGACTTAGTATTGTATGCTTTTGAACATGGTGAACAAGGTGATTTATTTGTTCAAAAGGCTCCAGCGGCGACGATCGATACTTTAGCGAAAGCTATCATTGAACT
This sequence comes from uncultured Bacilli bacterium, assembly GCA_944363535.1. GTDB lineage: Bacteria > Bacillota_I > Bacilli_A > RFN20 > CAG-826 > CALVUG01. The sequence goes on from CALVUG010000021.1 coordinate 8,849, forward strand.
TACTGGTTCTAAAACTGGTGTAGCTTACATCGGTACACGTCATGGGGAAAAATTATATGAGACCTTAGTGACTTCTGAAGAGATGGCGAAGGCTATTTCTTTACCGGGCTTCTATCGTATTCCGGCAGATAATAGAGATTTAAATTACGATAAATATGTCGAAAAAGGTAATCATGCTTTAGAAAATGTCGAATCTTATAATTCGCACAATACGGAAAGACTCGACGTCGAAGGGATGAAAAAACAATTATTAAGATTGGATCTATTTAAAAAATGAAAGTTTTAATTACTGGCGTTAACGGGTTCATCGGTAAAAATTTGATGGCTTTCTTATTAGAAAGAGGGCATGAAGTTTTAGGGCTAGATAAAGATGATGAACCTTACGCTTGGAAAGAAAATGTTTTAAAAGCTGAATATATCGTTCATCTCGCTGGTGTCAACCGTCCACTTTCTAAAGAAGAATTTGTCGATGGGAATGTCAATAGTTTAGTGAGAGTGGTAAATATCTTAAAAGAAAACAATAAAATTACTCCTATCATCCTTTCTAGTTCGAGCCAAGCGATTTACGATAATCCTTACGGGAAGTCGAAGAAAGCGGCGGAAGATTTTTTATTTAATTATCAAAGAGTAAGTAATAATCCCGTTTACGTCTTCCGTTTTCAAAATGTTTTTGGTAAGTGGTCTAGACCAAATTACAATTCGATGATTGCTACTTTCTGTTATAATATTTCTCATAATTTAGATATTCAAATTAACGAAAGTGCACCGAAAATTTCTTTCGTTTACATTGATGATTTATGTTCGGCTTTATGTGATCTAATCGAAGGTAAAACTAAAAGGGATAGTAAAGAAATTCAATACATTCCCACGAACGATAATTACACGCCTAAAGAAATTGCAGATATGCTTTATTTTTTTAAAGAAAGTAGAAATAATTTACAAATTGTTAATCAAGGAAATGGTTTTATTAAAAAACTATATGCGACTTATCTATCTTTCCTTGATGAAGATGATTTTGCTTACGATTTAATAAGTCACTCTGATAGTAGAGGTAGCTTTACTGAAATATTAAAAAGCGAAGACAGAGGGCAATTTTCCTTAAATATCATCGAATCTGGAATCACTAAAGGTAATCATTACCATCATACGAAAAACGAAAAGTTTTTAGTCATTAAAGGAACTTGCGATATCAAATTTAGAAGAATCGATGATAATAAAGTTATCACTTATCGCGTAAGCGGGGATAAACTTCGCGTGGTAGATATTCCGCCTGGATACACACATAATATTAAAAATATCGGTGAAGAAAAAGCTTACGTTTTCATGTGGGCAAATGAAATGTTTGATAAAGCGCATCCTGATACTTTTGCTTTGGAGGTCTAAACGATGGAAAAGAAACTGAAAGTGATGACGATCTTAGGGACGAGGCCTGAAATTATTCGTCTCGCTATGACGATCAGAGCGTTAGATAAATATTTTGATCACGTCTTAGTGCATACGGGTCAAAATTACGATTACGAATTGAATGAAATTTTCTTCAATCAATTAGAGCTTCGTAAGCCAGATTATTATCTTTCTGCGGTCGGAAAAGATTTAGGGGAGACGATGGGATTAATTATCGCTAAGTCGTATGAGGTAATCAAAAAAGAAAAACCGGATGCTTTATTAGTGTTAGGGGATACGAATAGTGCGCTTTCTGCCATCGCAGCCAAAAGACTTAAAGTACCTATCTTCCACATGGAAGCGGGTAATAGATGTTGGGACTGGAACGTTCCTGAGATGGTCAATCGTACGATCGTCGATCATATCGCTGATATCAATCTTCCTTACACGGAAAATTCAAGAAGATATTTATTAAGTGAAGGGATGGATGGCAAGACGATTTTTGTCACCGGCTCACCGATGTATGAAGTATTAAATTATCATAAAGATAAGATCGAAACTTCTAGAGCGATGCAATATTTAAATTTGAAGAAGAATCAATATATTTTAGTAAGCGCTCATAGGGAAGAAAATATCGATAATGAAAAGCATTTCATGTCTTTGATGAACGCTATTAACGCGGTCGCGGAACATTATAAGATGCCCATCATCTATTCATGTCATCCTAGAAGTAGACATATCATCGAACAAAGACATTTTAAATTTCACCCCTTAGTGAAAGAACTTAAGCCTTTTGGCTTATTCGATTATTGTTCTCTTCAAAAGAATGCATTTGTCGTCTTATCTGATTCTGGTACTTTAACGGAAGAAAGTGCCATGCTTGGTTTTAAAGCCGTCTTAATTCGTACTTCGACTGAAAGACCGGAAGGTTTAGACCAAGGTAGCATCATCTTAGGGCAAATCGATGAAAAACATATTTTAAATGCCATCGATATCGCTTCGAAAGCGCCTCTTACGACGAATTTAGTAAATGAATATAAAGTTGATAATGTTTCCGAACGTGTCGCTAAGATCATCTTAAGTTACACTCCTATTGTTAGATTAACAATGCATTACGATGAATAGATTTTATGAGTCATCTTTTCTTCGATAAAAATCATCCAAATCCACGCTTACAAAGGAAGAAATTTCTTCTTCTTGATGGAACTTTTAATTACGAGATAAAAGATGACGCAAAAATTTATGAGACGTTAGAAAAAGAAATTGATGTTCCCAATTCTATCAAAGAAGAATTATTACCTTCTAAATATCTACATCTAAAAAGAACATTTACCATCGATGAACAATTTTTTAGTGAAGAAGAAATAACCTTACATCTTTTAAAAGTTGATCAACTAGCGAAAGTTTATCTTAATGGTGTCTTAGTGATGGAGACTGCTTTACCTTTATTAGAAGTGAAAGCGAACGTCAAAAATTATTTGAAAGTAGGGGAAAATGAAATTTATTTCATCATCCGAGATGATAACCTCACGAGCGTCTATGCAAAAGGTAAACAAAATTACGATGGGTTAAAGAAAAATATCTCACCTCTTTCGGGCTTATTAGATGGTTTATATTTAGAGGCTCATCCATCTATTCATCTATTAGATTATCACCTCGATTACGATCATTTAAATCATCGTTTAAAAGTCGAACTTCTTCCTAAAGGATTAAAGGAGAAGAAAGTTATAGAAATATATGATAATAACAATTTAAAAATTATCGAAGAATTTCATTCTGATGAAATCGAAATCGACGTTTCTTCTTTAGAAGAATATAGCTATCTTCACCCAAAGATTTACGATGTAAATATCCGTGTAGGCGAAGATGAAGTGCGTTCTTATTTTGGTTTAAGAAAATTAGAGATTAAATACGATGAAGATAATTTCCCTTTGCTTTTAGAAAATGGGCGTATCATCTTCTTAAAAGGTTTCATCGATTTTGGTTACTTTTTTAAATCTTCGATCGTCTACGAAGATATCGATAGACTTTATAGTTACTATAAAGTTTTGAAAGATAACGGTTTTCATCTCATCTATTTTGAAGATGTTTTGCCTTCGTACAAAGTCTTATCTTTATTAGATAGACTTGGCATCTATTATCTTTTACCAATCATCTCAAGCGGAAGCGAGAAGAAACTCTGGGTGAAATTTATGGAATTTACAAGCGATGAAACTTATCTAGTTGACCGTTCCTTACGTCTAGGAAGAAATAAGAAAGAAAGTTATAGCCAATTAAAACTTGAATTAGTGAATAATATCGACGCGCATCTTAATTTTACAGGTCTATTAGCTTACGTCTTATTTAATGAAGGAGTAGGACAAATTAATTCCAAGGCTTTAACAAGATACGTAAAAGAAACTTATCCTCACTTACTTATTATCTCAGCTTTTAATCGTTACGATTTAGGCGTAGGGGATATTTTCGCTAGAGCGCCGAGAAGTCATCTAAATCGAATACGTAACGATAAGATGCGTCTATTATTACTTTCCCTTCATAAAATGAAATTAAATGATAAATTAGCGAAACAAATCGACAAACTTATCGTCGAAGAAAGATTATCGATCTTACTATATTCTTATCTATGGAATTATAAGAAAATACGCGGTGTCTTCTTAGAATTTGATGAAGAAGAAGATGAACTTGATAAAATAAAAGAATTCGATGAATTATTGAACTGGGAGGCATTAAAATCATGCAAGATATCTTAGCAATTTATCCAGGCTCATTTGATCCTATTTCTAATGGTCACCTCGACATCATCGAACGTGCTTCTAAAATCTTTGCTCATCTCATCGTCTTAGTGTCTTTAAATCCACATAAAAAATATTTATTTCATGAAAAAGAAAGAGTAAATATGCTCAAAGAGGCGACGAAACATCTAAACAATGTCGAAGTCGTTTCTTCTAATCTTTTAGTCATCGACTTCGCTAGAGCGAAAGGGGCGAAAGTCATCGTTAGAGGTATAAGAAATCAAGAAGATTTTATCAATGAACAAAATCTATATGCGTTTAATCATACATTAGATAAAAATATTGAAACGGTCGCTTTTTTTCCTAGCGCGAACACGCTTTTTATCTCCTCTAGTGGCATTAAAGAATTAGCCTTATTTCATGATGATATTAAAGACTTCGTGCCAGAAAGTCTTGCAAATTACATCGTAAAGACAATTAGAAAAAGATTTAAATAAGTTTATTTAATTAGACCTTTAATTTTTAAGTACGTTAATAATTTTTTACATGCTTTACCGCGGTGTGAAATAGCGTCTTTTTCTTCATCGTTTAAACTAGCGACACAAAGATTTTTTTCTTTAGAAATAAAAATTGGATCATAACCAAAGCCATGGGCGTAAGTAGCCTTTTTTCCAATAAAACCTGGCATTTTGCCATCAAAATAACGTAAATCCCCATCGTTTAAAGAAAAACATAAGGCGCATTTAAAAGTCGCATCACGTTTTAAAGAAGGATTATTGTCATAAAGTTTAATAATACTTTCATTGGCTTCTTTTTGATCTTTATAACCTTTCGCGTATCTAGAAGTATGTAAGCCAAGTAAGTTTGGGAAAGCTTCTAATTCTAAACCTGAATCATCAGCGAGGATAGGAAAGGAAGTTAATTTTCTTAACGCTAAAAGTTTAATTTGAGCATTCTTAAAATAAGTGTCCCCATCTTCATTTACTTCGAGGAGTGGCATGTTTAAATCATTCATACCATAAAGAGTAATACCATGTGGGGCTAAGATACGACGAAATTCTTCTAACTTATGGGCGTTAGAAGTGGCGAGTAAGATTTCAAAATTCATCCTTATTTCGCTTTTCTTAATTTGCCAGCTTTCGAATGGACACGAATCGAACCATCTTGATTAGTCGCGACCGTCTTTGCGTAAGCGATGGCTTCCGCTTGCGTACGGAAGATTTTTAAAGCTTTTTCCGCTTTGACATTTTTTACTTGCCAACGGCCATCTTCTCTTTTCGAGACGTGATATTGTTTTAAGACTTTAGCGTCGACTTCTTCCTTAACTGGTTTTTCAACTTTTTTCGTCGTCACTTTCGTCTCTTTTTCGACTTTTTTGGTCACTTTCTTTGTGGCTGCCATAACTATTTCCTCCAAACTATAAACTATATTTTATCATCGTTTGAGTTTTTAGGTAAAAAAACTCGTTTTAATTTCGTTCTATTTTATGAAAATGTCACTCATTTAGTCTATAATGTATATGTTACTTTCAAAAAATGATTGAAAGTAAATGCATTGGTCCATAAAATAAAAAAACCTAGCCAACTTGACTAGGACACTTGCGAGTGGAGCAGGTGACGGGAATCGAACCCGCATAACTACCTTGGCAAGGTAGTGTTCTACCACTGAACTACACCTGCAGCGGACTATATTATAGCAAACTAAAAATAATTAGCAAAGGAAATTCAACAATTATGAAAAATTATCGTGACTTAGCCGAACTTATCTTCCCAGATGTAACTTTGACCATCGAAGATTTAGAAAGGAAATATCCTCCGCGCGATGTGGAAGGGGAAGTGACAAGATTTGCCCCCTCTCCTACAGGCTTTTTACATACCGGTTCACTTTTTACTTCCTTAGTGTCTCGTCTTGTAGCGAATAGCTCAAATGGTATCTTTTATCTTCGTTTAGAAGATACAGATACGAAAAGAGAAGTGCCAGGGGCCAAAGAAACGCTTGTGGAAGGATTAAAAACTTTCCTAGTGAGACCGGATGAAGGTTTTGATCTTCCGAAGGAAAAAGGAAATTATGGTCCTTACTTGCAATCGCAAAGAAAAGATATTTATCGCATCGTCTTAAAAGAATTGGTGGCGCGTGGGGACGTCTATCCTTGTTTTTGTACAGCGGAGGATTTAAATAAATTAAGAGAGTTTCAAGAAAGAAATAAGATGGTGCCAGGCTATTATGGTGAATTTGCTAAATGTCGAAATTTAAGCGTGGATGAAGCTTATGAAAGAATTAGTAAGGGGGAAAATTACGTCTTAAGATTTAAATCGCACGGCGATCACGAAAATAAGATCGATTGTGAAGATTTAATTCGTGGGCATATCAATATCGCTGAAAATGATCTAGATGTCGTCGTCTTAAAAAGCGATGGCTTACCTACTTATCACTTCGCTCATGTTTGCGATGACCATTTCATGCGTACGAGCATCGTCATCCGTGGCGAAGAATGGATCTCTTCTTTACCGCTTCATATCGAAATGTTTAAGCGTCTTAATTTCCCGTTAGTGAAATACGCGCATCTTCCTTTAATTATGAAGATGGATGAAGGGAAGAAAAGAAAATTTTCGAAACGTAAAGATCCGGAGGCAAACGTTTCTTACTTCTTAGAAAATGGTTATCCTCCCGTCTCACTTATCGTCTATTTGATGACTATCGTCAATTCAAATTTTGAAGAATGGTTAGTGGGGAAAAATGTTTTAGATTATCCTCAGTTTAAATTTTCTTTCGATAAGATGTCCCTCGATGGAGCGCTTTTCGATTTGAAAAAATTAGATTATTATTCTAAAGAAGTGATTGCATCTTTCGATCTAGAAACATTATTTAATAATGTTAAAGAGTACGCGAAAGTGTATGAAGAAACGTTATATGAACTTATCGTACGCGATGAAAATTATTTTAAACATATTTTAAATATCGAAAGAGATGGTGATCATCCGCGTAAAGATTACGCGAAATATAAAGATATTTATCCGAGCATCAAATTTTTCTATCGTGACCTATATGAAGATATCATCCTAAATAGCGGTATTAGTTTCAATCCTAAATTTGATAAAACTTTAATCAAGACGATTTTAGAAGAATCTTTAACGTTACTAAGTAGCGAAAATGAACAAGTTTGGTTCGCTGGATTAAAAGAAATTGCTCGTAAATATCGCTTCGCTAGCGACAATAAAACTTACAAGGCAAATCCAAACGATTACGTTGGACAAGTAGGGGATGTAGCGGAGATGATTAGAATTTCTATCGCTGGTTCTAGACGTAGCCCAAACTTATTTACTTCCATGATGATCTTAGGTGAAAAAGAAGTGCGATATAGAATTAAATTTGCCGAAGATAATTTATTGTAATAAATTAAAAGACGATATCTGACCAGGTTATATCGACGTTTTCTAATTCGTTAGCGAATTGGATGACGCCTTGTTCAGTTTTACCTAAATCTAAATTGATATCAAAATCGATTTCATCATCTTGTAAGCGTCGATAAATTTCTTCGTATTGCTGGATGGTGAAATTTTTAAATTTGAAAGAAGTTTCATTCGTTGGTAGGCCTACTGCATTTTCTTCGACTGAATAGGTGAGATGCCTTCCGCCTTCAAAAGCATTATTATAAAATGCTTCAAGTTGTAACAATACCGCTTGAGCGATATTTTTCATAGCGGAAGTTAAAACGTAGTTTGAAAGATAAGATTGATCGACATCGACCCCAACGACACTTGGTTCAGTTAAATTTAAATGTTCGCTCGCCGCGATAGCGCTTTCGGTGATCGAACCTCCGCAAGTGAAGATAGCTTCCGTTCCAACTTCGTACCATTGGCTAAGAATTTCACTTAAACGATCATTAGCCTCGAACGTATAACAATAACCATAATAAACTTTGATGACTTCTTCATTAGCTAAATAGGAAGATTTTTCTTTCCAAGCATCGCTTATCCCTTTGACGTAACCTAAGCCGAAACGGACGATAGGATCGAGAATAATGTCGTTTCCGTTTCCATCTTTTTGTCCACCTCCAACGAAGCCGACAGCGGAAAGTCCTTCCATCCCTAAAGCATAACCAGCAAGGTAGCCACTTTCTTCTTCGTTAAAAGAAATACTTACACAATTATCAATGTTCTCTAATGTATCGTCTAATAAGACGAAACTTATGTCTTGATACTTATTCGCCGCAAGTTTGATACTAGAAGTAAAAGAATATCCTGCACATATGATAATTTTCGCTCCTTTTTCTACAGCGGTATCAAAAGTGGCTAGATAGCCGGCTTCATCTTCGCTCGGGGGAACAAAATAGTTATAAGAAATATCTCTTGGTTCACAATAATCTTTGATTGCGGTGTAGGCTGCTTCATTAAAACTATGATCATTCACTGCTTGAGCGTTCGCGTTACTTAAAATAAGTGCGACTTCATAAGTTTTATTATCTGGACCGCAGCTTGTCGCAAGTGTGATTAACAAAGGAAAGATGAGTAGTGTTTTCTTATTCATATGTAATATATTAACATAGTTAAATTATATTTCCCTAATGCAAAGAAAATGAAAATTGCTATAATAATAAAACGTGGCCCGTTGGAGAAGCGGTCTAACTCATATCCCTCTCAAGGATACACTCATGGGTTCAAACCCCATACGGGTCACCA
>CALVUG010000022.1 GCA_944363535.1 uncultured Bacilli bacterium
ACGCATTCAAGTTTGAATTCCCATGAATATTTCATAAAAAAGTACCCCTTTCCTAATGTCTAGGATTTGGGGTACCTCTCATATCTAAGACGCAGTTTTCTTTTTATTTTTTTTAAGTAAGTTTATAAGATGGTGACGGTGCCATCTTCTTTTACTTCGATTTGATCACCACTTTTCACAGTGTCTAAAAATTCTTTACCTAAACCATCGATGGCGATGACGTCAGAGTCGTTCCAAACTTTGGCCAAGACGATACCGGAAGCGGCGAGTGAATCGATGTTTTCTGAAAAGAGAAAACAGCTAGGATTAATGCCCATTGAACAGACTGTTTGGATGACTAAACCGCCGGTAGTGGAACCGATGGTAATAGGAAGACATAAAGCCTTGCCTGTGATGTTTTTCCCGAACAAATCCGGGTTATTTTGGTCGCTAGCGATAACTTGCTTTGCATTTTTTAATGCACTTTTTTGAAAAGTCGCTAGGGTGTTAACACCTTGATGAGAAACGATGGCTTCACCTTTAAAATGTCCACTAGCGAGGACGCGTCCTTTGAATGTTTTCATCATTTGCCTCCTTTTGTGATGACTTCTAAAAGATCATCATCTTTATAATATCTTGCCATCGAATAAGTTCTTAATTTATTCGAATTAGTCATGATACGTTTACTATGTGTGATAGGGTTATTCGTATACATTAACGGGCAGATGGATGATAACTTAACACCATATGACATAAGCATTGGATATTGTTCAGATTTGATAAACTTTTCTTTGACATCAGGAGCGCAAGTCATGATGACGCGGCGGTTAACTTTCTTTCGACCATGTTTTGCTAAACTACGTCCAATCTTATTGGTCCAATCGACGAGTTGCGAATAAGTAAGATGTGGGCAACCGATGAAGACGAGATTGCCTCTCTTATTAGGTTTTTTCCACATGATAGGATAGCTTTGATATATTCTTTCTAGTTCTTCGTCATCGATGACGTAAGTTTTAGCGTCTTTAACGATGAGTTTTTGGCCTAGTTCTTTAGCTTCAGGCGTCAAGTTATCGACATGATATAGACCGACCGCCCCATTTGAAGCACTAGCGGCACCAAAATCTTTTAGATAAGCACAGGTGGTGTCGTTTAATTCTTTACCGAGGAATTTATCTAGACCGATGACGTAAGGAACGTCTTCCATTACTTTCATCCCGATAGCGGAACCAAGCACTTGAGCTTCTGGAAGTTTGGATGTTTTAATTTCGATTCTCCAAGTGGCTTTTCTTCCCTCGTCAGTAAGTAAACCAAAGTAAGGAACTTTACCTAGGACTGAACCAAATAAATCGAGCATACCGCTATTACGGTTACATCTTGCACCTAAGACTGAATTTGCGTAGACGACCGCGCTAGATTCAGCCCAAGAAAGAATATCGCCTTTCTTAGGCGTATTACCAACTTCTTTTAGATAACATGTACAAGAGAAAGCATTTTCATCTTTTAGACCAACTTTCTTCAGTTGTTCTTCGTACATTTTTTGCTTCGAATACATGATTTTAGAAAAGACAAGTTTTTCTAATAAATTACATTTGACGTTCTTATAATCTAGTGGCCTTGGATCTAAAGTAAATTTTCCGATCGTATGCAAGTCACTAGCGATAAGTTCGTCCATCGTCTTAAATAACGGTTTAAGTAAACCGATACCGAAAGATGTGACAAGGTGACCTTCGTGATGGGTGACTTCCACAAGTTTTGGTGCGCCAAAAATATCGCCGAAGCGCACGACTGTTTCCATCACTTTTGCGAGCGTCTCACCTTTATCACCATTTAAAATTGATAATTCTTCATCCGTTAAGGACATTTTAGGTGTGTACATATGAGCCTCCTTATCTTTATAGTATGCCAGTTTTGTTTGTACTCAAACAATATTATTTTAAAAATTGCACCTTCTTTCATTTCATGCTTAAATAATAGAGACTAATTTATGATTTCCTTAACTTTGAAAGAAAATGACATCAAGACGTTCGAGCGAGGCCTACATCATCTAAGTAAAGAAGATGCTTCCTATTTTCAAATTCTCAATTTAAATTTACCAAGCAATGAAAAAGAACTCGATACATTAAAATTTCTCATCGAAGATAAAGATGTTTTAAAAGATGATTCTTTAAGACTTTTATCTTATAAGATAACGATCGAAGATATCATCAATTTTCATATCGTAGCGTTAATAAATAAAGACGAATTAAAAGATTATCAAAAGACTTTGACCACTGATCTAGGTTATTTTAGAAATCGTCTCATCTTAAACGATAAACAAAAGGTCATGAAAATATTAGATGTCTTGGATTATCTATCAAAAGATGAACACGTACGTTATTTAACTTGTGACTTAAAAGAAAATATCAACTTAAAAAATCGTAGCGTCATCGAAGCTTTATTTGAACGTTATTATTATAATTTTGACGTCTATTTAATTAATAGTTCCCATTTCGCAAGCGAAGAATTTGATACGGTTAAAGTGATGGTGAGCGAAGATAAGAGTGCGCTTCCAGCGCTTACACCAACAAAAGAAAAAAAGACGCCAAGAGAAAAAGGTAAAACTTACATTTGGGTGCATCTTAAAAAAGAATATATCTGGTTAATATTTACACTCATTTTTACCATCATCGCTTACTTTTCCATGCTGAGCGCTCAAACGATATTATCTAATCCAGAAGGGGATTTAATCGGGTGGATTTTCATCATCGCTTTCCTCTTTGGTAATTTTTGTTTACTTTATACAAGTTATGGCTTTATTAGTCACTATGAAAGAAAGAATAATTGGTTAGGGTTACTCTATCTATCTTTAATTATCGCTACAATCCACATCATCTCTTTTTTAGCGTCGTTTGGTCTATATTATCTACTCGTCGACATGCAAGTATTTAGCAATATTGAAATGTTTGAGACGTCTTATTTAACTTCTTCTCTCATTGTCCTTGCTTTAAACATCATCTTCCTAGCAGTCTTAAAACCAATTGGTGATACGTTAGGAAAATTTATGCGTTATTTGATGGAAAGGATGTCAAAATGAACTATTATATCTACGAAGTAGATATTCATGAAGGTCATCCTTTTGTCGAAGAAGCGATGGACGTCTTCGAAAGCGAATTAGAATACGCTAAAGTTAGAAACGCTCACGTCTTTAAAGTAGTAACGGGTTATGGTTCAAAAGGCGGAACGCACCGTATCTTAGATGAAGTGTTAGGAAGGCTTTACACTTTAAAATATTATGGTGAAATTGTCGATTACATTCGTGGGAGTGATTTAAGCTTTCATCATTCTAGATTATCCGCAAAATTATTAAAGATGATTCCCGATAACGATAAAAGGATTGCTAATCCAGGTGTCGTCTACATTTTCTTAAGAAAAGAATAATTTATTTTTCGATATTTTCTCTAGCGATAGCGAGCATCAACTTGATGCGATTTTCTTGGTTAACTTTCGAAGCGCTAGAATCGTAATCGATAGCGACGATGTTGGCATCGTTATGTAAACTTTTAATCTTTTTCATGACCCCTTTTCCACAGATGTGGTTAGGTAAACAACCAAAAGGTTGAGTTAAGACGATATTAGAAAAGCCGCTATCGATAAGTTCGATCATCTCAGCAGTTAAAAGCCAACCTTCACCCATCTTCGCTCCGTGTTTGATGATACCTTTAGAATAATCTTTCATCTCTTTAAAAGGGGTGAAGGAAGTGAACTTCGAATCTTTTAGTGCTTTGATGATGAGTAGTTCTCTTTTTTCTAGATAATTGATTAGAATATTAGTGATTCTTAATTTGATGTGCTTACCGCCATAATAACCATAATCGTAGATAGAATTTTGTAAGCAATATAAGGCGAAGCCAAATAGACCGGGGACGTTAATTTCGGCCCCATTAGAAACTAAAAATTCTTCTAAGTGATTATTACCAATGGGAGAATATTTAACGTAAATTTCACCTACTATACCAACCTTAGGTGCAGGTTTTAGCTTAATAGGTAAATTATTAAAATCATCCACAATTTGTGGTAGATATTTCTTTAAGTAAGACTTTTTCGTTCCTTTATTTTGTCTAATTAAGTTACCTAATTTATCGATCCATTTATTCACTAAGGCGTAAGCGCTTCCGGGCGTTACTTCGTAAGTTCTCGTCTTATTATGTAGATACATTAAAGTATCCCCATACGTAATAGCGGCGACGAGTTTAGAAAGAAATTTAAGGTTTAGTTTAATGCCTCTAGATTCTCTTAAATTACCTAAGTTTAAAACGATGATAGGAATGTTTTGAAAGCCAGCTTTCTTCAGTGCTTTTCTAAGTAATGGCACGTAGTTTGTGGCTCTACATCCACCCCCTGTTTGAGTGATGATGAGGGCAACTTTATCTAGGTCATTTCTTACTTTTAAAGCTTCGATAAATTGACCGATGACGCATAGAGCAGGATAACAAGTATCGTTATGAACGTAACGTAAGCCAGTCGTTACGACGTGCGTATCATTATTAGTTAAAATTTCTGTTTTATAGCCTAAAGAATTTAAGGCTGCTTCGAGTAACTTAAAATGAAATTCGAGCATCGCAGGCACTAAGATGGTATGAGTCTTTTTCATCTCAGGAGTGAAGTCACATATGTCTAAAAGATAATCTTCACGCTCTTTTTCATTTTTCATCTTTTTCACCTCTTTCTTTCAAGGCTTCTAATAATGATCTAAGTCTAATTTTAACCGCGCCTAAATTTGTAATTTCATCGATCTTTATTTGCGTATAAATTTTGCCTTCGCTTTCGAGTAACAATCTTGTTTCATCGCTCGTAATAGCGTCTAGCCCACAGCCAAAGGAAACGAGTTGAATAAGATTCATATCTTCAAATTGAGCAATATATTTAGCGGCAGCGTATAGCCTTGCATGATACGTCCATTGATTCATGACGTTCGTCTTAAATTTAGCGACGAGATGAGAAATTGATTCTTCATTTAAACAAGCCACGTCCATCCCGACGATCAATTTATCGATACCGTGATTGATACCTGGATCAACGTGATATGGGCGGCCCGCTAAGATGATGATAGGTTTATGATTTTTTCTTGCACGGTCGATAATATCTTGTCCGCGTGTACGAATTGAAGAGAGGTGTTCTTTATAAGCGATAAAAGCATTTTTCGTCGCTATTTTTATTTCTTTTTTGGTCACTTTAGTGATCTTTTTATTGATCATGTTATACATTTTATCGATGAAAACTTTTTCATCATTTAAAGATATATAATCTTTAATAAAAGTAATATTTTGAATTTCATCGACGTTATTTTTGATCGTTTCAGGATAATAAGCGACGATTGGGCAATTATAATGATTATCACCTTTTTGTTCATCGATGTTATAAGACATACACGGATAGAAAATAATTTTATAGCCTTGTTTCACTAATTTGTGGATGTGACCGTGCACAAGTTTAGCTGGAAAGCAAGCTGTGTCGCTTGGAATAGTCGTTTGTCCTTCTAAATATAACTTAGCGTTAGAAAAGCCGGAGTGGTGGACTCTCATTCCTAAACTAGTGAAGAAGCTAAACCAGAAAGGATATAATTCGTACATATTTAAGACGAGAGGAATAGCGATATCGATATCTCTTTTACCTTCGATTGGCTTATAACTTGATAAGATGTTTTGGACGTAAGAATAAATGTTATATTCATCGCCCGTCACTTTCTTCGCTAGAGGTCTTTCACATCTATTACCGGAAATGAATGATTTATTATTTTGGAAAGTGTTAAGAGTTAAAGAACATTTATTATTACATAATCCACAAGTGTAAGTTTTAATTTGATGCTTGAAATTTTTTAAATCATCAAGCTTTAAAATGTTCGATTGTGTAAGATGTAGTTTTTTCGCGTGCATTGCCGCCCCGAAAGCTCCCATCACCCCAGCGATATTAGGACAGACGACTTCTAAATCTAATTCTTTTTCAAACGCTCTTAAGACAGCTTCATTTAAAAATGTTCCGCCTTGCACGACAACTTTTTTACCTAAAGAGTGTTTATCTGTTACACGTATGACTTTATATAGAGCGTTTTTTACAACTGAAATGGATAGACCAGCGGATATATTATCGATCGTCGCTCCATCTTTTTGCGCTTGCTTGACACTAGAATTCATAAAGACGGTGCATCTTGAACCTAAGTCGACTGGCTTTTTGGCTAATAAGCCAATCTTAGCAAAATCTTCCATTTTATAGCCTAAGGCACTTGCAAAAGTTTGTAAGAAAGAACCGCAGCCACTAGAGCAAGCTTCATTTAAGAAAATGTCGGAGATGATACCATCATCAATTTTAAAACATTTGATATCTTGCCCTCCGATGTCGATGACAAAGCTTACGTCAGGCATGAAGTGTTTCGCGGCGATGAAATGCGCCATAGTTTCTACTAAGCCGCCATCTAGACTAAAGGCATTAATCATTAGTTCCTCACCATAACCAGTGGAGGCGGCGCCTTTGATGTTGACGTAAGGATATTTTTCATAAAGTTCAATCAAAGCATCTTTCATCAAAGAGACTGGATTACCTTCGTTAGACATGTATTTAACGTATCTAACATTATATTCATCATCGATTAAGATAAATTTAAGAGTAGTGGAGCCTGAATCGATACCGAGATAAACTGGCTTATCATAATGATCGAGCGATTTAATTTCAACCCTATCTTTCGCGTGCCTCATTCTAAATTCTTCTAATTCTTTTTCATCTTTAAATAAAGGTGGATAATAGCGATAATTACCTTCCGTTTTATAGCTCGATAGACGTTCGATAAAATAATCTAAAGGGTGTAAAGCATCGCTACATAAAGCCGCCCCGATAGCGACAAAATATAAAGAATTTTTCGGTAAAAAACCTTTTAAATGTAAAGATTCATCAAAACTTGCTCTCAGTTGATCTAAGAAAGTTAAAGGTCCACCAAGGTAGATGACATTACCTTTAATTTCTCTACCTTGTGTAAGCCCACCAATCGTTTGATTGACGACCGCTTTTAAAATGGAAGCGGCGACATCGCTTTTAGCTGCGCCTTGATTTAATAAGGGTTGTACATCCGTTTTAGCAAACACCCCACAACGAGAAGCAATGTTATATATTTTTTCATGCTTTGACGCTAAGTTATTCAATTCGTCGACAGTAACATTTAATAAAGTGGCCATCTGATCGATGAAAGCACCTGTTCCACCAGCGCACGTACCATTCATCCTTACTTCTAGACCATTTTCTAAAAATAAGATTTTAGCGTCTTCGCCCCCAAGTTCGATGATGCAAGAGGCATCTTTTAAAAATTTTGAAGCACACACCCTCGTCGCGTAAACTTCTTGGACGAAAGGAATTTCCGCTCCACTAGCGATACCCATTCCAGCGGAACCTGACATCGCAAGATAGACTTCGCCTTTAATGATGTTTTGTTCCTTTACTTTCTTTAGTGCTTTGATGATATTTTCTTTGATGTGAGCGTAATGGCGTTCGTAAGTTTGGTAGATGACGTTAAAATTATCGTCTAAGACGATGCATTTGATCGTAGTGGAACCGATATCTAAGCCAATGCGCACGAACGTTCACCTTCTTTCGTAAAGAAAAGTGTATTACTTTTTGTGAAAATTTCCAAATATTCTTTTAAAAAAGAAAGATGTCATCGTCTAATTATGCTAAACTTATATAGCATGAACAAAAATAAAGATCGTTTCAATAAACACACTTTAGAATCAGGCGATTATAAATCTTACGTCGTCACGCATAAGACGCCTCTTTTAGATTACTTACGCGAGTTCGTCAAAGGTGTATCACGTAATAATTTGAAGTCATATCTTAAATATGGCCAAGTATTAGTGAATGGTGTTTCCATCCACCAATTCGATTATTTATTAAATGTCCACGATGAATTGATCATCTTGAAGAAAAGACCAGTCAATAAAGAATTAGTGAAAGATAATATCGATAAAATTTATGAAGATGATGATGTCATTGCTATCGAAAAACCACACGGTTTATTAAGTGTCGCTAGCAACAAAGAAAAAATTGCGACAAGTTATGCCAAAGTTTCAAAATATTTGATGCGTAAAGATAAGCACGCCAAAGCTTACGTCATCCATCGTCTAGATAAGAACACAAGTGGAGTCTTAGTGTTCGCTAAAAAGTTAGATGTCGCAAAAGCTTTTCAAGATCAATGGAATGATTTAGTAATTAAAAGAGGCTATTACGCCATCGTCACCGGTAAGATGAAAAAGAAAGAAGACACTCTCGTCGATTACTTACATAAAAATAATCTCGATTTAATGTACGTCGATAACGCTAGACTTAAAGGAGCGAAGAAAGCTACGACGCATTATAAAGTGTTAAAAGAAAATGAAGATTATTCCTTACTAGATGTAGAAATTATGTCAGGAAGAAAAAATCAAATACGTGTGCAATTAGGAGTAAGAGGTCATTACGTCATCGGCGATGATAAATATGGAAATCCTCCTAACCCTTTAAAAAGATTAGGTCTACATGCCTACGAATTAAAAATTAAACATCCTTTAACTGGTAAAGTTTACGATTTTAAATCGAAGATGCCAGATGCTTTTTTAACTATGTTTAAAAAGTAAATGGTCTTATAATTAAATTACTATGCTAGAACGTAACAATAATCAAAAAAGAAACACAGTTCTATACGATGATGACGATAAGAAATTAGCGTTATTTGTCATCATCGTCAATAATGGTTTAGCTTCTATTTATAAAAATACTTTCATCAACGATAATTTATGTCATTACGTTCTTACTTTATCAGCGAAAGGTACAGCGACGAAAGAGATGTATCAAATGCTCGGCTTAAGCCAAGTGAAGAAAGATATCGTCATCGCTATTGCACCGAAGTCTAATCTTAACGATTTATTTTATTATGCAAGAGAACAATTCATCGTCTCTAAACGTACGAAAGGTGTCGCCTTCAGCGTCGATTTAAGTAGCATCATCAATCTTAAAGCCTACAAATATTTTATGTATGGGCTAGGAGAGGAAAAAGATTATGGAAAATAAAGAATTGATTATTTGTATCGTTAACCCTGGGTACTCAGATATCGTCATGAACGCCGCCAAAGAACAAGGTGCCGGCGGTGGGACGATTTTAAATGCGAAAGGAACAGGTAGAAAAGGCATTGAAAAAGTTTTAGATATGCCTGTTCAACAAGATAAAGAATTAGTCTTAATCGTCACTGAAAGAAGTAGAAGAGACGCTATTTTAAAAGCCCTCAACGATAACTGTGGGCTCGATACAGCGGGGCACGGCATCGCCTTCAGCGTTCCTGTAAGCGATGCGATGGGGTTTCATATTAACCGCGAAAAATAACGGCTAAAATCGATTAAATTAGCCTTGATGATATAATTTATAAATATAATTTTTCTTCACTTTTAAATATTCGCTAGCCTTTTCGATAGCGTCTTTTGTCGACATTCCAACGTCCACTAAAGAGTTGACGTAACGCAAGATATCTTCATCGCTATGGATAGCGGAAGTTTCGATATTGGTCCCTTCGATGACGATGACGAATTCACCTTTTAATTTTTCATTTTCCGTTAATAGGTGTAATTCTTCTAAGTTCCCACGGATGAATTCTTCATGAATTTTACTTAATTCTCTAGCGATGCAAGCTCTTCTACTTCCAAAGACGTCAAGCATCTCAGCAATGCTTTCTTTTAAGCGGTGTGGGGCTTCGTAAAATATGAGCGTTTCTTCTTTTTTCTTCAAAGTTAATAATTCTTCTCTTCTTACTTTTGGCTTCGCACTTAAAAAACCATGGAAGTAGAAGTGAAGAGTATCGAGTCCTGACCCCACAAGAGCGTTAATTAAAGCGCAAGGTCCTGAGATGGGAATGACATCAATTTCTTGTTTTAACATCTCTTTAATTAAGATATTTCCGGGGTCAGATATGCCGGGAAAACCTTGATCTGAAACGTAAGCAACTTTCTTATTTTCATCTTTGATAAGATGAACGATGCGTAAAGACATCATTTTTTCATTATGTTCATGTAAAGAAAGTAATTCTTTTTGAATATTAAAATGTTTGAGTAAAACACCAGTGACGCGCGTATCTTCACAAGCGATAATGTCGACTTCTTTTAAGACTTCTAAAGCCCTTGGTGAAAGTTCATTTAAATTACCAATCGGAGTAGCGACGACGTAGAGTCGTTCATTATTTTTACGATAATTAAGACCTCGCCTCATCGTTTTTCACCTTATTTTTTAATGCTTTAAATTCATCTAAACTTAAGACTTTAACCCCATCTTCACTTTCTAACTTCACGCTATAAGAAAGGATGTTGATGCCAGTCACGCTAAAAAGGCTATCTTCAATTTTAATTTTTTCTCCGACGCGAGGGAAAAGTTTTTTCATCTCGCTATATTGGTCATCTTCGTATTTTAAACAACAAATTAGCTTACCGCATTGACCGCTAAGCTTGGGGATGTTTAAAGCGAGCATTTGATTCTTCGCTCGATTGATCGATATACCATCGAATTCATTTAAAAATAATGAACAACATAGTCTTAATCCACAGACACCTAAGCCCCCGATCATGCGGGCTCTATCTCTTGGCCCAATTTGTCTAAGTTCGATGCGCGTGTGGAAAATGGAGGCTAAACGACGGGCTAATTCGCGAAAATCGACTCTTTCATCCGCGGAAAAATCAAACTGAAGTTTCGTTCTATCTAACGTATATTCCGCCCCGGTCACACGCATAGGAAGATTAAGTTTATGCACTTCTTTTAAAGCAATTTTATAAGCTTCTTCTGCATCCTTAATATTTTCTTCGTAACGTTCGATATCAAGTTCGATAGCTTTTCTTAAGATGAAAGAAAGTTGGCTATTTTCATCTTCATCTTTCACTAAAGAGGAAGAAATTTTACCTAATTCGATACCTCTTAAGGTTTCGCATATGACCGCGTCACCAATTTTTAAAGAACTATCTTCGGTGAGAAAATAATAAGAACGATCGCTACGATCAAAATGGACGAGAACATGATATTTTTCTTTATTTAATAATTCATCGCTCATACTTTTTTCATACCTTTCGTTATCTCATAAGTCATCTTATCGAAAAGGAGGGGAACGTTGACGTTTAGCTCGACGTTTTTCCTTAGTTCGAATAACAATAATAAAGACTCACTTACGTGGTCTAATTTATTATTTAATGCATCTATTATACTCTTAAAAGAAAAAAGAACGTAAGTATTAGAAAATTTAGCTTCGTTAAGGTTATGGAAAAATTCGATCATCAAATCTAAGAAGAATCTAACGTCTTCCTTATTTCTAATGTTATTCGCTAAGCTCGTCTGAGCAAAGTAGACGGCTTCGCCTCTACCTCTTATCATCTCTTTTAGATATTGTTTAAATAACGATTTTAATAAATCGTAACGATCAGTTTCCTTAAATTCTTTAATCTCGCTTGCGTCATTATAAAAATAAGAAAGTAATTCAGCGTCTTCTTCATTTACCCCTTCATTTAACGCATCAGCGATCACTTTGCTTCTTTCAATCAATTTGAAACGCAATACTTGCGTTCTAGAGATGATGGTGGGTAAGACTCTTTCTTCATTTTCTGTCGTAAGGATGGCATAGACGTTATCGACTGGTTCTTCTAAGAAACGAAGTAGAGCGTTAATGGCTTCAACGGTCATGTTTTCGACGAGATGAACGACGTAAATTAAGATGCCTTTACTTTCTTTAGCGGTGTAAGAAAAAGCATTTACCACATGAGCGACATCATCTTTTTTCACACTTTTATTCGAACCATCTAAGATGATTAAATCTTGATAATTACCTTCATCTACTCTTAAGCAAGTCCAACATTTTTCGCAAGCGAAAGGGAAAGGATTATCGCATAGTATCGATTTGGCTAAAAATTTTGCGACGTTAAATAAAGGAATACCAGCTTCACCACTTAATAAATAAGCGTGGCTTAAGGCGTGGCTAGTTAAAGCATGCGATAAAGTTTTATAGATGTAAGGTTGATAATTTCTTAAATATAATTCAGTGTTCACTTCTTCAAATCTAATCTTTCGATGACGACGCGATTAACTTCTTCTGAGACTGTATTTAAATCTTTAGAAGCATCGACGATATAATATCTATCCGCATATTTTTTAGATAAATCTAAAAATGTCTTTCTCACTAAGTTATGAAAATCTAATTTTTCTAAATCTAAACGATTGACTTCGCGGTTCTTATTTTTAGCAATTCTTTCTAAGCCTAGTTTTGGATCAATATCTAAAAGGATTGTCAAATCAGGATAAAAGCCTTCCGTCGCAAATAGATTGACATTTAAGACGTTATCGATACCTAAATTTCTTGCTCCGCCTTGATAGGCTAAAGAAGAATCTAAGAAGCGATCGCAGATGACAATTTTTCCTTCTTTTAAAGCTGGCCAAACTTTTTCGACGAGATGTTGTCTTCTACTCGCAGCGTAAAGTAAAGCTTCCGCACGCGAGTCTAAATTGACGTTCTTTTTATCTAAGATGACGTTACGAATTTCTTCAGCGATAGGCGTTCCGCCTGGTTCCCTCGTCAAGATGACATCGTAACCTAAATTTAATAAAGTTTCGTATAAGCGGTGGATGACACTAGTCTTGCCGCTTCCTTCTGGTCCTTCAAAAGTGATGAACATAACTTTTCTCCTCTCATTCAATTTTGGTACGACCTTTTAAGGCTCTTTCTAACGTTAATGAATCAGCGTAATCTAATGACGCCCCCATCGGTAAGCCATAGGCTAGACGACTAATTTTAACGTTTTCTTTCCCTAACGCATTAGCGATATATAAAGCAGTGGTTTCACCTTCGATTGTGGGGTCGGTAGCGATGATAACTTCTTCTACGCCTTCTTCATGAATTCTTTCGATTAGTTTATCGAGGTGTAAGTCTTCGACGCTTCGACCGAGGCTTGCGGAAAGTAAACCATTCAAGACGAAATAGATACCATTAAATGTATGATTTTTTTCAAAAGATAGAGCGTCTTTTGGATATGAGATGATAAGTAGTTGCGAGTGGTCGCGATTTTCATCTTCACAAATATCACATATTTCTTTATCAGTATATAAGCCACATCTTGGGCAAGTATGCACCTTAGCTTTCGTTTCCATGATAGCTTTTACGATGTTTTCTACTTGTTCATCGTCCATCTTTAAAATGTCGTAAGCCATACGCGTGGCCTGACGCGTTCCAATGCCAGGAAAAGATTTCAAAGCATTGATGAGATTAGCAATCGTGGAAAGATGTTCATCCATATCTTAAAAACCTAAACCTAATCCACCAGCAGCGGAAGAAGAAATTTTGGCTTCCTCTTCATCGATTTGATTCATCGCTTCATTGATCGCGAGGGCGATCATCTCTTCGATCATTTCTTTATTATCTTTATCGAAGGCTTCTTCATCGATTTCTAAGGCTGTAATTTGACGGTTACCAAGCACTGTTACTTTGATCGCTCCGCCTTTAGAAACACTAAATTCTTTTTCCATTAACGCTTTGCGTTTCTTTTCTATTTCCCTTTGCATCTTTTGGGCTTGCATCATAATTTGTTGCATGTTCATAGTCATTTAATCTCCTTTAAATCTAAGGTGACTTCATCAGCTTTCTTAAGTTTACCAAGTTGTGATAAGTCACGGAATTTTTTGACGTAGGCAATCGTCTCTGCACGCGTTAAGGCGTAGACGAAAAATTGACGGCCGCTAATCTTTTGGATGAGATTAGAAATAGTCTTTTGATTGTTTTTTAAATTGACCCTATTAGCGATCAAATCTAAATCGTATTCTAAGAATAGCAACTCTTTCGTCGCGATGTAAGGTCTAGCGTCTTTTAATAAGGAAGCATATTTGCCTAAAGTAGGGCTAGATAAATATTTATTTAACTCGTCCCATAAAGAAATAATTTTCTTCTTCAATTCTTTATCGCCTTTAATCATCGCGTTGATGATCATTTCTTCGCCGATATGATAACTTTCCTCTGGTTCAAAATTATTCGTATCTTCAATAATCTCATCTTCATTAAATAGATGCATCGGTTCAGAAGTAGTTTCTTCTTCTTTAATGAGAGGTTTTTCTTCTTCAACCTTTGGTTCAACTTTAACTTCTTGAACGATAGGCTTAACTTTTTCAACTGGCTTAACTTCTTCAACTTCTTTTTTAACGACGACGAATTCATCTTCTAATTCGGATGGTTTTTGCGGATATTTATGCTTTAAATTCGTAAGTTTTAATAAAGAAATTTCTAATAATGATCTTGCATTCGCCACATTTTTCATCTCGCTTTGTGCATCTAATAGAGTAGAAGACATAGTGAGTAGTTCTTCTTCGTTAGCGAGGTTTTCAAACTTTAGTGCTTCTTTTTCGGTTAACACTAAGAGTAAACTTGGATCACCGACGACGCGATAGGTATAAATATCTTTGATGATATCCAATAGATCAGAAAGAAGTTTTCTAATATCGTTTCCGTGTTCGACAAATTCTCTAAACATCTTCAAAGTTTCACCTACATCGCCGTGCATGATGAAATCGACGAGTCGTAATTTTTCTTCCTTGCTCGTTAACGCAAAGACATCGAGTACATCTTTACTTGTTAAACTATGACCAGAATAAGCAAGCAATTGGTCTAAGATGCTTAAAGCGTCGCGCATCCCTCCATCCGCGAGGGAGATGATCATATCGATGGCTTCTTCTTCATAACTTACTTGTTCTTGTTCTAAAACGTAAGTTAAACGTTTCTTAATATCTTTATCGCTCACCTTAGCGAAATCATATCTTTGACAACGCGATAAAATCGTCGGAAGAATTTTATGCGGTTCAGTCGTCGCTAGGATGAAGATGACGTGAGATGGTGGTTCTTCTAATGTACGAAGTAAAGCGTTGAACGCACCGCTTGTCATCATGTGAACTTCGTCGATGATGTAAACTTTATATCTTCCTTTGATGGGTAGATATCTTACACGATCAATTAAATCTCTCACTTCATCGACACCATTATTGCTCGCTGCGTCAATTTCGATGACGTCTGGGTGCGAGACCTCGTTAATAGCTTGACAGTTAGAGCATTTATTACATTGTTGACCGATACCTTCTTCGCAGTTTAAAGCTTTAGCGAGAAGTTTTGCCATCGTCGTTTTACCAGTTCCTCTTGGACCAGCGAAAAGATAGGCGTGAGCGATCTTATTTTCTTTAAGAGCATTTTTTAAAGTGCGGACGATATGTTCTTGTCCGACTACTTCATCAAAAGTTGTGGGTCGATATGTGCGATATAGTGCCTTGTATGCCATACGTATAACATTATACATTAAATTTCTACGTTATTAATATGAATATTAAAAAAATGATACTCGATTTTTCTTGATGATGATTAAAGTTAGGGAAAACTGTTCTATTTATTTTTTCTTATATCTTTTTGAATAGAAGACGAAGGAATGACAAACTTTGAGTTTATTTTTCTTGAGATAAATGCTTAAGAGGCGTTCACTAATGAAGCCAATTAGTCTTGCTAGATAAGGATCTTTTGGTATTTCAAAATGATTTTCGACGTAACTTAGAACTTTGAATAAAAATTCGCAGTACTTATCAAATTTATCTTTCGTCGTCACAAACATATTGCACCAGGCGATATGATGGCCATTCATCACTTCGTTAAAAGCCTCTAAGTAGTCAGGGGCTTCTTTTTCGATCGCTTCTTTAAAGATGTTAAAAGCATCGGTGCCGTGTCCGACGATAAATTGTTTTTTTATCGTCTGAAGGAAAGGATATTCACGCATGACGATGAAATCATATTTCTTTAATTTTTTAACAAAATATTCTTTCCTTCGAAGCTTTAAAAAGTTGAAGAAAAGTCTTCGATAATGTTCGACGCCAACGATATCACATTTGACATTCTTCCAAATGTAATAGATAGCGGTGCATTCACAATACGTATAATTCTTTGAAGCGATATTATCGCCACGGTCGTCTCTAGTGTCCGTTATAGAACAAAATTTATCTTTATTTTTGCCAACGTAAATAATTTCTCGATCAGGATAATATTTCGGATTGAGTAATTTGTGCGAAACAACGAATAGTTTGACATTTTTTTCGTCTGCCATCTTTTGATCCACCCTATATTATTTTACTACATTTTTAATATTTCTTTTACATCATTTAACGCTTCCGCGATGACGTCATCCATATCGAAGTATTTATATTTACCTAGACGTCCACCGAAGAAGACATTTTTCTCCAGTTGCCCGAGTTCTGCATACTTTTTATATAAATTATTGTTTCTTTCATCGTTGATGGGATAAAACTTTTCCATCCCTTTTTGATAATCCGCTGGATATTCTTTCGTGATCCAGGTGACACTAGATTTATCATCTTCAAAATATTTATGTTCGATGATGCGAGTGTAGGTTACATTAGCCTCAGTGTAATTGATGACGCAATTCTTTTGATAGTATTCTTTTTCGATTCTTTCTAATTCGAAACGTAAAGAACGATACTCTAATTCACCAAATTTGAAGTCATAAAATTCATCGATCGCGCCTGTATAGATGATAACTTTCGCTAAGTTGTTCCAATAATCTTTTCTTAATAGATAATCCTCGTTTAATTTCACTTCGATGTCACCGATGATGTTTTTCACCAAGGCGGTATATCCTCCGATAGGAATACCTTGGTAGGTGTCGTTGAAGTAGTTGTTATTATATTCAAATCTTAACGGTAGTCTTTTGATGATGAAGGAGGGGAGGTCTTTACATTCTCTACCCCATTGTTTTTCTGTATATCCTTTGACGAGTCTTTCATAGATTGTTCGACCCACTAAAGAGATAGCTTGTTCTTCTAAATTAGTGATCTCTTTGATGTTTTCTTTTCTTTTTTCTTCTTCAATTTTAGCTTTGGCTTCTTCTGGCGTGGTTACACCCCAAATTTCATGGAACGTATTCATGTTGAAAGGCATGTGATAATACTTACCTTGATAGTAGGCGAGAGGTGAATTAATAAAATTATTAAATTTTGCGTATCTATTAACGTAATTCCAAACTTCTTCATTCGAAGTATGAAAAATGTGCGCGCCATAAACGTGGACGTGAATATTATCTCTTACATCCGTGTAGACGTTCCCGGCGATATGGTCTCTTTTTTCGATGATTAAAACGGACTTACCTGCTCTTTTAACTTCATTCGCTACGACCGCGCCATAAAGGCCGCTACCAACAATTAAATAATCGTACATAACATTACCCTTTAAGAATGCCTATTTTTTTCATCACTTGCTGATTTGGAAAAATAAATCGATGCAATTCATGATAAAGAATTATAACAAATTAAAGGTTACTATTCACTAGAGAAAAGGGAAGAAGAAAAAGTTAGAAATATAGTTGGCGAATTTAAGAATCCATTTTTCTTCATTGAAAAAGTTCTTCTATTTAACTTTGGCGATTTATTCACTTTATGCTACCTGACTTTCGGAGATGAAATCAAAATTCGTAATGTTATATCAAAGATATAATCATTTAATATCAACTAGAGTA
>CALVUG010000023.1 GCA_944363535.1 uncultured Bacilli bacterium
GCTCAACCCAGATTCGAACTGGGGACACACGGATTTTCAGTCCGATGCTCTACCTACTGAGCTATCGAGCCAAAATGCCTGGCGGACCTGACGGGAATCGAACCCGCGATCTCCTCTGTGACAGAGAGGCATGTTAACCGCTACACCACAGGTCCACGTATGCTTAAATATTATCTATTATTCATCTACTTATTGCAATAGATTTTTTGTTAAATCCATAAAAATGACGAAGTAATTAAAAAGGGTGACCAAAGTCACCCTTCACATTTTAAAGTAAGTAAACTTGTTGAATTAATAATTTTCGCAGCGTAATTCGAAATAAGATTTCGCATGCTTACAAACTGGGCACACTTCTGGAGCAGCTTTTCCGACGTGGATATGGCCGCAGTTACGACATTTCCAGATGACGACATCTTCTTTGATGAAGACGCGGTCAGTCTTCAAATTTTCAAGAAGTTTAAGATATCTCTTCTCATGTTCCGCTTCGATCTTAGCGACGCCTTCCATTTGGGCCGCAATTTCTAAGAAGCCTTCTTTTCTTGCGGTTTCAGCCATTTCCTTATACATTTCGGTCCATTCGTAATTTTCACCGTTCGCCGCATCCGCTAGGTTGTCAATCGTAGTAGGAATACTTCCTTCATGAAGAGCCTTGAACCAAAGTTCAGCGTGTTCTTTTTCATTCGCGGCAGTCTCTTCAAAAATCGCAGCGATTTGTTCGTAACCTTCCTTTCTTGCTTTGGAAGCATAATAAGTGTACTTATTACGCGCTTGTGATTCACCAGCGAACGCTGTCCACAAATTCTTTTCTGTTTCCGTGCCTTTTAAACTTTTTGCCATATGTAACTTTTATCCTCCTTTACATACTTTGTTAAGTATAACTAAGCATTTATATTCTAGCAAATTAAATGCTCGAACTCTAATGTAATTCATCCGGTAATTCGATATATTCGTAATTCGTCTTATTATTCGGATTATTTGCGATCCTTTTCATCTCGTTATAAACTTCATCTCTTAACTTCTTCACCGCTTCTGGCTTAGATAAAGTTAAATCTGGATAAAATGGTCCACTTAAAGTGACGTCCACGCGCGGCTTTTTAAAAGGCCACTTCGCCGGTCGATAAGTCGTCGTGGCGACGACGGATGGTAAATTTAAATTGATCGGATAATGGAACGCCCTCGTGCCAAAGTCACGAATCTTCGTACAAAATGGCCAGATATGTTCTTCTGGATACACTAGTATGCAGTTTTTCTTATCTTTTGCGTAATAACTAATCGCTTCTACAAATTTACGGGCGTGCGATAAGTCGCTTGGAACAGGAATCGCCCCTAACATTTCGACGATCGTCTTAATTCCTCGAATGGAAAATGTTTCTTGCGAAGCGATCGTACGCACCCTTCGATAAGGATTACATAAGACGACGTGCGCCCCTAAATCTAGATTTAACGTATGATTCGCGTATAAAAAATAACCTGTCTTCTTCACCTTCTTCATCACCGCTTTACGGTTATGAATTTTCGTTCCGTGTGAAATCTTAGTAATTAAAGCGATGATCGGAGTAGCGAAGACGTAATAAAGAATCCAAGAGAAAAATCTAAAGAAAATATTTTTCTTGATAAATTTATAATTTTTCTTCAATGGTCTTACGACTGGTTTAGTCTTAGCGAAATCATCTTTTCTTTCATCCGTATAATAGACGACTTTCGTCTGAAGTTTTTTCGTGACCGGCGGAAGATGTTTTTTCGTCTCATGAATTCTAATCGCATCTTTTAACATCTGCTCCATCTGATCCATGCTTTTTTCAAAAGAAAAATGTGAACCAAAGCCTTCGTATTCTTTAGAAATTTTGGCTTTTTCTTCCGGATGTTCGATCCAGTAAGTAATCTTATCGGATAAATCTTTAGTGGATCGATAATCGAATAAATTCATCGGATGAAGAGCGAAACGATTCGTCGCTGAACGAGGAGAATTAGAGATGACGGGGACGAGGCCACAGGTCAAAGCTTCCACGCAAGAGATGGCTTCAATTTCAATTAAGGAAGGATGGACGTAAAGGTCGCAGTAATTGATGACGTCCACTATTTCTTCTCTTCCAAAAAATTTGACGATAGGAGGATTAGGTAAACGTTTACCTAACTTAGCGATCTTATCCGCTTGCGGTCCACTTCCGGCAAAGATTAGTTGAATCTTATCTTTATATTTGTTTTGTTCGATAGCTTTAATTAAAAATAGATGATTTTTTTCTTTGGAAAGTCTTCCGGTGAAAAGAATTAAAAATTTACCTTCGTATTCTTTAGGTCTTGTCGCTTCTTTCTTCTTAAATCTTTTATTCACCCCGTTGGAGATGATGTAATCTAAGACGTAATCATTTTTTAAATCTCCGACATAGTCGGAAATAAATTGCGTCGGGAAGTGAATCGCATCGACTTTCGAATAGACATTTTTAAAGAAAATTTTGTAGACGAAGCGATTCCAAAAACGCGAATTCATGACGAAGAAATGGGAAGTGACATTTTCCGCTTGGGAATGAAAACCCGCCGTGATGGGCTTATCAAATTTAGCGGCGATTTTGACCGCTCTTTTGGCGACGAAAAATGGAAGCATGATGTGGACGACATCGCAATCTTTGATGGCATCTTCTAAAACTTTATCATCACCTAAGGAGAACATGACGCCATTTTTCTTCACGTAATTATTGAACGGCTTAAAATGAAAATCGATCGGAGGAACGATGTAATAACCTTCCTTCCCCTTCTTATCTAAATCTGGGCAGACGATCCTCACCGTATGGCCTTTCGCTTTGAGCGTATCGATGAGATTTAAAGCAGCGATCGTCGTCCCATTATTGGGTTCACCTAAGACTTCGCAAACGACTGTAACTATCATAATTATTTGACCTTCATCATTGTAGCATTAATGGACGTGAATAAAAAGTAGACACGCAAAGACGCATACGCCTAAAAGTAGATAAATTGGTGTCAGTTTCGACTTGTAAGTCGTAAATAAAGGTGGGAGTAATTCTTTAGCTAAGATGAACATGAGCGATCCAGCGCTTATGGCAAGTAAGATAGCCTTCGCTAATAGATTAGAGAATAATAAGTCGCCTAGATGATAACCTACGATGGCGAACACGTAAGCGGGTAAACTAGAAAGTAAGGTCAATAAGACGATGTAAACATTTTTTAACTTACTATCTTTTAAAGAAGATGACATCGCATAGGCGATGATGATGTTATGGATAAATAAGATGAGGCTCATGATGTAGCCGTTTTCTAGATGATTTACGTCCGCAAAAGATAAGCCTAAAGAAAAGCCTTCTGGAATATTATGCGTAAAGATAGCGATAAAGAACACTAAGGCGGAGATAAATAAGGAACGTTCCTTACTTCTTTCTAATAATTCTTCTGCGTGCATGTGATCAGTGCAACCATGTTCATCTTCGTGATGATGATTTGAAAGTTTATCCACTAAGATATGTAATAGATAGAAAAGTAGACCACTACCGAGGATGATAGAAAGACTTGAAAGCGCACCATAAATTTCGTTTCCATCTAAAAAGGAAACGAAAGAAGAAATACTTTCGCTAAACAATTCTAAAAACAGGAAAGCTAATAACGCTCCAGTCGAAAAATTTTGTAAAAAGATGATAATGCCTTTAGGGAACTTTTTAGCAAGTAGAGAAATTATACTTCCTAAAAAGGTCGCTCCGATGGTCGCAAAAAACGATAAAGTGTAGAAAATAGCCATTTTAATTTACTACGTAAATTATTTATTCATCCAATCCACTAGTTCGTCCACGCTATAAATATTTGCACCGTAGACATCTTTTAGATACTTAAGACCATATTCATAATCTTCTTTCGTAAATGAATTTGTACAATCTTTACAAACATTAACTTCATAGCCTAATTGGTAAGCATCCGCGGATGTATGTCTAACGCACATATGAGTGTGTAAACCAGTCATGATGAGACTATCGATATTTAACTCCTTTAAAAGTAAATCTAAATCAGTGTGAAAGAAACCACTATAACGACGTTTTGGCACGATGTAATCGGTTGATTTCACTTCTAATTCCGGGATCACTTCTGCACCTTTCGTTCCCGCGATAGCGTGATCACCCCAAAGTTTCAATTCGTGATCGATGCCTTTAATATGGGCATCATTACTAAAAATGACAGGAATATGATGTTTTCTTGCTTCTTCTAATAATCTTTTCGTCGGAGCGATAGTGTCAAGTGCTCTTTGACACGTTAAAGCACCTGTAACAAAATCATTTAACATATCGACGACGATGATGGCAGTGTGTTTTTTATCCATAATTTTTTCCCCTTTTAAATCACAAGTAAATATTAAAATATTTTTGTTAAAAAAACAAACTATAAGTGACATTCAAAAAAGAAAAGTCTTATGAATTGATGAAGTTTCGCTATTACTTTTTTCTTCTAATGCCATGTATCTCATAGAAGATATCGTTCAATTCGTAGCCTAACCAGCCGACCATAATTTCAAAATCTTCTAAAGAACATTGCTTAGTTTCATACGTTTTTAAAAGCACACTAGTTATGAAATTGATGAATTAAGTTAGAAAAACTATCAAAAAAAGCACCTTTCGGTGCCTATCATTTTCTATCGAGAGCAGATTACTAAAGTGATACTTTTTACCCTAAAAAGTTGGGGTGTATTCACCGAAAGTGATACATTTTTATCGATTTTATTTTTTTCTTGTTCTACTAGAGGAGCGATAAACGTATTTATAACTATAAGTAGGAGTATTACTTCTCCTATAACCACTACGCACATTTCGTTTAGCAGTTTTGTATCTACTTGATCCGAACATTAGTCATTCTCCTCAATAAACCTATTAAATTTTTCCAGAATTTTATTGTAATCATCTTGCTCAATGTGCATTGTTGCTTTTTCTATTTTCAACCTTTCTGTTTTGCTCAAAGGGAGAAAATGGCACATTGTCTTATCGGGGGTAATTCCAAGGAGATAGTTAAAACCATATATTGTTGGTTCAATACTTACTAAAACTAATTCATTTTGGATTCCTTCATTAACAATATTGACAATCGACTCTTTCTTAATAGCTTTTTTAATCCTTCTTATTAAATCATAGTTAATAAATAATTCTCTTTGTAAATCGGCTCTGGAGCAATATTCATAGATAATCGATCTAACATAAGATGCAAAATCCATGTCATATTTTTCCAATGTTTCAAAGAAAATATTACCAATGTCTTGTTTGAATTCTTTGCTTACCCTATATCCAACATTTACAAAAGAATCATCACAAATATAATTCAAAGTTTTCAAATACACATTAAAGATACTGTTTTCAATACTTTTTACCAGTTTGTTATCACTATTGTTTTTCTTTAACAGCTCATCATGTAGATCGTTTCGATATTCAGTTAATTCTTTGATTAGTTTGCTAATTATATACGATATGTTTTCTTTGCCACTTTTTAAAAAACCAAATCTATTGCAATCCATCATCAAAATATCATATGCCGATGAAGATAAACGTATATTTGTAGACCCGCCATCCAATAAATTTGATTTCAACATATTTATATAATACATTTTATATTTCTGATTTTATATATTTTTCAATATTTTGTTATATTTTACAAAGTAAATAATTTCTTTATTGTATTTCAATTTTTTCTTTTTTATCAATATATGAATAGAGTATTAAGTATGTAAAAATAACTGCGAAAGGAGAAAAATACATGAGATTATATTTTCCTAGAAGATCATATAGAGTCAGCGGATTCAGGGTAAGTAGCCACGCAGTCAAGCAAATGCGTTCTAGGGGTGTAACAAAATCGGCTTTAAGGTATAATTTAAAACATAAGCCATTATACACCACTGGCATAAAGTATAATAAAAGAGGCAGGCCATCCTATATTAGATATTCAAGAAATAAAGTTGCTTTAGCAATTAATCCAAGAACGAATAATATTAACACTGCCTGGAAATATCACACCAAATTAATGAATAAATTTTTGAAAGGGAAAAAATAAGATGAAAATAAATTTAGAAAAAGAATACGAATTATCAGATGATGTTATTGCTTTTATTGAAGGCACCGTTCTTCCCGCATTAGGGCTCAATGAATTAAATGACGATAACATCGACGACATTGGTGAATATGCTGCAAGCATCGAGAATGAGTATGTTGGAGTAAAAGGACTAACCAAAGAAGAAAAAGAACTTTTCAAAATTGCTGTTAAAACTGTTACCGAATTAAGCTTATACGATAATTAGTAATGATCAATTGCCGTGACTTGCCACACTTAGTGTGGCTTTTTTTATTAAATAAAAGCCGGAATCTATGTTCAATTCCGGCATACTGTACGGATGGGGGCAGATCACTAAAGTGGTACAAATACCCCCTAAAAGTTGGGGTGCAGACAACTAAAGTGATACATTTTCGTCCACTTCTACTCCATTTTTATAGCACAGGTGGGATTCGAAGGCTAGTCTTTAAGTATCTTTTCAATAAAATCCTTAAAAGATTAGAAGAAGAAGCCGTTAAGTGTTCACCACCAATATCAAGATATTCAGGACAGGTGTGTTCGAGGTCAAACAGTTTTTCTGGAAGTGGATAAATGTAGCGTCTACGCTTTCCACTAATAATCATGTTGTATTTGGTAAAAATATCCATCGTGTTTATTTTATCACAAACAGTATTATTTTCTCGGCATTTAAATAAAAAAGTAAGACATCCGAGTCCCACCTGTTATGCCAAAATAGTGTCCATCCCCTCTAATTTCTTAAAAGTGATACACACTAAGTTGGGAAAGTCGAGTTTAGCCTTTTTTAAAAATGTCAGGAGTAACTTCGATGTAACGGTGTTCGTCTTTAACACCTTTTTTCGCCCCAATGGAATAAGTACATATCCATAAATAAAGCACTTTCACGACCCAAGTATTGGATTCGGTCACATAAGGTACATATAGTTGCGTACTTATATTCTTTTGCCATTAAGACTTCATCATAAAAGAATGCATTGAAATCAGCTAATAATGAATTAATTACTGAATCCCATTGAACGAAGTCTAAATCAATTGTTGATGCTTTATGCTCAATTAATTCCAAAAGGTAAATGACATTGCAAGTGCGTTTATCGAAGTTCTTTATATTTAAATATATAAAATGATGTTTTCCGACAGTTTGGGTGCCTTTACGGATACGGTTGGTATAAACAACTATCTTGCCATCATTGTAAGGCGTGATTTTGAATTTGTTATACATATCATATCCAACTACAACACCGTGACCATTGTTTATATACCAGTCAACTAGTTTATCACCACTACCTATTCTATCGTTTGGATCAGCAACGATTAAATAGACACCATGTGCTTTTCTAACGAGAACGCCTTCTTCTTCTAATCTTTTAAGGATTTTATAGAAAGTTTTAGGCTTACAGGCAGGAAAATGATCCACTAATTCCCTGTGAATATCGAAAACACCGCCCTTATTTTGCAGGCAATACTCACGAATTGTTTTAGTATAATTCATTAAATGTTTACTCCTTTCTGATTGTCCAAGACGACTTTCACATAAAAATTACCGCATATATCAATTTTGGCAGCGCTTTTTTTATATTAATCCGACATTGCCTATTTTTATAAATAAAAACGACATCCTGTATATTCTACAAAATGTCGACTTTTTGCGATCGGTTGCGGAGGGAGGATTTGAACCTCCGACCTCCGGGTTATGAGCCCGACGAGCTACCAGACTGCTCTACCCCGCGATGTGCTTACTTATTCTAGGACGTTAAGCCTTGCTTTGCAACACTTAATTTAAGGAGGTAGTCTAGTTCTCACTTTTTTTAATCTTCAAGCGCTTACGCATCTTAAGATGATTAGCCAAATCATAATATTGATAACTTACATCATCCATGAGACTCTTGACGAGGAAGATACCAAGTCCCCCAATCGGTCGATCTTTGGCCTTTAAGGCGATGTTAGGATCATTTTTCGTCAGAGGATTAAATTCCACTCCATAATCGATAAATTCCATGCTAAATTGTTCATCTTTAATTTGGTAAGCGAAGATGAAATGACCTACTTTTCCCCCGTAAGCATAATTTTTGATATTAGCGAACACTTCTTCTAACACTAAGGTGATGTTATAAATATCTTTCTTGTCCGCACCGCAATCTTCTAATTCTTTTGAAATTAGTGCTGTTAAAGTATCCAAAGTTTCATCATTTGTAGAAAGGAATAATTTATGCATATCTTTCAAATTCGAAGACTTAGCAAGGTAAGTAAAACAGACTTGGGTAATATCATCACTTTGTTCGTAACCAGCGACGAAGTTATCGATATCTTTGGAAATAGTTAAGATCATCTCTTCATCGTCGATTGGCGAAACGATATCGTCGAATAATTTTAATAATCTATCTTCACCGTAAAGTTCTTCTTTTTCATTCGTCGCTTCACTTACCCCATCCGTATAAAGATAGACGCTATCGCCAGGTGCAAGTTTTAAATATTCTTCTTTATATTTAAAGTTTTTGATGCCACCTAGAACAAAAGATGG
Source organism: uncultured Bacilli bacterium (assembly GCA_944363535.1). GTDB lineage: Bacteria > Bacillota_I > Bacilli_A > RFN20 > CAG-826 > CALVUG01. The sequence continues at coordinate 8,564 of CALVUG010000023.1, forward strand.
ACTTGCTTTTAGATAACTTGCCTTATTATTTAAGACGACGATAGGTGGATTATGACCAGCATTCACATAAGTTAATTCGCCACTAGAAACGTCCACCATCGCCATGAAGGCGGTAACGAACATTTCCGAATCGTTATTTTCACAAAGTGAATTATTCGTTTCATAAAATATTTGCGCGGGTGATTTTGTACGCGTTTCCGCAAGCGACTTAATGAGCGTTTTCGCTCTCATCATAAATAAGGCTGCCGGTATCCCTTTTCCGCTCACATCCGCGATTAGGAAGATGAATCTTTGCCCATCGATGAAGAAGAAATCATAGAAATCGCCACCTACTTCTTTAGCCGTATCCATCTTGGCAAAGATGTTAAATTCATCGCGTTCTGGATAAGGTGGGAATAATGTCGGTAAGGAAGACGATTGAATCGATTTCGCTAACGCTAAATCTTGCGCGTTACGATTTTTTTCTTCTTCGATGAAACGTTTCAAAGCGCTCACGGTCGTATTGATACCATCGCTTAAATCTCTAAATTCTTTATTATGTCTTACATCCACTATGACATCTAAATTACCATTCGTAATTTGTTTTAAAGAACTGTTGACTTGATAGATACCATTGATGACGATACGTTGGACGAGCAAAGAAATTAAGATGAAGATGACGATGAATAAGAATAAAGTCCCAATAGTAAGAGAAATTAAAGAAGTAATTTCGCTAGCGAAAGCATCGATGAATGGTACAGTAGCGATTAAGACGTAATCATCGCTTGGATCAGCGGTTAACGTATTAGAGCCACGCACGAAAGAGACGAAACTTTCATGTCCCCCGCAATTGAAATTGGAGAAATGATCTTCGTTCCAAGAAGAGGATAGATATTCTTCGCTAACGCCATATTCTTCTAAAGGCTTTCCAATCCAGCTAGAAGAAGCGTTTTCTTCATTAGTGATACCTTTGATAATATGTTTCTTATAAACTTTTCCATCGATTTCATAATCTTCTAATTCAGCGTAGATAATCTTACCAGCATTAGAGATAGTAATAGGTTTGATTAAATTCTCAAAGCTTAATCTTTCCATCCTCTCTAAAATATCTTCTGGATTTGTGCCAACTTGGATGACACCGATATTAGAATCATTTAATTTAATACCAGCATATTGCCAACTTTGACCACTTGAATCGATCAAAATATCTTGGGCGTAAGTCGCTTCTTGACTTGAGTAAATATAATTCATAAAATCGACGGACTGTTGATTGTAATTGGGATTAGATGAATCGAGATTTCGATTGTACATATCGTAACCAAAATAACCGATGGTCGTGCTACCTAAGATGTAGCCCCCCGCTTCAGGGTTATTAATATCAGTCGCAGGGTTGATAACTTGTCCAGGATCGATGAGGTGTAAGGAAGTAGCCTTCACCCCCGTGGCGATAGGATAGATTTTTTCCATGATAGGTTTTACATATAATGTAAAATATTGGTCAAATAATTGATATTTTTGCGAAGCGCTACGCGAGGAAGAATCGCTAAATAAATCGCTTGGACTATAACCTTCTAAAGGATTAGGAACTTCTCCATTTTCATCGTAGGTGACGATTTCAGTGTCGTTAGGAAAAGCTTCAGAATATAATGAATTAAAATCGATAGCAAGATGTCTTTCCATCATGAATGAACCAGTACCTTCCGCTTCACTTTGCGCTTCAGAAAGTAAGATTAATGAGGCACTTTGTGCCTTATTCGCAGTATCTTTTTTCGATTCTTCTAACGTTTGTTCAAGATTGTAATAATTCGTTTCGATACTATTTTGCGTCGTCTCTAACGTCGTTTGAACGTTCGTTTTAACATCGCCTACCGCCCCATTCCAAAGGACAATAAAAAAGGTGACAAACGTCACCAAAAATGCGATGCTAACAAAAATTAAGAGCCACTTTTGAAAAGTACGACGCATCGTAAGAAAATTAGCTGAAGACTAGTCTTCAATATTTAAGATTTCGATGAAACCAGTCAAAGCAAAGATCGATTGAATCATATCGTTCGGATGGGCGATGATGAGTTTTCCCCCTTCAGCATCAAGTTTTTTATGGGTGGAAAGGATGACGCGCAAGCCGGCGGATGAAACGTATTCCAAATCTTTGAAATCTAAGACTAAGGTTTTGACGCCACCATCGAGTTCAGCGATTGCCGCCGCAAGTTCAGGTGCGGTCGTCGTATCAAGTCTTCCATCGACGGTTAAAATTGTTTTATCGGATTCGATTGTTTTAGTAATTTTCATAACTAAAATCCTCCATTTTTTGTAATTTGAATTTATGATATAGAAATTTTAAAAGAAATGGTAGATAAATACATTATTCTTCTTTTAAATTGTCGTTTTCTGGCACTTCAATTTCTTCGATGACAGACTCTTCTTTGTTTGGCGTTACTTCTACTTCTATTTCAGAAGGTTTTTCTTCGACCGTTTGAGCGATTACTTCTTCAATTTTTGAAGTTTCATCTTCCACTGGTGTGGCTTCATAATTTAAGTGAGTATAAACAAAGAAGAAAGCGGGCACCACGCAAGGAATAGCAAAGACTAGCATGAGCATGAACCAAATTTGTCCAATTATTCCTACTAATTCCACTAGAATTAAGATGAATGAAAGCAAGAAAACAAAACCAGCAAAGATGATAGTAACTAAACCAAAGATAGTATAAGCTTTTTCATCTAATAAAGACTTTTTCACATCTGAAACAACACTCATCACTAACAAAATAAGAGCAAAAATTGCGCTAAATAACATTAGTACTGAGAATGTCATAAGTGAATAAAGCGTACCAAGCAATCCCATGAACGAAAACGATTGAACAACGAACATGAAGACGCAAATGACTCCTAAAGTATAGCCAAAAATTTTAACTAATAAACTTTTATTAGTCACGATTGAAACAATCAAAGCAACACTAAGGCCAACGATGATAAGCATTTCAACAATGATAGACATAACTTCCATGCCTAAGGCAGTAACACCACCGGTTGCCGAAACAATTGCGCCAATCGCACAAAGAAAATAGAATAATGCGAACGCGCCAACAAAAATACAGCTCAACAGTTTAGCGTGTCTTTTCAAACCTAAACCTAATTTTTCCATAAATAATTTTTCCTCCAAAATTTATTATATGTATAAACGTGAAATATGTGAAATAAATTCGTAGTAGTGATAAGTAAATAACTTTGTTAAAATCAAAATATGAAACGCAAATTGGATGATGAAATTAAAATCATTTTCTTCGATATCGATCACACTTTATTCGATCATGAAGCTGGTCATTTTATCACTTCAAGTTTCATCGCGATGGAAAAACTCCAGCAAAAAGGCGTTAAAATTTTTCTTTGTACCGCTAGACCATTCCGTTCGATGATGTGGCTTGGCCCATTTGCAAGATTTAATTTCGATGGCTATATTGCCGTTAACGGAGGGCTAATCGCTATCGAAGATAAAATTATCTACAAAGATATATTGGAACCACAAACGATAAATAAATTGGTTGCCTATGCAGAAGAAAGAAAATTAGCCTTAGAAATAATGACGACTAAAAATGCTTTCTTCGCTACCTTAGAAAGCGATATCTCCAAACAGTTTATGGCGCATTGGAAAGAAACTAAACCAAGTTTTAAACCTTACGAAAATGAAGAAGTCACTAGCGCTCTACTATTCTCTAAAGATGATGAATCTTCCTTCTTAAAAACTTTAGATTGTTACTTCCATCGCTTCTGCGATATCGGTATCGATATCTATCCTCATCACCTTAGGAAAGGGAAAGGAATCGATATCGTCTTAAAGATGTTAAATATCGCTAAGGCTAACGCGATGGCGTTTGGAGATGACATTTCTGATATATCGATGTTCGAACACGTAAAATATGGTATCGCGATGGGGAACGCGAAAGAAGATTGTAAAAAGAAAGCTTACTTCGTTACTAAATCTATCTCTCGTAATGGCGTCACTTACGCCTTAAAACATTTTAAATTAATCTAGATGATTAAATCTTCTTCATCTAATTCAGCGATGATATCGATGAACGCTCTTCCACCAATTTTAAATTGCTTCAATTCTTCTTCGCTTGTAAAATCTTTTCTAAATTCTTCATCATCTAATAAGATGAAATAACCATCTTCATAAGATAAATTCCAATAGGCGTCATCGATTTCCATCATAGCCCCTACTTCCTTAACGATTTCTAATAATCTTTCAAATTCCATAATATTTACATCCGTTTCTATTTTTTATTTTATCATTTCTATGAGCATATCATTTGAGAATAAAAATTATCTTCACTACAATATTGACAAAAGGAGGTCACATAGACATATGGCTAATTTATCAAAAAATATGGTTCATATTATCAATGAACAAATAAACGCTGAGTTAGAAAGCGCTTACCTTTATTTAGGAATGGCTAATTTCTACGCTGAAAAAGGATTGATGGGCTTTGCTCATAATTTTAAAAAGCAAGCGGATGAAGAAGTAACTCATAGCGAAAAATTAAGAGATTATTTAATCGATCATTCTGCCCCAATCGTGCTAAAAGATATCAAAGCACCGAGGGAAACTTACGAAGACCTTCGCGCGCCTTTAAAGAAACAGCTCGAACATGAAGAATACGTCACTTCTTTAATCTACAAAATCATGGATTTAGCGATCGAAGAAAAAGATTATCGTACGATCGAAATGTTACGTTGGTTCGTAAGCGAACAGCAAGAAGAAGAAGTTAACGCTAGGACGTTACTAGAAGAATACGATACTTTCGGCAGTGACTTATCGCTTCTTTATAAGCTCAATAAAAAGCTCGGCAAAAGAGAATAAAAATTATTAAATTTTTAAGAAGAGGTGGTTAACTAATTTCCCACCTCTTTTTTTATTCTAATCTTCTAAATTTCTTATGGCCTTGATAACTCTGGCAATTCTATTAGCAGCTTCTAATAGTTGATGGAAAAAAGCATCATTCGTAAGTATCTTAGTGGCGTCTAAAAAGCCAAGACTATGGACATCCACACCGTGCGTAGACGATGAGCCTAACTTATCCTCTTCAATTTGATAGCGCTTTATAAAATCTCGAACAGAGACGATGAACATGATAATATCTTTATCGAATGTTTCGATACTCGCTTCATAGCCATTTCTATTTTGTTTTACTTCTTTGACGTTCAAACCGAAGAAATTATATAAATCTCTAAAATCTTTTTTATTTTGAAATGCAATCTTATACCTTCCGATGCGTTTAGCCTCATTCAAGTCGAGTTCACCTTCAAAAATAGGTAAGCGAGAATGAAGAAAGACGCTTTGGTTGAAATCATCATAAATTTTTAAAGGCGTTTGTTCTTCATCTGATAAAATTTGGATATTGGTCATGTTCTCTAGATTCGCCGCATATAAAATGTATTTTTTATTTGCTTTGCTTTCGTAAAGATCTTCTTTGAAATTTATGTTGTACATCGAACCGATGACGATAATTTTGCCCCCTCTATATAAAATATAGTAAGGCGCCATAGTGAGATTTTGGACAAATCTTCTTTCCTCTTGCCTAATTTTAACTAAATCCGCGCCGGCAATATTGTTAGAAATTTCTAATTTATGAGTAAATTCGATATCTTTCTTCTTCGCTAAAGCTTTTGCGACTATCGTAAGATTTTCTAAAACTTCATGCGATGTATTCATACGTAAAGAAGCGTTAATTTGATTTAATTTTCCCAAATTGAAGTAATTGCGTGGACTATTAGAAATTCGCACCACTTTAGTTTTGATATCATTAACGTCATCTTTATGTAAGGAAGAATTGGACATGATCGAACTTAATAAAAATGTCGTCTCCCCTAAATTCAAATTTTCATCTGCTAAGAGGAAGAAACCTTTATTACCGTTTTTGATGACGCTAGGAATAGTTTCTAATACATCATCTTTGTTTTTCACTAATTTTTCTAATTCGCCCCAGTTGATGTAGCCAATTTCTTTTAAATCCTTCGTAATCGTATCATCGCTTTTAACATCGATTTTATAATCTGAGGAAAGTTTTTCTCTTATCTCACTACGCTTCAAAGGATTTTCTTTATTGGAATATTTTTTTAAAATTTGATAGACGAGATATGACGGCATATTTGCTACTCCTTCCAATTTAAATAATCATATTATGAAATACATATTAGCAAAGCTATTTTAAAAATACAAAAACATAAAAATTTAGGTTTTGAACAAGTACAAAAAATGATAGGTTTTAAGTCATTTTAATTAGACTTTACACTCTCACCATTCTAGGATTCGCTAATTCAAATGATGTGAGACTAAATTAAAGCATAAAAAATAGTCCTCGCTTATAATTAAGTTATCCAAGACGTAAGAAGGAGGACTACATGGATATTTTAACACATCAAAGGAATTATATCCCTATTAATTTAGAAACAAGATTTCATGCTTGTAAAAGAGCAAAAGAATCGCATTGGAAAATAAGTAAGGCGTGTTCTTTTTATCACGCCAAAAAATCTTACAAAATTAGTTTAAACTTCGTGATTTTCCGTGATGGGGGATTTGAACCCATAACATGAGATTAAAGTTTTATCAACAAGTATAATTTGATTCTTAATAGGCGCTAATTAACGACGTATACTAAGAAAAAGCAAAGTTTTATACCACATCTTTACGAATTTTTCTACCACTTCGACTATACTCACAACTTAATGACTTCTTGAATACTTGCCGAAAAAGAAAAACTGCCATCTAATTTTTTTAGCATAATCAAACATATGGTCACCTCAAATGGTTATCAGTATCAGACATGTTGTTCTTTTATGTGTGCAATTTGCCGTTAATACACGATGTATATTATATGCACTAATACATTAAAGGGTTATTGTAACCGCATCGAATTCGACACGTTTAAATTTGCTAGACA
>CALVUG010000024.1 GCA_944363535.1 uncultured Bacilli bacterium
ATTAAGTTTAGGGAAGCATCCATGTTGGCCTTATGATATAATCCAATTAACTAGTCCAGGAAACTGGGTACATATCAATTACGAGTAGCGGTTTTTTGTATTTCATGTATACTTAAATTTAGGATTATTCTTATTAATTTTTACTATTTTCCTTTTGATGATATTAGTGATGCTATCGGAGCATTACTTTATCATCCGTCGATGAAAATGGATTAGATTATCAAGAATATACATTCTCTAATTTTGAGATTGACACAGTTATATCGCACTAAGAACTTTCCTATTATCGTCGTTTAAACGATGATTCTGACGCTTTAATTACTCTAGGAGAATATCTTTATAATCGAGACGAGAATCTAATTGCTTCTATCACACTTGATTTAAATAATTCCAATTACCGTATTATAAACTTTGAAAGTTAATCTAATATATTAACTTGACAATCCGCTGGAAAGATTGTTAAATTTTTAAGTGTCGAAGACCCAGAGGAGTAAGAAATAACTTCACTTCATTAGAAAGATGATTCGTGGCTGAAAGATCATCAGTGAAATTTCTGAAGGTCGCTGGCGAGATAGGCTCATCACCCGTCACTTCGCGTTAAGAAGTAAAAATGAAGCGTATAATGATATCATTATAAATCAAGGTGGTACCGCGCATTGAAGCGTCCTTGCAAGGGCGTTTTTATTTTTTAGGAGGTTAAAATTATGCTCGATAAACGTTACGATCATAAACAAGTGGAAGAGGGGCGTTACGATAAGTGGTTAAAAGAAGGTTATTTTTCCATGCACGATTTAACTAAGACACCATTTTCTTTAGTCATTCCACCTCCTAACATCACCGGTAAGTTACATTTAGGTCACGCATGGAATACGACTTTACAAGATATCATCGCCCGTTATAAAAAGATGAAAGGTTACGATGTCTTATGGCTTCCCGGAATGGATCACGCCGGTATTGCGACGCAAGCACGTGTCATGGCGGAACTTCGTAAACAAGGTATCGATACGAAAAATTTGACGCGTGAACAATTTTTAAAATACGCGTGGGAGCATAAAGATACTTTTACTAAGACCATCCACGAGCAGTGGAAGATGATGGGCTTAGCCTTAGATTATTCGCATGAAAGATTCACTTTAGATGAAGGCTTATCAAAAGCCGTCAACGAAGTATTTGTTAGATATTATAATGAAGGTTTAATTTATAAAGATAAACGTATCATCAACTGGGATCCAGTCCAGATGACCGCCTTATCGAATATCGAAGTCATCCATAAGGATGAAGAAGGGGATTTCTTCTATTTTGCTTATCCTATCGTCGGAAGTGAAGATAAATTAATCATCGCTACGACGAGGCCTGAGACGATGTTCGCAGATGTCGCGATCGTAGTAAATCCTAAGGATGAACGTTATAAAAAATATATCGGTATGAAAGCGATTAATCCGGCGAATGATGAACCATTAATTATCATCGCGGATGATTACGTCGATAAAGATTTCGGTACAGGCGTCATGAAATGCACCCCAGCTCACGATCCAAACGATTTCTTAATCGGACAAAAATATCATCTTCCTATGCCAGAATGTATGAATAAAGATGCGACGATGAATGAGCTCGCTAAAGGTTACGTTGGTCTAGATCGTTACGTCTGCCGCGCAAAGCTCGTCGAAGCGATCAAAAATAAAGGACTACTCGTCAAAATTGAAAAAATCGTCCATGCGGTCGGTCATAGCGAACGTAGTGATACGGTCGTGGAACCGATGCTTTCTAGCCAATGGTTCGTGAAGATGAAACCGCTTGCGAAGAAAGCTTTAGAGATGAGCAAAAGTAAAGAACATGTCGAATTTATTCCAGCGCGTTTCGAACAAGTTTTCATCCGCTGGATGGAAAATCTTGAAGATTGGTGCATCTCGCGTCAGCTTTGGTGGGGGCATCAAATTCCTGCTTATTATCATAAAGTAAGCGGTGAACTACTTGTCTCTAGCACTCCTCCGAAAGATATTGAAAATTATGAAAGAGATAAAGACGTCTTAGACACGTGGTTTTCTAGCGCCCTTTGGCCTTTTGCGACACTAAATTGGTTAGAAGATAGTAAAGATTATCAAAGATACTTCCCGACTGACGTCTTAGTGACGGCTTACGATATCATCTTCTTTTGGGTGTCTAGGATGATCATGCAAAGTTTATCTTTGACCGATAAGATTCCTTTTAAACGTGTATTAATTCACGGTTTAGTAAGAGATGAACATGGTAAGAAAATGTCTAAATCTGCTGGAAACGGTGTCGATCCAATCGAAGTCATCGATAAATACGGCGTAGATGCATTAAGATATTTTTTGACGACTATTTCTACGCCCGGACAAGACATCCGTTATAGCGAAGAAAAGATCGTCGCTTCTTCAAATTATTTAAATAAGATTTGGAATGCGACGCGTTACGTCTTAACTTCGTTAGAAGATATTAAATTAGATGGTTTAAATATCGATGAAAATCTTCTTACGAGCATCGATTCTTTAATCATCTTAAGATTTAATAAGACTTTAAAAGAAGTTGAAGATGCCATGGAACGTTACGATTTTAATATGGCAAGCACGCACTTGTATAATTTCGTCTACGATGATTTCTGTTCCTCTTATTTAGAAGCTTCCAAAACGATCTTAAGAAAAGGGGAAGAAAAAGTAAAAATTAATACCGCGAAAGTGTTACTGAAGATGGTCACTAATATCATTAAAATGATCTATCCTTATACGCCTTTCATCGCCGAAACTTTATATTTATCTTTACCTTCTCATTTAGCTTCGATCAACTTAGAAACTTATCCAGAAGAAATTTCGATGAAATTAGATAAAAATCTCATCAAAGAAGCGAACTTAATTTATTCTTCTATCTTCGCTATTCGTTCATTTAAAGCCGAACAAAAGCTTCGTCCTCACGATGCTTTAAATTTAGAAATTGCCGCTAAATTTGATGTTTCGCCTTACGCTTCGCTCATCTTAAAAGATTTATTGCATCTTGGTGAAATTAATGTCTTAAACGAAGATAAGTTAGATCCAAGCGGCAAAAATTTCATCTTTAGCGAAGCAAAAATTAATTTAATCGTCAAACAAGATGATGAAGAGATAACCACAGAAATAAATAAGCAATTAGAGACGATCGAAAAAGAAATTTTACGTTCTAAAAAGATGTTAGATAATCCTTCTTTCTTAGCGAAGGCTCCCAAAGCTTTAATCGAAAAAGAAAAAGAAAAATTAGCCGCGAATTTATCGATCAAAGAACAATTAGTCTCAAAACTTCCTAAGTAGCAGTTCTTTTCACTTCCTTTAGGGCGTATTAATATCGTGAGGGGGTGAAAAAAATGCAAGCATTAAAAATGAAAGACGAAGAGATGAAGATGACCGAAGTTGGGGCTGGTATTACTCTTACGAGCGTCATGGCGATTTTGACAATCGGAATCATCGCTGTCATCGCTTTTAAGCTATTCATGTCCACAGAAGGTAAGACGACCATTCCCGGTGGCTTTAAATTCGAATGGAATTAAGGAATGAAAATCAAAGCCATTCCAAAGGACCTTCGGCCGCGTGAAAAAGCTTTGTTAAAAGGAATTGATAGTTTAGATAATAGCGAGCTATTAGCGCTCATCATCCAAAGTGGGACGAAAGGACATTCGTGTCTAGATATATCTTTAGAAATGCTGAAAAAATTCGTCTATCTTCACTCTCTAAGCGAAGCGAAGTACGAAGAATTATTAACTTTCAAAGGATTATCTAAAGCCAGTGCTTTAAAGTTATTAGCGACATTCACTTTGATGTCTAGGATGGAAAAAGAGAAGGTCGAAAATAACGTCCACCTGCACGCAAAAGAAATTTATGATTTTTTAAAAGACTCGTTAGGCTTAGAAGATCAAGAAAATTTGTTATTGCTCTCATTTAATAAGCGTAAGACCTTAGTGCGCATCGATGAAGTATATCGTGGAACAAGCAAGCAAATAATCGTCCAATCAAGCGACATTGAAAAAAGGATTTACTTATCTGGGGCGAAATATTTAGTGCTCGTCCACAATCATCCAGGCGGGGAAGCTTATCCTAGCGAAAACGACATCATGGTGACGCTTAATCTAAGTCACAAATTATCTTCTTTTCCGATCGAATTTTACGATCACATCATCGTGACACAAGGAGGATATTATTCATTTCGGGAAAATCATCATCTATTTGCATCTAGCAAATAATCGATCATGGACTTGATCGTCTCTTCGATAGGGCGGGGTTCGTAATTTAAATCGAGCTCCGCTAAATCGTGAAGATAAGTCGTATGAAGCGAGATAGTCCTTAAAGCATAGGGGGTAAATAGAGGCGATTTATGTAGATGCCAGGCAAAAAATTCGATGGCAGGAGCAAAAATCTTTGCGAGCCACAAAGGAAAGATGAGCGGTTTTCTTTTAATCGAAGCCATATCCTTTACTAAGAGCAGAAGCTCTTTAATCGTGTAGAAGTGGTTAGAAATGATGTAACTTCTAGCCACTTTTTCTTTTTTACAAACACTTATGATAGCGTTTGCGACGTCTCTAACATCGACAAAATCGAAGCCTCCCGTCGCTCCGTTAACGTGACCATTTTTTAAATAATTTGCACTCAATTTGATGACGAGATTATGCCCTTTATCGTAAGGTCCAATAATCGCACTGGGGTGGATGATACAAGTGTCTAATTTATCTTGATAATTATTTATAATTAAATTACCAACTCTAGCTTTAATTTTTGCATAAGCGCCTTTAAGATTTTCGTCGTATTGGCTCACTTCTTTAACAACATCATTTTTCTTCACTTTAAAAGCATCGACACTAGAAATATAAATGTAACGCTTCACTTCATATTCTACGGCTAAATCTAGCGTATTCTTCGCTCCGTTATAATTTACGTCATAAAAATCTTGGCTAATTTTTTTGAAGATGGAAATTAATCCTGCCGTATGGATGAAATATATTTCTTGACCTTCCTCTTTTTTAAATAAAGGGCGAAGGGAAGAAATATCTCTTACGTCGCCTCTTATGAGTTCGTGTTCGATATCTTTTAATTCATCCGGCAATTTTTCAAAAGGTAAGGCTAGACCTCTAATGATGACGTCTTTTTCTTTACTTAAAGCAATGGTTAAGGCTCTACCAAGATGACCATAAATTCCCGTGATGACATAGATTTTTTTCATACGTTTATTATTCAACACTATCGAGTGATTAAAAGCAATATTTTGCTTTACTATTCAACTTATAATTTGTTAAAATTAACTTCCCGATGTAGGAGGTAAAATATGGAATTTAGTGAACTTTATGCAAGAGCACTTTCAGTCTCCAACGAACAATCGATCTCAAAAGATGCAGAAATTGGTAGCGTCGGCGCCGCGATCTTAAGCGAAAGCGGTCACGTCTACGTCGGTAAAAATATCGACATGAGCTGTGCTTTAGGAATGTGTGCGGAAAGAAACGCTATCTCGACGATGCTCACTTTTGAAACTTCGAAAATTTTAAAACTCGTCTGCGTCCATAAAAGTGGGAAAATTATCTTACCTTGCGGAGCGTGCGTCGAATTTTTAAAGCATCTAGAAAACCTTTCGAAAGATACGGAAATTCTCGTCTCATTAGATCCGCTTAAAACGATCAAAGTAGATGAGATACTACCTTATTATTGGAGAGATCAAATCAACGGAAAAAGCGAACTCTAAATAAAAAATAGTTTACTATTTATCTTACTTTGCTATAATTTTAAATGTTGTCGCCTTCAAAGCTACAACCGCCTAGAAGAGGTAAAGGACAATAATCGCTTTGCGATTAACCTCAATAGCGAGTCATTATCTTACTAGAAGGAGGGATCTTATGTACGCCATTATCGAAACCGGTGGAAAACAAATCCAAGTGGAAGTTGGTTCAAAAATTTACGTTGAAAAACTTCCCGGTAATGTAGGCGAAAGTGTCGTCTTGGACAAAGTTTGCTTACTCAAAGATAACGCCATCAAAGTCGGTAAGCCTTACGTCAAGAATGCGAGTGTCACTTGCAAGATTGAAAAGCAAGGATTGAACAGAAAGATTAAAGTGTTCAAGTATAAGAATAAGACGAATGAACGCAAGATGATTGGTCACCGTCAACCTTATACCTTACTTACCGTCGAAGCAATCGAAGTTAAATAAGATGGTTAAAATCTATTTCACTTACGAAAGCAAAAAGTTTAAACATTTCCTCGCTGAAGGGCATAGCCTCTTCGCTAAGAAAGGTCAAGATATCGTCTGTGCTGGAGTAAGTGCTTGTATCGTCGGAGCGTTCAACGCTATCGAAGAGACGAAAAACTTCCAATTCACTTTAGGTGATGGAAGAGCAGAGCTAAAAGCTCTAAGTGAAGTAAATGTCCACGATGCAATCGTCATCGAAACGTTACTTACGCAACTTAAAACCATTGCCGTCAGTTACAAAGATTACGTACAAGTAACGACGGAAGAGAGGAGTTAATAATTATGTTATTCATTCTAGATCTACAACTCTTTGCTTCGAAAAAAGGTGTTGGCTCGACTAAGAACGGCCGTGATTCAGTCTCGAAAAGACTCGGAATGAAAAAGGCTGATGGTCAAGTCATTAAAGCCGGACAAATCATCTATCGTCAAAGAGGCACAAAAATTTATCCAGGGACGAACACGATGAAAGGTGGAGATGATACAATCTTCGCTACCGCAAGCGGTGTCGTGCGTTACGAAAGAGTCGGAAAATCTCGTACGAAAGTTTCCGTCATCGTCGCTGCTTAATTGATAATCTGTATTTAGTTTAGAATTAAAAGGCCTTATGGCCTTTTTTTATACTTAAGTCGCGATTTTAATTTAATGTAACAACTAATATTTATTATTTTTTTCTCATACGGATTTAATGTCATCAACCTTTTTAATAATTGAGACTAAATATCTTATCATTAGATAAGAATATGTGTATAATATTTAATATGTTCATAGATCGAGTCAACATCAAAGTTAAAGCTGGTAAAGGTGGGGATGGAAAAATTGCCTTCCTACGTGAAAAATATGTTCCTAAAGGCGGTCCTGCTGGAGGGAATGGCGGTAAAGGCGGTTCCATCTATTTTTTAGCGACGACTGAAGAAAATACATTATTGCCATTCCGTTACAATAAAACGATTAAAGCAATGGATGGAGAAAATGGCGATATTAAAAATATGTATGGAAGAAACGCTCCGGATGTCATCGTCAAAGCGCCCGTTGGAACTTTAATTTACGATGTAAAAAATAATCATCTACTCGCAGATTTAGATGAAGATGGAAAGAAAGTTTTGATTGCCAAAGGGGGTAAAGGCGGAAGAGGTAACGCCATGTTTAAAACTTCCACGAACCGCGTCCCACGCATCGCGGAAAATGGTGAACCTGGGGAAGAATTTGACTTACATTTAGAATTGAAGCTCATCGCCGATGTCGGCTTAGTGGGTTTACCTAATGCTGGAAAATCGACCTTTATAAGCGTCGTTACGAACGCGAAAGCTGAAATCGCTCCTTATCCATTTACTACTATCACTCCTAATCTTGGGGCTTTATCTTTTCCAAGTGGTAGAAGTTGTGTCATCTGCGACTTACCTGGTTTAATTGAAGGAGCTTCACTCGGTAAAGGTCTTGGGTTAGATTTTTTAAGACATGCAGAAAGATGTAGATTAATTTTACAACTGGTCGATATAAGCGAAGAAAATCCTTTAGATTCTTATCGCATCATTGAAAAAGAACTTGCTAATTACGTCGTCGATTTATCATCAAGAGCAAGAATTATCGTTCTTACAAAAATTGATTTAATTGAAAATAGTGATGAAATAATTGCTAAATTTAAAAAAGAAATTGATGAGAAGCATCAAGTGTTTGCGATTTCTTCTTTGACGCATGATGGATTAAAAGAACTACTTAATGCAATCGATAATAAATTAGAAACTTTGCCAAAAATTATCTTAGATAATGCAAAAGAAGAAGACTTTGTTCTACATACCTTAAAAGAACAAGGACCAATCTTTTACATTACAAGAGAAAAAGAAGATACGTTTAGAATTAATGGTGAAGAAGTTATCAAGCATTATCGAAGGATGAATCTTTCGATGGAAGAAGGTATCTTAAGACTTTCTAAATATCTTAGAGACTTAGGCGTGGAAGAAGCTTTAAAAGAAAAAGGTATTAAAGATGGCGATACAGTTTATCTAGATGATTTTGCTTTCGAATACTTTGAATAGGAGAAAATATATGAAACTTGAAGAATATTTATTAGTCATTGAAAAATTTCTTAAAGATAAATTAGAAGAGACGCATATGTCTGGTTACGTTTTAGGCATTAGTGGCGGCATCGATTCATCTTTAGTGGCGGCTATCGCTAATAAAGTATGCAAAGATAAATTGTTATGTCTCATCTTACCTTGTGAATCCATGAAAGAAGATGAAGAAGACGCTTTAAAATTAGTGAAGCATCTTAATTTAAATTATCTTACAATCGATTTAACTAAGACTTATTTATCATTGAAAGAAGAAGTGGAAAATAAACTAGGTAAATCTTTAGATTTGATGTCTAAATCAAATATGAAAGTAAGATTACGCATGGTCACACTTTACGCTTTAGCTTCATTTAATCATTATCTTGTCTTAGGAACGGATAATAAAGATGAAAGATATCTTGGCTATTTTACAAAATATGGGGATGGAGCAGCGGATTTATTACCTATCGTTCATCTTACGAAAAAAGAAGTAAAAGAAGCAGCCTACCTTTATGGTTTACCAAAAGAATTAGTGGAAAGAGTCCCGAGTGCTGGTCTATTTAAAGGACAAAGTGATGAAGGTGAAATGGGCGTTACTTACGAAGCTGTCGATAAGTTCTTACTAGGCGAGAAAATTGAGGAAAAAGATTTAAAAGTTATCGAAAGATTACATCGTATCAGTGAACATAAAAGAGAAGATATTCCGATGGCTCCTCCTTACGAAAGAGAATAAAAAAAGAAGGTGTAACGCTAAATTATGAAAGATAAAAAGATCGATGCTTCAATCATTGCAAGTCTGCTCGCCCTCGGGGCAGGATTATTCATCATCATCTTATTTTGTTTAATTTAAAAAGGAGAACGTATGATTTATTCTTTAAAAGGCGAAATTAGTTACATCGGAAAAGATTTTCTCGTCATCGACGTAAGAGATGTCGGTTATCAAGTTTTCGTCCCTAACGTTACTAAATTTAGTGTAGGGGATAACTTATTACTTTATACCTATCAAGTAATAAGAGAAGATGAACAATATTTAGCTGGCTTTTCTTCATTAGCGGAAAGAGAAGTTTTCGTCTCTTTAATAAGTGTTAAAGGCATCGGTCCTAGAACAGCTTTAGGCGCACTTAAAGATGCAGATCCAGAAGAATTAGTGAGAGCTATATCTTCAAATAACGTTACCTATCTAAAAAAATTACCGGGTATCGGAGCGAAAGCTGCCGCTCAAATCATTTTAGATTTGAAAGGTCAGCTTGTCGAAGGAACAAAAGGTAATCCTGAACAATATGAAGAAGTAAGAGCGTATCTTAAATCTCTCCGTTATAAAAATAAGGAAATCGATGATGTTCTTGCTAAAATTAACGTCATCGGAGCGAGTAACGAAGAAATTATTTTGCTTGCTTTAAAAGAATTGGGGAATAAATGATGGAACGT
This sequence comes from uncultured Bacilli bacterium, assembly GCA_944363535.1. GTDB lineage: Bacteria > Bacillota_I > Bacilli_A > RFN20 > CAG-826 > CALVUG01. The sequence goes on from CALVUG010000024.1 coordinate 9,691, forward strand.
TTATTAGACGTTAAAAAGAATCGAAATGAAGAAGCGGTCGAAGTATCTTTAAGGCCACAAAAACTTAAAGACTATGTCGGTCAAAGTGAGATGAAACGTAATCTCGAAGTTTTTATTGGTGCCGCTAAGCAAAGAGATGAAACTTTAGATCACGTCTTACTTTATGGTCCACCTGGCTTAGGTAAGACGACGTTAGCCTACGTCATCGCAAATGAGATGGGCGGAAACATTAAAACGATCAATGGTCCAGCCATCGAAAAGACGGGCGATTTAGCGGCGATACTCGTCTCGCTTAAACCGGGCGATATCTTATTTATCGATGAAATTCATCGTCTTCCTCGCGTCGTCGAAGAATTGCTCTATGGGGCGATGGAAGATTTCACTTTAACTTTAGTCATCAACCGCGATGGCGGGGCGAAATCGATGTCCATTCCTCTTCCGCCTTTCACCTTGGTGGGCGCGACGACGCGCGCTGGTTCTTTATCAAGTCCATTAAGAGCGAGATTTGGCATCACGGAAAAATTTAATTTTTATAGCGAAGAAGAATTGGAACAAATCGTCTTACGTACGTCCAAAGTTTTTAAGACGCCGATCGAAGCTAAAGCAGCGAAAGAAATTGCGAGACGCTCAAGAGGTACACCTAGAATCGCTAATAGATTATTTAGAAGAGTGAGAGATTTTGCCAATTACTCCAATAAAGAAAAAATCGATATGGTCGAAACTGAAAAAGCATTGAATGCTTTAAAGGTCGATAAATTAGGTTTAGATGACGTCGATATCCGTTATTTAAAGACGATTATAGAAAGATTTAAAGGTGGTCCAGTCGGATTAGATTCTTTATGTTCCGCGATAGGAGAAGAAGTGACAAATATCGAAGATGTTTACGAACCTTACCTCATCCAGATTGGGATGATTAATCGCACGCCAAGAGGAAGAGTGGCAACAGAAATTGCTTATAAACATTTAAAAATTGATTACCAAACAGCGCTGTTTTGATAATTTTAACTTGAAATATATTCATATTTAGTCTATTTTATTAACGATACGTTTTATCAAGGATAAAAACTGAGAA
>CALVUG010000025.1 GCA_944363535.1 uncultured Bacilli bacterium
ATCTTGATTATTAAATTGACATATCTATGCGGGGAGGGGTATGATTTTTAGTGAAAGGAGGTAAACGTTCGTGAATAAAAGATATCTTTATTGTGGGATTGTCGCTGGCACATCCTTAATCTTATTATTGATGCTTTTAAGTGCCGCTGCATTCGCTAGTTATGGCCCTATCTCTCAAGGTGTCTCATTCTTTACTCTCTTCCAAGCAGTTGGTGAAATTTCTTATTTTGGTGATGCACCTGCCGTGGGTATGGAAGGCTTAACTGGTCTAATGTCTATTATCTTTTTAGTTGTTATGATCATCTACATCGTATTGGCTATCATTGCAATGTTTGTAAAGAATAATTTCTTAGATAAGATTATAAGAAGATCTGCTCTCGATTTAGGTGGATGTTCAATTCTACTCGGTGTCATCGCTATTATCTATGCAGCTCTAAATGCTAGTGCTTTAGCTGGATCTGGAACCATGGAAGGAGTAACCGTGTTCTCTTTAGGTGGAATTTTCTATCTTATCCTCGGCGTGGCGCTCATCGTTTTATACGTCGTCTTCAGAAACAAAATTAAAGAAGCATTAGAATAATTTGCTCATCTAATTTGATGAATTTTTAAAGCCACCAGCGATGGTGGCTTTTTTTGTTAAAAATTAATTAAAAAGTTATAACTTAAATATATTTAAGATGCTAGAATAATAAGGTATGAAAAAGATTACATTAATTTTACCTGTTTTGCTCATAGCTCTTAGTGCATGCGATAACCCTTACGTTCCTCCAACTCCTGATCCTGAAACATTTGAAGTCACATTTTGCAATTACGATGAAAGCGTATTATATGTCGACGTAGTGGAAAAAGGTGAAGATGCATTATACGAAGGCAAAACTCCTACTAGGCCAGACGATAGCGAATATACTTACACTTTTAGTGGTTGGGACCATGAACTTTCTAACGTCCAAGAAGATTTCACTACGCTCGCAACCTACACTAGAAGTGCAATTGGAGGGGGAGGAGGAGACGTTCCGCCACCTACTCCACCTGAACCGAGTGAATTAAGCGTCCAAGAAGGCACGATTTTACATGCTTGGAACTGGTCGATGGATACGATAAAAAATAATTTAGATGCGATTAAAGAAGCGGGTTTTACTACGATCCAAACTTCACCGATGCAACCACAAAAAGATTATTCTCCGAACGAACATTATTCTTCTTGGTGGAAACTTTATCAGCCTCTTGGCTTAAGTGTAGCGACGAAAAATCATTCATTAGGGACGAAAGATGACTTAAAAGAATTATGTGACGCTGCAGAAGAAAAAGGTTTAAAAATTATCGTCGATGTCGTCACTAATCACTTGGGTGGAGGTGGTTCTGAATCATTTAATCCTGATGTGAGACAATATGAACCAGTTATCTACGATAATAACTTATTACATCGTGGCGTAGGTTCCGTTAACGACAATAACGTCCGTCAAGTGACGAAAGGTTACATGGGTGATTATCCTGATTTGATGACGGAAGATAAAAGAGTGCAAGAAAGATCATTATCCTTATTAAAAGAATATATAGATGTAGGTGTCTCCGGTTTTAGATTCGATGCGACGAAACATATCGAAACTCCTGACGATGGAAGTGAAGCGAGCGATTTTTGGCCGACTGTTCTAAATGGAGCGACAAATTATGCTTTAAGTTTAGGAAAAGATGAACCTTATTACTATGGCGAAATTTTAAACACTCCTGGGAGTGGTCGTTCTTGGGAAAGTTATACGAAGATGATGTCGATTACCGACAACGGTAATGGGGCGGGCATAATGTATGCCGCTATCAATAGGAATGCGAACGAAGTAGCGAATAATCTTTATTACCGTGCGGGTAACGATGCGAGTAAACTCGTCCTCTGGGCGGAAAGCCATGATACATTTGCAAACCAAGGTGGCATTTCTGAAAATGTTGATCAAGATTCGATCAATTTAGCTTACGCTATTCAAGCTTCACGTGCGGACGCTACTTCTTTATATTTTGTTAGACCGACGAACAATATGATCTTAGGTCAATATTCTTCCGATAGTTGGAAGACGGACATCGTCAAATATGCGAATATTTATCACAATACTTTCGTCGGTGTCGATGAATATTTATATCATGACTCTAATGCTTACGTTAACGTGCGTGATAATGGTCTAACTTCTGGAGCGATGATCGTCGCTTTAGGCGATAAAAATGTTTCTAATTTCGATACGGAAGGGCATCTCGATGATGGAAGTTACACTGATCCGATTAGTGGGAATGTCTTCACCGTTAGTGGCGGTAAGATAAGTGGGAACGTTTCTTCGATCGGAGTAGCGATATTGATGAATTATGAACCATCGACTAATTTAAGTTTAAGTTACGATGCACCTAGTTATTTTATCGATTCCACTAGTGTGACTTTAAATGCGATGAATGCGACTGCTTCAAGTTATCAAATTAATGGTGGTAGTTGGACTAATTTTAATGATGTAACGACGTTTAATTTAAATACTGCTCTTCCTTATGGAAGAAATGTCATAAATGTCAGATATTCTAACGATGAAGAAACGAAAGAAGAAGAAATTATTATTTATAGGTTAGAAAATAGAAGTAATACTATTCAAATCTATGGTTCTTTAGAACTAAGCGAGGCAAATATTTACGCTTGGATTTGGGCGGATAGTCAAGAAGGTGAATGGGCTAAAACTACTTATCAAAATGGCGTTTTAACTTTTTCTATAAATAGCGATACGACGCATATGCTTCTTGCTAGATTTAATAGTGGAGTGAATAACCCTTCATGGGGTCAAGAAATCGAACAGACTAATGATTATGTATTAAACGATAATCTTATCGTTAATTACGATGATTTAAGTTGGAAATAAGAGGAGGAATTTTTTCAATGTCTAATATCTTAATTGTTTATTTTTCTAAAGATGGGGAAAATTTGATGAATGATACCATCCAAAATATCAAGGAAGGTAACACGCAAAAATTTGCGAAGAAAATTGCAAGTCTTACCGGTGGAGAATTACTCAAATTAACGCCAGTTGATCCTTACCCACAAAGTTATGAAGAAACGAATGCGAGGGCTAGAGATGAATATGAATCTAACGCTAGACCAGCTTTCGTTAAAACTTTAGAAAATCTCGATGCTTACGACACTATTTATCTTGGCTTTCCTATCTGGTATCGTACTTTTCCAAGGATTATTAAAACATTTATTGAAACCTATGATTTAACTAATAAAACGATCAAACCTTTCTGCACGAATGAAGAAGGGGATTTTGGTATTGGCGAATTAGAACTTCGTTCTTGTCTTAAAAATTCTCATCTAAAATCTGGCTTATCAATTAGAGGTTATCTAGTCGATTCGAGCGATGCTTTGATCGAGAAGTGGATTGAAAAATAGTATTTTCAATATTTTTTCTTAAATTTAACTAGAACACTATTTATTTTTCTACCAACACTCTTTATTACGTCGACTAAATTTAGGAAGTATTATCTATTCAAAAATTTATTTTTGTTCTATAATTTTTAATTGGATATAAAAGGAGATAAAAATAATGTCCATAATTGATGAAATTTATGCACGTGAAGTCCTCGATTCACGTGGTAATCCAACTGTCGAGGTCGAAGTTTATCTTGAAGATGGCACTTTCGGTCGTGCGATCGTTCCAAGCGGTGCTTCTACTGGCGATAATGAAGCGCTCGAACTTCGCGATGGCGATAAGTCCCGTTACGGTGGTAAAGGTACTTTAAAAGCTGTCCATAATATCAACGAAATTATCGCTCCAGAAGTCATTGGCTTAAATGCTTTAGACCAAGTGGAAGTGGACCGTGTCTTACTCAAATTAGATGGCACACCTTTCAAATCTAATCTTGGTGCGAATGCCTTACTTGGTGTCTCTCTTGCTGTCGCTCACGCGGCTGCGAATTATTTAGGTTTACCACTTTACCAATATCTTGGTGGGGTGAATGCTAAAGTCTTACCTACTCCGATGATGAACGTCGTCAATGGTGGGGCACACGCTGATTCGACTGTCGACTTCCAAGAATTCTTCATCATTCCAGCCGGCTTCACTACTTTTAAAGAAGCACTTCGTGCTGGTGTGGAAACATTCCATGCTTTAAAAGGTGTCTTAAAAGCGCGTGGTTACGAAACTGGTGTCGGTGATGAAGGTGGTTTTGCTCCATCTTGTAAACATGGTAATACCGAACCACTCGAACTCATCATGGAAGCAATTAAGAAAGCTGGCTATAAACCTGGCGAACAAATCTTCTTAGGAATGGACGTCGCTTCTTCTGAATTCTACGATAAAGAAGATAAGAAATATCATCTTAAGAAATCAGGTCAAGGTACGAAGACGAGCGATGAAATGATTGCTTGGTATAAAGAGATGATCGAAACTTATCCTATCATCACCATCGAAGATGGTCTTGATCAATCTGACTGGGATGGTTGGGTTAAACTTACGAAAGAACTCGGCGATAAGATTCAACTCGTCGGCGATGACCTTTTCGTCACCAACAAAGAATTCTTAAGAAAAGGTATCACGATGGGCGTAGCGAATTCTATCTTAATTAAAGTGAACCAAATTGGTACTTTAACCGAAACTTTAGATACGATTAGAATGGCCCAAATTAATGGTTATACTTGTATGGTGAGCCATCGTTCTGGTGAAACCGAAGATACGACGATCGCGGATTTAAGCGTCGCTGTCAACGCTGGTCAAATTAAGACTGGTTCCGCTTCGCGTACTGACCGTATCGCTAAATACAATCAATTGCTCCGTATCGAAGATGAACTTGGCGAAAATGCTGAATTCGAAGGTTTAAGAGCTTTCAAACGTTATCGTTTCGCTAAATAAGTGAGCGATTAAAAATTATTTACGAAAGGAGGGCTTCGGCTCTCCTTTTTTAACATTTAGTCTCAAATTTGCTCAATTTGGGGAAAATATGATATTTTCTTGTTGCAATCTTTCTTGAACAATGCTATTAAATAGTTAAAGGGTATAAACTAATTTTATGAGCCACATATATGAAACACCAATTGATCCATTCTTCCTCTCTTGCTTAGGTTTATTAAAACTTCCTGGCATCGAGAACTTAACTACTTTCTTAGATGGGGAAAACGCTATTCTAAGAAGTATCTATTTATCTGGGGGAATTTCTTCTCCCTTAGCCCTTAGTAACGATTTACACGTTTCGAAAGGAAGAATTGCTCAACTTATTAAATCGCTCATGAAAAAGAAATATATCAAGACGAAAATTAATCGTCTCGATCGTCGCAAAGTGGAAGTGCGAATGACTCCGCTTGGCGAAAGTTATCTTTCTACGAAATTAGAAGCCGCCCAAGCCTTCATCGATGAGGCAAGACGTAAATTAGGTGATGATTTATTCGCTAGTATCATCAAAATCATCGAGATGACTAAACTAAGTTTAGGAGGTAATGAAGATGGAAAATCCGAATAGAATAGTGATGATAAAATTTGACGATGTCTGTAAAGAATTTCACGTCGGTGATGCAATCGTCAAGGCTAATGACCATATGTCCTTTGAAGTTTTAGAAGGGGAATTTGTCGTCGTCGTCGGTCCATCCGGGGCTGGTAAAACAACTGTTTTAAACATCTTAGGTGGTATGGATACCGCTACGAGCGGGCATGTTTACATCGATGGTGAAGATATTACTAAATACGATGAGAAGGCTCTTACTAATTATCGACGTTACGACGTCGGTTTCGTCTTCCAATTTTATAATCTTATGCCACATCTTACCGCAAGAGAAAATGTCGAACTCGCCAATGAGATTGTAAAAGATCCATTGGACACGGATGAAGTGCTTAAAAGCGTCGGTTTAGAAAATAGAAAAAATAATTTTCCTTCCCAGCTTAGCGGTGGGGAACAACAAAGAGTTTCGATTGCAAGAGCCATCGCAAAAAATCCAAAAATTTTACTTTGCGATGAACCGACTGGGGCATTAGATTTCGAAACCGGTAAACAAATTCTTCAATTACTATATGACGTCTCTCGTAACATGAATAAGACGGTCGTCATCGTCACGCATAACCAAGCTTTTACAAAAATTGCTGATAAAGTGGTCAAAGTGCGTAACGGGCAAATTATGGATGTGACAATCAACGAACATCCGAAGGATATTTCGACTATTTCTTATTAATAATTTATTAAAAAGGTTAATCGTCTATGCATAAAACTTTACTAAAATCATTCTTAAGAGGTATCAAGGCTAATATCTCGCGTTTGATCGCTATCATGGTCATCGCGGCTTTAGGGGTGGGATTTTTAGTTGGCTTATTATCTTCTACCCCTTCCATCGAAAGAAGTGCCGATACGTATTATGATCAATATCAAATTGCTGATATCGACTTACAAACTTCTTATGGGGTAGGTAAAGAAGATTTAGCCTTAATCGAAAGTATCGATGGAGTAGAAGATGTTAAAATTGAATATCGTGTAGATGAAGATGCCTTAGTGAATGCTGAAAGAAGAGCGACGAAGTTCATCCAATACGATTTTAAATCTTCGATTAATAAAATCGAATTAGTGGAAGGAAGAATTCCTAACCCTGGAAATTATGAATGCGTCGTCCACGAACAAAATGCTTTCTTACTCGACATTAACGTCGGTTCAAGAATTGATTACGATGGTCAAACTTATACGGTCGTCGGCATCGTAAATGATCCTTTGTTCTTCGCTAATACGAGACAGATTTCTAGTTTGGATAAAGGCTTCTTAGAAGTTATATGTTATCTCAATCAAGAAGATTTCCCTGATCAAGAAATATTCACTAATATCTACATCACTGTAGAGGGCGCAAAAGAATTAGATTCTTTCTCTAATCGCTATAGCGAATTAGTGGAAAATGTCGTCGATGAAATTTCGGCTTTATCTCGCCAACTTGAAGATTTAAGAAAAGCGGAGATGGAAAGCATTATCGCTAGCGAAGTAGAAGATCAAATCCTTTTAGCGTTACAAGAAATTAGAGATACTTACTTCCCTGACATCAGCGATGAAATCTTAGTCGAATTAGTGGCAAGATTTGTCGAAACTGACATATTTAACGATTTAGTAAACGAACAACTCGAACAATATTTTGCTTCTACCCCATTTAGTATTTATGCTCTAGGAAGAGATTCTTTCCAATCTTTTAGAACGTATAAAGAAAATGCTTTAAAAGTTCAAACTATTGCATTTATTTTTCCTGTTTTCTTCGTCTTAATTGCTGCATTAGTGGTCCTTACTACCATGACGCGTATGATCGAAGAAGAAAGAGGACAAATTGGCACTTTAAAATCGTTAGGATTCAATAAGAAAAGCATAGCTTTTAATTATATTGGTTACGGTGCTTTTGCTTCTATCTTAGGGGCGCTTGGTGGCATTGCAATTGGCATTTTGATGATCCCTGCTTTCATTTATCAAGCATTCTCAACAATGTTTACTTTACCGCCTTTCATTTTCTCTTTAAATTTGCTTGGCACGTTCATTTCTTTCTTCTTAATTATTGCTACGGTGTTATTAGTGACTTTCTTAACTATCAACAATACTTTAAGAGAAAAGCCAGCTTATCTCATGCAAAAGAAGGCACCTAAGCCAGGGAAGAAAATTTTCTTAGAACATATTCCTTTCATTTGGAATCGTTTGAAATTTAAAAATAAATCCGCTTTAAGAAATGTTTTCCGTTATAAAAAACACATGCTCATGACGATCATCGGGGTAGCGGGGTGCACTGGTTTACTTCTTGCTGGCTTTGGCTTAAGAGATTCCTTTTCTAACACGGCCAATATTCAAATTAATACTATCCAAAAATACGATATGAGCGTCATCGTTAACGATATTACTTCACCTATAGAAGAATTAGAGATGTACGATAAGACAGTCGTTTCTATCTCTAGTATCGTCGTGACGAGCGACTCTAATGAACAAGTAAGCGCGAAGCTCATCGCTTTCCAAGATGCTTCCTTAGCTAAAAATTTCGTCGATGTAGATGAAGATTTCAATGCGAATTCTTTATATCTAACGACGCAGTTACTCAAAGCTTACGAAGGTATTTCTAATTCCTTCAATTTTAGAGATTTAGAAGGTCACGCTTACGAAAATTTAGTCGTGACAGGAGAAGCGACATCTTACCTCGCTAATTTCGTCTACATGGGCGAAAATGTCTACTATGACACCTTTGGTGAAGAAGGGATATATAATGCTTACCTAGTCAATTTAGATGGCTTAACGAATGAAGAAGTGCAAACTCTCGCTGATACTTTGAGCGATAATCCAAATGTGAGTGCTTACGACTTAACGAGCAACACGGCGAAAAACTTCAATTTGCTCGTGCAAAATATCGACGGTATCGTCTTAATCGTCATCATCGCTAGTGCGGCTTTAGCCTTAACTGTTATCTATAACCTAACGAACATTAACATCATCGAAAGAAATAAAGAAATTGCTTCTTTAAAAGTCTTAGGTTATCACATGCGAGAAGTGAGTGGTTACGTCTTTAAAGAGACATTCATCCTAACGACGATGGGGATTCTCGTCGGCTTAGTGGCGGGTGTCTTGCTTACCGTCTTCATCATCTCCGCTATTAGTTCCTTAGAGATAACGACTGGTCTAATCATCAACTGGTATACTTATTTCATCGCCATCTTAGTAACTTACCTCTTCTTAGGAATGGTGGACTTCGTCATGTATTTCAAACTCAAACGTATTTCGATGGCGGATTCGCTCAAATCACCTGAATAAAAAATGATATAATTAAAAATAGATTAAAATTTAAGAAAGGAGAAATTTTCATGTTAATTGATGCATTGAGAAAAGCTAATATCGAAGCTTTAAAAAATCGCGATAAAGATCGACGCGCTATCTATAGTGTCGTCATTAATCGTTATGACCTACTAGCGAAAGAAAAAGCCGTAAATGATGGCGATTTAGCATCTATTATCGCTAAAGTTAATAAGGAACTTGACGAAGAAAAAGAAGGTTACGTTAAGACTAATAACGCGGAAGGCATAAGAAGTATCGAAGTACAAAAACTCGCGCTTACTCCGTTTTTACCTAAGACGTTAAGTGAAGAAGAAATCAAAGCTGAAATTATGAAATTAGAAGATAAGTCAGTCAAAAATGTCATGCTCCATTTTAAAACTAATTTTCAAGGCAGAGTGGACATGGGAAAGGTCAATCAAATTTTAAAAACTTTATGAAACCATTTCTAATTAAAATCAATACGGACTACGAAGGGATGTACGATATCACAAGTATCGTCCAAGATTACTTAAAACAAAGTAAAGTTCAAGATGGTATCATCGTCCTTTTTACGACGCATACGAGTGCGGCTATTACCATCAATGAAAACGCTGATCCGGATGTCAAAAGTGACGTCATGAAAACTTTAGATCAAAAATTTCCTAAGGAAAGATATCATGAACATATGGAAGGTAATAGCGACGCGCACGTCAAATCCTCATTAGTGGGTCCATCTTTAAGTTTGATCGTGCAAGATGGTAAAATGATATTAGGAACGTGGCAAGGTATCTACTTCATGGAATTTGATGGTCCAAGAACAAGAAATGTTTACGTTAAGATTATGGAGGACAAATAAGATATGAATAAAGAAGCATTAGATGTCATCTTCAAAAGAGCAAGCATTCGTCAGTTTAGCGATGAAGAAGTGAGTGATGAAGATATAAAAGTAATTTTAGAAGCAGGTTTTAGCGCACCTAGCGCGCGTAATATGAGACCATATCACTTCATCGTCATCAAAGATGAAAAAATTAAAGAAGAAATTTCTAAACTTTCACCTGGTAAAGGTTTATTAAAAGGGGCGAAAGTCGTCTTCGCCGTAGTGGGTGATTTAAGTATCAATCCCGCTTACGAATTCGTCATGGACGATACTTCCGCTTGCATCGAAAATATGTTACTGGCTGTCACCGCTTTAGATTTAGGGGCTTGTTGGTGCGGACAAAGAAGAGATGAGACGGATGAGATGACGAGGAAGATATTAAATCTTAGTAAAGATATGTTCGTTTCCGGTTTCTTCGGCGTCGGTCATAAAGGTCAAGAAAAGACGCAAAAAGATCGTTACGATGAAACAAAAGTTCATCTAAATCGTTTTTAATTCTTTCTAGTTAATCAAATTCGTGTTAAGATAGTTGCCGCTAGGGGCGTAGTTAAACGGCATAGCAACGGTCTCCAAAACCGTTATTGCGGGTTCGATTCCTGCCGCCCCTGCCA
>CALVUG010000026.1 GCA_944363535.1 uncultured Bacilli bacterium
AAATAAAAAGATGCTTAACAAGACTGTCAAACATCTTTACAAATTTAAGTTATTTAACCTTTATTTAAGTGTTTTATCTCTCTTAGTTTTTACGTGTAAATCTTTGACGAATAAGAAGACGATTAAGGCTAAGACCATAAACGCTGCGGCGTAAGGGAATAAAGCCACCCAACCCTCGGTCAAAGTTAAGATACCTCCAATTAAAATTGGTGTGATCGATTGAGCAAGCATGCTCGCCGCATAATAGATACCAGTGAAGCGACCAATCTTATCTTTGCTACAAAGTTCGACGATCATTGGATAAGAACAACAATTGATCATCGCCCAGCCGATACCGCCGACGATGAAGATAATGTAATAATAAAATCCTAGGCCAGCACCTTCATCAAAGAAAGTAGCAATACTCCCACTTAAGAAGCATAACACTAATAAAGAAATACCTATAACAATCGTCCATTTTCTACCTATTTTATTAGCGAGCCAACCAGAAGGAAGGAAAGCCACTAAAGACGCGATTGCAAGTAAAGTTGGACCGATAGAATAAGATTCAGTAAATAAATGATAAATGGCATAATTTGACCAGAAAGTTTCGACGCTATTGAAGGACATAAACCATAAGAAGACGCTAGCGATAAGTAAGAAGAAAGCAATCTTATTCGCTTTAGACATCGGTTTATCTTCTTCCACTTTGTCTTCCACTTCCGCCATCATCTCGCCTCTTCTTAGATCATTTTCCATCTCTTTTAAGACTTTATTTTCTTTGATGGTGAAGAAAAGAATTAAACCAGTGACAAGTAAAAGGACACTACCGATGATGAAAGGCACTAAAGATAAATAAGCATTTCCCCCATCATTAGGATCCATCTTTTGGAAAGGAAGAATTAAAGCGATACCGCCAGCGATAATTGCACCAATATAACCAACGAAATTAATAATACCATTCGCCGTCGCTCTTAAAGGTTTAGGTGTGACATCTGGCATGAGTGCCACTGCGGGATTTCGATACATTTGCATGACGATCAACGTTACGCCCATGACGATGACTAAACCAACGAATGAGTTATAGCAAAAACAGATGGCGATCAAAGGGAAAACAATTGCAGATGCAATTGTACCAATTAAAATGTAAGGCATTCTTTTTCCCATTTTCGTATTAGTTTTATCACTTAGATGGCCAAATAAAGGAAGCAAGAACATCGCAAAAATATTATCGCAAGCCATGATGATGCCGACGATATATTGCCAACTAGATTCAATTCCCCCATATTGATTGACTAATAACTCAGTCAAAAATGATGGGCAATAAGTGTTATAAATTTGCCATAACATCAAGATGCCAAAGAAAGCAAAGCCAATGATGAAAGTACGTTTGTAATTAAGTTTCAAGGGCTTTTCATGTACGCTTGAGTTTTCCATTATTTTTTCCTCTACTAACTTTTCTAATGCCTATTTTACATTGCCATTCATCTTTTTTTAAGTTTAATTTTATTAAAGCAAATCTTTCGTAACAAAAAGATCAATTAACATTCAAAGAATGAAGTGTTAAAAATATAAAAAATGCAACGATTACTTGCGTGCAACTAGTCGTTGCTTTATAAATAAGTTTAAAATTAAATATGATAGTGGCGAGGTGAAAAACATGAACAATTTAACTACCGGCGAAATCATCGCCAAACTCCGCAAAGAAAGAGGTCTATCGCAAGAAGAACTTGCCGAAGCTCTCTACGTCACTAGGCAAGCCATTTCTAAATGGGAATCAGGTGCAGGTGCCCCCGATATTAACAATTTAAAAAATATCGCTGCTTACTTCAATGTAAGTGTCGATTATCTCATCAACGGAACAGAAAATAATATTAATCAAGAAATACTTCCTTCCCCTTCTAACCGTGGGCAAGCCGCCAAAATTAAAAAAGAAGCAAGTGAAAATATGAAGAAATTTGATATTTTATTTAGAATTCTTTTGGCGGTAAGTGCTTTATGTTGGATCATATCACTATTTGTTCCGATGGTCGAAGTGCCAGGCACAGGCATAGGTGCTAGTGTCATGAATTATTTTGATACGAATGCACTAGCGATCCTTCTTTACTTATTTGCTTACATTATTCTCTTTGGTTCTTTTATCTTCGTGAGTGTGAAAAAGAACTTAAAAAGACTTTTCTTTTATAATCTAGTTCCTATCTTAGGCTTTTTTATCGCTCTTATTTTAGCGATATCTTCTTTGATGATGTTTGCGATGGACGTGGAATTAATCATTCCTAATGGGCCAGCATTTTATCTAGCGATGACATCGCTTATCCTCTGCGGCGGAGGAGCAATCATACAAGGCTTATTTACCTGGGGTATTAAAAGCGGTAAATTTAAACCTTCGTTCTTCGTCGCTAAAAAATAAATAATTAATTAAATATTAATTACAAATGGAAAATGGTAGCGACACCGCTACCATTTTCTTTTTCTAGGAGAACTAAGTTTTAATTAGTCAATCTTCTTTTCTTTATCTTTATTTTTCTTATAAGCTTTCAAACTTCTTTTAATTTTTTTATCGCTTCCCACCGGGCAAGAAGAACAATGCCCTACTTTCTTGCCCTTAAGACGCGGATAGATGAATCGAAAGAAGATGATCGCCAGTAAGATTAAGATGATGACGAGTAAGACCATTCCATCAGTTAAAGTCATAAATTTATAATCTCCTTTCAATTATAAGGTGCCACCCGCGGCAGTGATGATCCAAGAGATACTACCAATAATAGATGCGACGAGCCAAGCAAAGCCAGTTAAGAATAAGGCACTTTTTAACATCGACTTAGTGGAACCGAGTTCATTTTTCATCGCCCCTAAGGCACCAAAGCATGGCGCACTGAACAAGTTGAATGACATGAAGGCAAAGGCTGTGATTGGATTAAAGAAGTTGAAGATGACGTCCGCTTCGCTAAATAGTTCGACATTTTCACCCGCCAGTGCGGCGATAGTGGTCATCGAACCGATGACTTCTTCTTTAGCCACTAAGCCAGTCAAAGCTGCGACAGCCGCGCCCCAAGACATATTTCCGCCAAGCATAGGTGCGAAGATCCAAGCGAACGTCATACCGACATTAGCGAGCAATGAATCATTGATAAGAATATCTGTGCCATCGACATATTTAAATTCCCAAGTGAAGCTTCCTAAGAACCAGACGGCGACGCTACATAGTAAGATGATCGTCCCCGCTCTTTTTAAGAACGCACCCGTACGGTCGACTACATCTCTAAAGACGTAGGTAAAGGATGGAGTCTTATATTCAGGAAGTTCAGAAATGTAAGTTGTATGTGAACCTTTGAAAATAAATTTTTTCATGACGATACCAAATAGTAAGATGACGATGATTGCCATGAAGTAGAACGATAAGGAGACGAGCCACGCAAACGTTCCAAAGAAGAAACCAGCAAATGCTGAGATGATAGGAAGTTTAGCGGAACAAGGCATGAAAGGCGTAAGAATAGTCGTCGCTTTTCTTTCATTTTCATCTTCGATCGTACGCGAAGCCATGATACCAGGTACGCTACAACCGACGCCGACGACGAATGGGACTAATGATTTTCCACTTAACCCGAACTTGTGGAAGATACGGTCTAACAAGAATGAAATTCTTGACATGTAACCAGTCGTCTCAAGTAAGGATAAACAGATGAATAAGATGATCAATTGCGGGACGAAGTTACAGACCGCTCCGACACCAGCGACGATACCATCCGCTACTAAGCTAACCGCCCAAGGTGAAGCCCCGATACTTTCAAGCCATCCCCCTAAGCCTGGCCCGATACCGGCTATTTCAAAAGGTGCAGTCCACACGAGGCCAAAGAAATTAAATTCAATTTCTTCTGAACCGTTAAATAAAGCATCGACGAATGAGACTGTTAAGCCACCCACTAAACCGACGGATAAGATGTAGACAAGAGCCATAATGACGATAAAGATCGGGATCGCTGCCCACTTATTTAAGAAAATCTTATCTAATTTATCAGTCCAACTAAGTTTCTTATTAGCTTGTTTTTCTCTAATTTCAATTTCTTCGTTGGTAAAGCTTTCTTTCTTCAATTCATCGATGAAATCGTAACGTAAGGAAGCGATGAGCTCTTCCCCGTCCATATCATACTTCTTCTGCACTTGTAACATCTTTTCTTTCGTGGAAGATGAAATATGTTTAGCGTAATCTTCTTCCCCTTCGAAAGTTTTTACGGCGTAGAAGTAATCATTTTCGATGTCAGCTTTCGCTAAATCTTTACGTACACTCACTAAGACATCGTGGACGTCACTTGGATAAATATTTAATAATTTATTTTCTTTGACGTCATATTTTTTTACGTGTTCTAGAAGGTGATCTATCCCTTCACCCGTCTTTGCGGATATATCGACGATCGTCGTATTGAGAGCTTTTTCTAACTTATCTTTATCGATGTGAATATTTCTTTTCTTCACTAAGTCAAACATGTTAAGAGCGACGATCATATTGACGCCAGTTTCTAGTAACTGCGTCGTAAGATATAAACTTCTTTCAAGCGACGTCGCATCAACAATGTTGATGATGAGATCAGGATGATGTTCTAAGACAAAGTTTCTTGAAATCTTTTCTTCGTTAGAATAAGGCGATAAAGAATAGATGCCAGGTAAATCGACGACCGTAATATCGGTCCCTTTGACGTGCCCTTCTTTCCTTTCGATGGTCACGCCTGGCCAGTTACCGACTTTTTGATTCGCCCCAGTGAGGGCGTTAAATAATGTGGTTTTACCAGAGTTTTGGTTTCCTACTAATGCAACTATCATAATTTTTCCACCATAATTTCGGCCATATCAGCCTTCCTTAAACAAAGTTCGTAGCCACGAAGTTTGACGTCGATTGGATCACCTAACGGAGCAATCTTTTTAATTTCAATTTTTACTCCCTTCGTGATACCCATATCGAGAAGTCTCCTTCTTAAGGCCTTATTATCGTTTTGTAATGAAATAACTTTCCCTTGCTCCCCTCTTTTAAGAAGAGAGAGGCGCACTATTTCACCCGCGACGATGTGCATATGTTTATTCTTCATAATGTTAACCTCCGTTAACTTCGTTCTTATTTTTTCACTCTTGTTAACCAATGTCAACATTTTTTTGCATAATATTTTAAAATTGTGTGCGAACGTGTTATGATACTTACATGAAAAACATGACGAAAGCAAAAGAAGATTATTTAGAAGCCATTTTGATTTTAGAAGATAAAGAAGGCAAAGTGCACGCTGTTAAGGTCGCGAATTTCCTTAAAGTTTCCCGTGCGGCGGTCTCGAAAGCGATGCAACTTCTTTTGAAAGATAATTTAATTAATATGGAATCTTATGGTGAGATTTCTTTGACGGATGAAGGAAGAAAAAATGCCGAAAAAATTTATCACCGCCACACTACCATTAAACAATTACTGCTTAATTTAGGGGTGAGTGAACAAACAGCGGAAAATGATTGTTGTCTAATTGAACACGTCATTTCCGAAGAGACGATGGAAGCTATTGAAAAAGCTATTAAATAAGCGGAGCTTGTCTATAACCATTTTTGAGATGGGTGTGCTTGTCCACCCATTTTTTTAAATGATAAGTTTATGACGTAAGAATATAGACCTAAAGTGATGATTTCTTAATAACGAAGTGGTTTAATTAAATAATTGGTTATAAAATAAATGTATGAAACACAAAGGAAAAATTGCTTATCTTCTTATCTTACCCTTACTCCTCAGCGCTTGTGGAAACAAAACTTATCCTATCGAACAATATTTTTTAAATATTGATTACGAAGATAATTTTCGTATTTTACAACTCACCGATATTCATTTAGGCGTCACGACTAACTTAAAAGAACAAGAACAATATTTGACTACTTTAATCGACACTTCTTCCCCACATATGATCGTCATCACCGGGGATACGTTCATGAACGCTTCGAAAAATGAAGTCGATTTTATCTATACTTATTTTGATTCTTTAAACATCCCTTGGTCAATCGTTTGGGGTAATCACGATAGGCAAGGCTTCTATCCTCCAAATTACGTCATCGATGAACTCGCTAATTATAAGAACGCTATTTTCATTAATTTAAAGAACGATGACGTCTATGGTGATTCTAATTACGTCGTCAATTTAAAAGACGGAAATGAAACAATTTGGCGACTTTACATGTTAGATTCTAATTCATATTACGATGAAGGATCTATCACCTACAATTACGATATCATTAGGCCTAATCAAATAGAATGGTACGAAAAAGCACTAAGTTATGAAGAAGGATATAATATAGCTTCACTCATGTTCATCCACATTCCTTTACCAGAACTTAACTATGCTATCGAGGAATTAAAAGCTGATCCCGATGCTTACGATTACATCGGTGAATTAAAAGAAGATTCTTGGCCGGGATATAAAAATTCCAACATGTTTGAGACAATCAAAAAATATCATTCGACAAAAGGAGTTTTCTTCGGTCATGATCACATCAATACTTTCGCCGTCAGTTACGAAGATGTCATCTTATCGTATGGAGTGAAATCGACGAATAAAATTTATCATGATCCCTCGATGTTAGGCGGACAAATTATTACTTTACCTCGCGACGGAAGCTTTTCTTTAGATAATTTGGAAAGAATTTATATAAGTTATGAAAAATAAATATTTATATTTATCGTTAAACATTTTACTATACATTCTTTCTAGCGTTGGAATATTTTATTTCTTCTATTATTTTTTCACCGATGTCATCGTCAATAGCGGACAAGATATCGATGTTACTTTTCCAGCCTTAATTTTATTAATCTTACCTATTTATACTTTTTTCTTATTTCATTTTTCATTAAGAACTTCCAGCAAATTAAAATTGTATAAATCATTAATTATCCACTGCTCCATCTTAGCGATTCTATCAATTTACGTCATCATTCACCTCATCTTTACCATCTATTTTGTTTATGAGTGTAACGCTATCAACCGACAATTTACTAATTTCTTCCCTTTAGATTTCATCATCTATGCTTTACTTGCTTTAGTTATATTCATCATCATACTTAGCTATAGCGTCCACGAATTTAAGAAGATAAGAAGCACTAATAATCTAGAAAAAAATAATGATCAAAGACCATTAATTAAGATCAATTTACCAAAGAAAGGGAAACTACCTTATCTAATTTTAATTATCGTCTATTTACTATTTGCAATGTATTTCTTCATGCAAGGTTTATTGGGGATATTTTTAATTGATTATGCGATGACGATAAACCTATTAGGATCATTTGTGACATTAATTTTATGTTTTATTCCAACAATATTAATCGTCATTTACTATTTTGGTTACTTAAGAATGAAAGAAGAAAAGAAAAATAAATTTTATTTCATTAGTGTCATTTCGACTTCTTCATCATTCCTTATATTACTCATCCTATATATCGTTCAGTTATGCATGAATAAGATGTTCATCATCGAATCTTTACAAGCTTTCTTCCCAATCGACTTTGCGGCTTCCTTAAACCTTGGACCACTTATTTTATTCTTGCTTATGGCTTTACCCATCTTAATCTCAATTTGTATATATTTAGTAAGATTTCTTCAAAAGAATAAGCAAAAATAACCTTCAACTTAGATTATTTTTTTGTAAAAAATAAAGTCTAATTTAATTTCATTTGAAATTGTAGCGTATGATCGCTAATTCTTTAGTAAGCGCACTAGCGAATGTATCAAAAATGTGTTACAAAGTTAAAATTTTTTTCAGTTTGTAACACTAAAACAGCACTAAATCTTTTTTATGAAGAAGCCAATCCTCAATGTTTAAATGGATGATTCCATTAGAGGACATATCAAATTTGTCGAGACTTAAGACGTATTTAGGCGCGTTATCTTTTAAAGACTTATAGGCACCGAATTCTCTTTCGATTACTTCTTCACTTGACAAGAAATAAGCCACTTGTATAAAGGCCCTCTTAGCGTCCTTCATTACGACGAAGTCTATTTCCCCTTTATATGTTTTACCGATTTTTACATCGTAACCTCTTAAAACCAATTCGTTATAAATGACATTTTCTAAAAGGTGTGATGCAAGAAGATGATTTGTTTGTGAGCAAGCTAAAATAAAACCATTATCGCAAACGAAATGTTTTTCATTTTTCTTTAAAATTCTTTTTGAAGAAACATTATATTGTTTTACTCTAGTAAGAATGCATGCTTCTTCAAGCTTTTTTAAATACCGGCTTATAGTAATGCGATATATTTCGCTATCATTATTTTTATTGAAAAAACTTACGATTCTTTCGGAAGAAAATTCCTTAGTTACATTGGCAATAATATATGTCGCTACCGTCATGAAATTATCGCGATCAATTTTCGATTTTTGATGACAAATATCTTTGTCTACGATTCCATAAAATATTGATTTTAAATATCTTTTTATATCCTCTTCATTGCTATAATCAAATCTTTGAGGCATTCCCCCGTATCGTAAATAATTCACTAATGGTTCGTTAGGTAATAGTAAATTATTTTCTTGATAATATTTAATAAATTCAATATAAGAAAAAGGCATTATTTTAAATTCGACACATCTTCCAACTAAAAGTGTGGCAAGTTTACCTGAAAGCAAATTAGAATTGCTTCCTGTGACGAATAAGGAAACATTTCTCGTCGCTTTTAAAGAAGCTAAAACTCTTTCAAATTGATTGACGTGTTGAATTTCATCGACGAAAATAAAATACTTTTCGTCATCTTTAATGAGCTTATTTATGTACGTATTTAACCTATCAGCGTTCTTTAAAGATGTAAATTTAAAATCCTCAAAATTTATATAGATAATGTGATCTTGGTCTGCTTTAGCAAGATGGAGTATCTCATCTCTAATCTGCGAAAGCAAAACACTTTTACCACATCTCCTTACTCCGGTAAGTACTTTAATTAAGTTTGAGTCGTAGTATCTTCTAATCGTCTTTAAATAATATTCTCTTTTAATGTACATAATCTACCCGCTTTAATTATAGCAAATATTTGAAAAATGTGTTACAAAGTTAAATTTTTTTTCAGTTTGTAACACTAAAGCAGCACTAAATCTTTTTTATGAAGAAGCCAATCATCAAAGGTTTAGATCCATATCGTTACTTAAAATACGTTCTAACAAATATAAAAACTAAACCGATAGATGAATTATTACCTTACTCAGAAGATATTGCCAAATTAGTTTAAACTTCGTGATTTTCCGTGATGGGGGATTTGAACCCGTAATATGAGATTAAGGTTTTTACTATAGGTTTTTATCGTCGAGTATAATTTGATTCTTAATAGGTGTTAATTAACGACGTATACACCTTCATTGCAAAGTGCGATTTATAAAAGTCTTTTATCATCGCTATAAAAAGAAAAAACCTGAACACCCCTAGAGGTATCAGGCATCATCTACGATATTGGTGGCTCAACCCAGATTCGAACTGGGGACACACGGATTTTCAGTCCGATGCTCTACCTACTGAGCTATCGAGCCA
>CALVUG010000027.1 GCA_944363535.1 uncultured Bacilli bacterium
TACTCTAGTTGATATTAAATGATTATATCTTTGATATAACATTACGAATTTTGATTTCATCTCCGAAAGTCAGGTAGTTTACTATTCAATAATTACTAGCAAACTTACATAAAGTATTAGAAATTTAATTTGTTTATGTTCATAAGAGAAACAAATGGTATCAATATTGTATAAGTTATCTTAAACAAAGAGCCTTTAACTTGACTAAATATAGCATTATTTGCATACTATTAATCTATAAGGAAACTAGAAATGAAATTAAACGAATATATTCAAATTAGAAGAAAGGAATTAGGATTAACGCAAAAAGACGTCGCAGACGCCTTAAATTATACTGTGCAAGCGATCTCTAAATATGAAAAGGGATTATCGTCTTTATCATCATCTTCTTTAGCCCCGATGGCGAAAGTTTTAAAAGTTGACGTCGATTCTTTATTACGCTGTGAAAGCAAGAAAGAAAATGACTTCGCAGAAGTACAAACTTTCTCCCCTACTTTATTTGCTAAAAACTTCAAATATTTAAGAGAATCGAAAAAATTAACGCAAAAGGAAGTTGCGAATCTCTTAAAAATTCCATACCAAAGTGTCTTCAACTGGGAAAAAGAAAAAAGCGTCCCTAAGACGCCTGCTCTCATCGGCATTATGGAATTATTTGATGCTTCCGCTGCATCTTTGATGTTTTCTTCGATTAAAGAAGAAAAACGCAAAGAACAATATTTAAGATTATAAGACTTCGTCTTCTTTAAAATCGATCGGTAAAGGAATGTGATGCTCTCGTAAGAGGGCATTTTGTTCTTTAAAATATTTTTTGAACAATTTGAAATAACCTTTCGTCTTTTTGTTGATGAAGTTAGGATCGACACTTTCATCTTTTTCTAACTTCTTAAAATTGTACGCGCCATTGACTCTCCAATGCGATAACATACCGAAACGCACGGCATCTTGTGGACAAAACATCGAGCAACGCATGCACACTGTACATTTTGTATTGAATTTAATCTTGCCCTTCTTATTTCGATAAATAGCGTTCGTAGGACAAGAATTAATGCATAAGTTACAGTTGTTACATTTCTTTTTATTAACATGAACGTAAAACATTTTATTGACGTAAGGAACGACGTAGACAAGCCTTGCAACGAAAGATAAAGGCCTTTTATACCAAGCGTAATTCGTGCCTTCATTCTCATCATTTTGGATTTGCAACGCTAATAACTTGCAAAGTGATTTTAAGTAAAGATAAAGTTGCTTCGCTAAAGCATCTTTATACCTAAACATAATGTTATAAGGCATGAGCAAATGCTTATCTAAAATAAGTTCAAAATTTCTTTTGCTTAAACGCTTCGCCAGTCTTCTTGCCGCGACATCATTCCACATGAATGGTTCGCCTGATGTACGGAAGAAAAATAGTTTTTTCTTATCTTTTGGCATTTCGATCTTTTTAACAAACTTTGGTACGACTTGGGGAGGATTAAATCCATAAATAGGAAAACCTATGCCTACGACATCGTAAGCATTGACGTCAAGCGAAGCGATATCGCCTTCCATTTTTTTGATATCAACTTCGTAATGTAATTTTTCTAATTCGTCTTTAAGAAAGGAAGCCGCTAAATAGGTATTTCCGGTTCCGGAGAAGACATAGAGTAAACATTTAGGCATAGGTTTAAATTCCCAATCAATTATTTTTTATCTTTTTCAAAGAATGAACCATTAGGATAACACGCTCTTGCGGTTTCTCTAATTGCTTCATCTAGTCCCCCACGGGTAAGATGAAGTTCATTTGCAACTTTATCTAACACCGCTTCTGGAACGACGACATCACGAGTCATAATATCTTTCATGATGTAACCAAAATTTAATCCTGGTTCTAAACCTTTCTTAAGTTCGGCTTTCATGACAGCTTTTCCGCCCATGACGATGAAACATCTCGGTGCGTTATGAACTTTGTGTGGTTTCTTACCTGTTCCTTTATAAAGTTCATCTAACATCGTGTTGAGCATGTAATGATAATCTTTATTTTCATCACCGATTGGATAACGCATGCCATCTTTTCCATAAAGAAGTGCGCCGACACCAGATTCAGCAATATGTTTAACAGTCGTCATCGTCGTTTTTCCTTTAGGGAAGAAAAGCATACTCTTACCTTTGATGAAGCGATTTAAG
Source organism: uncultured Bacilli bacterium (assembly GCA_944363535.1). Taxonomy (GTDB): domain Bacteria; phylum Bacillota_I; class Bacilli_A; order RFN20; family CAG-826; genus CALVUG01. The sequence continues at coordinate 2,161 of CALVUG010000027.1, forward strand.
AAAACGTCTCTCCAAAGAGGTGAACGACCATAAACTGTTCCAAAGATGTAAGGAAGCTCAAGAACCACTACTTCCATCTTGCCTTTTTCTTCATTTACTTTCTTAGCTTGATCCACTCTTGCGCGAACGTAAGGATGACGTTCATATAACTTAAGTTCAGGCATCTCACGATCAAAATAAGCAAAATAAGAATTGTAGAGAACAGACTTCTTCACACCTGCGTCTCTTGCGGCTCTAAAAACTTTTGCAGCATCTTCCACTAAATGTTGATGGAAAAATTTATCAGCAGGTGCTTTAGGGGTTACGCGATCATCCGGTCCCACCGAATAAATCATGTAATCGTAGCCTTGCAATGCTTTCGCAATTTCTTCTTGCGAAGCTTTGAAAACATCGAGAATATGAATATCGACTTTCTTTTTAAATTCTTCATCGACTTCTGCATCATCGATTGACAATGAAGAAACTTTAAAACCATGTTCTAAAGCTTCTAAGGCGGTGTGATGGCCTAGCAAACCAGTCCCACCAATAATCATAAGTTTTGGCATAATATTTAACTCCTTTACCCAAACACTAACAAAATAATAAAACAATTAAATTATGAAATAAATAAATTTTTGATTTAATTTTGTTGAATATCTTTACAATGTGTAAAAAGATTGTAATTAATTTTTATTATTGGTTCTTTAATTCAAAAAGAATATCGCGTATTTGAATAGCTTTTTCAAAATCATAATTTTTCGCTGCTTCACGCATCGCTTTTTCTAAACGTTTAATTTCTTTATCTAATTCAGATTTAGTCATCTTCGCGCGTTTCTTAACGACATCTTCTTCATCTTTTTCATAATAATGAATCGGAGCAAAAATTTCTTTTTTAATTGTGTGAGGTACGATACCAAATTCATCGTTATAAGACATTTGAATATTTCTTCTACGATTCGTTTCTTCTATCGTTTCATTCATGCTCTTGGTCATATTATCCGCATACATAATAACTGTTCCGTGTGCATTTCTTGCAGCTCTACCAACAATTTGAATAAGAGATCTCGTCGACCTTAAAAAGCCTTCTTTATCAGCGTCTAAAATAGCGATTAATGAGACTTCTGGAATATCTAATCCTTCTCTTAATAAGTTAATACCCACTAAGACATCATATTTACCTTTTCTTACTTCGTAAATTATTTGACTTCTTTCCAAAGTTTTCGTCTCGTTATGTAAATAAACTGTCTTAATACCTCGATCTTTTAAATACTTTGATAAATCTTCCGCCATACGAATTGTTAGGGTGCAGACGATGACTCTTTCCCCTACCTCGATTCGTTTTTTAATTTCATAAATTAAATCATCAATTTGACCTAAAGTAGGTCTTACAATAATTTTTGGGTCCACTAAGCCGGTCGGGCGAATAATTTGTTCGATAACCTCTTGATGAGATTTTTCTAATTCGTAATCCCCTGGTGTGGCGGATGTACAAATCGTTAAAGGCATTAATGATTCGAATTCTTCAAAAGATAAAGGTCTATTATCTAAAGCGCTAGGAAGTCTAAAGCCATATTCGACAAGGGTTAATTTTCTTGATCTATCGCCATTGTACATCCCACGTATTTGCGGTAAGGTAACGTGCGACTCATCGATGACTAATAAAAAATCTCTAGGAAAATAATCTAGTAAGCAAAAAGGTCTTTCCCCTTCTTTTCTTCCATCGATATGGCGCGAATAATTTTCGATGCCAGGACACATCCCAAATTCTCTTAAAGATTCGATATCTTGTCTTGTCCTAAGTTCTAATCTTTCTTTCTCTAATGGTTTATTTTCTTTTTCAAAAAATTTTAATCTTTCTTCTAATTCTTCTTCGATGCCTTTTAAAGCTTTATTAATTCTTGCTCTAGTGGATGCGTGTTCATAAGCTGGGAATACAAAATAAGCATTGAGCTTTTCTTTGACGACACCGGTAAGTGAATCAACACTGTGGATAGATTCGACTTCGTCCCCAAAAGTATCAATTCTTATGACTATTTCGTCACTATTAGGAGGCATGATTTCAATAATATCTCCCCTTACTCTAAAACTTCCTGGTTTAAGTTCCATATTATTTCTTACGTATTGAGCGTCCACTAGCATCTTAAAAATATTTTTTCTATCTAGTGTTTCTCCAACACGAATTGAAAACACTAAGTCACGATATTCTTGTGGGTCAGTCAAACCATAAATTGAAGCAACACTTGCGACAATAATTGTATCTTTTCTTTCAAGAAGCGAATTAATAGCGCTCGTCCTAAGCATTTCAATTTCTTCATTCATCACAGCGTTTTTATCGATGTGTGTGTCCGTTTTAGGAAGGTAGGCTTCAGGTTGATAAAAATCGAAGTTAGAGACGAAATATTCGACGCGATTATATGGAAAAAGCTCCTTAAATTCCGCGTAAAGTTGTCCCGCAAGAGTTTTATTATGCACTAAAACTAAAGTGGGTTTTTGTACTTTTTCAATGACATTTGCGACGCTAAAAGTTTTACCGGTTCCTGTCGCACCTAAAAGAACTTGAAGACGCTTTCCTTCCTCGATTCCTTTCACTAAAGAAGCGATGGCGGTAGGCTGATCACCTGTTGGCTTATAAGAAGAAACAATTTGAAAAAGATGTTCTTCGTTCATCTTTATTTTTTCCTTTTACTTTTCCTTCGTTTAGAATGGTCTTGAAAGCCTTCACCATAGACTGCTTCTGATGAAGTATAAGTAACGAAGGCAAAAGGGTCAATACGCGCAATGCCTTCTTTAATTTGAGCGTATTCACGTCTAGAAAAGACGACTTTTATCATCGTGTGCTCTTCTTGTTTATAACCACCTTTAATAATAACAATTGTAGTGCCTCTTCCAACTTCATCTTGTAAAAAACGATTAATTTCTTCCCAATCCGTCGAAATAATTTCAGCAATTAAGGAAGTATGCATCACTTTGATATAAATGATTTCAATCATCAAAGCCGTGACGAAAGCTGAAATGACCCCAACGAGACCTTGAACAAGGTTATTTGGAATTAAAAACATCCCAAAAATAATAATCGTTGCGTCGATGACAAAAGAAGCGATAGATTGACGAATGCGCAGATATTTTCTAGCGATGAAAGCTAAGATATCGACTCCGCCAGTCGTTCCATTGCCAAGAAAAGTTAAGGCACAGCCACTACCGACAAAGACACCACCGAATAGACCGCATAAGATGATCGTACCCGTATCCGCTGAAGCGGGGTCAGGAACAATTTGATGAATTAAAACTTCATCAAACCAGGGTACACGATAAAAAAGCATCAAGGCTAAAGGATAAACGATTGTAGCTACTAAAGTATTAAAAGAGAATTTGACACCTAAGAATATAAGCCCTATAAAAAATAAGACCCACTGAGCAATCAAAATGATTGTATCGAACCAACCTTCACCAAAGAAATGAGCGAAGATGATCGCGATACCGCTTAATCCACCCGCGACGATATTTAATGGCTCTAAAAATATGACTGTGCCGAAGGCTAATAAAAAACTTCCTGAAATGATAAGTAAAATATGGAAGATAAATCTTTTTGCATCTCTTTTAGAACGAGGAAGTAAATCTAAGATATCCGCTTTAGCGTTTTTAAAATATTTTTTAAGCATTATCTTTAACCTCCTTCTCTAGCATGGCGGTGATGAAGCCATCAATTTCACCGTCCATCACTTTATAAACATCGCTTTCTTCATAACCTGTGCGATTGTCTTTCACTAAAGTATAAGGACAGAAGACGTAAGATCTAATTTGACTTCCCCACTCAATATTTTTCTTATCTCCAATTATATCATTTAAATTCTTTTTCTTAATTTCAAGTTCACGTTCGTAAAGTTTAGCTTTAAGCATGCGCATCGCATATTCTTTGTTGGCTAGTTGACTACGTTCGATTTGACACTGCGTTACAATACCAGTCGGTAGGTGCGTTATACGCACAGCGGTTTCAACTTTGTTGACGTTTTGACCACCTGCGCCACCACTTCGATAAGTATCGATACGTAAATCTTTTTCATCAATTTTAATGTCGATGTCGCCTTTAAATTCTGGGGTGGCGGTGAAAGAAGCAAAAGATGTATGCCTTCTTTTATTCGCATCGAAAGGAGAAATTCTTACGAGACGATGGACACCTTTTTCACATTTTAATAACCCGTAAGCATTTTTACCTTCCACGCGGAAAGTTACTGATTTAATGCCAGCTTCATCTCCATCTTCATAATTTAAAATAGCAACTTTAAAATGATGTTTTTCTGCATATCTTGTATACATGCGGTAGAGCATATCTGCCCAGTCTTGGGATTCTGTTCCCCCTGCCCCAGGATGAATTTCACAGATGGCGTTAAGATGATCATATTCACCTTGAAATAAAATATTTAAGCGGAACTCATCAAAATTTTTCTTAAATTTTTTCCATTCACATTCAATTTCATTCATCATAGATGAATCATTTTCGTCCACTAAGGATAAAAGATCGCTTAAAGTCTCACTATCATCGATTAAAGAATGATAATTTTCAACGATATCTTTTAGTTCGTTCAATTCGTCGATGACTTTAACTGCCACATTTCGATCATCCCAAAAATGATCATCATTTACTTGTTCATTTAATTTTTCAATCTGAGTTTCTAATTTAGGCAGGTCAAAGTGAATCACCTAACTTTTGGATGATTGTCTTATCTTCAATCAAAGATGTTTTAATCGTATTTAAATCTGCCATAAAATTATTTTTTATCTTCGCTAGAAGGGTTTTCTTCTTTCTTCTCTTCTGGTTTTGGTTCTAAGTTAATTTTAGCGTTCAATAAATTCAAAACCGTATCAGTAGAAGCAGTTTCAAGCATTTCTCTATAATGATCATAACCCTCATTAACGTAAGCTTGAAGTGGGTTCGTTCCACCATAACTTCTTAGACCGATGGAATCGCGAAGTCTCGCCATTGTGTCAATATGTTTCGTCCAGTTGCGGTCGATACAAATTAAAGCAATTTCTCTTTCCACTTTGTCAGCAATTTCCTTCAGCCATTCATCTTTACGTTTGAGATAACGGCTATATAAAGCTTCGCCTAAATCTTGTCCCACTTCTTCAATAGGTGCTTCATCATAAAATTGTGGTTTGATGCTACCGTCAGGAAGGAAGCGCGGTTCACATTGTTTTTTAAGAAGTTCGCCTGAAACAAGATGTGGGTTATCAGGCATCAAAGATTTTTTTGCTAAGAATAGACCAGTGTTCGTAAAAAATTCACGTAAAGTTTCTTCGATGCTACCGCCGAGTAAGATGCGGTCACGAATATCATAAATTGCTTGTCTTTGTTTGCTTAAAACATCATCGTAATCAAGTAAGTTCTTACGAATGTCAAAGTTTTGACCTTCGATTCTTTTTTGAGCGGATGTAGTAATAGAAGTCATCATCTTACTTTCAAGTGGTTCGTCTTCGTTTCCTTTAAAGACTGAACGTAGTCTTTCAGAGAAAGCATCACCAAATCTAACAATTAATTGGTCGTCTAAAGATGTATAAAATCTAGAGAAGCCTGGATCACCTTGACGACCACTTCGACCTCTTAACTGATTGTCGATACGTCTCGATTCATGTCTTTCCGTCCCAAAGACGCATAAGCCTCCTAATTTCTTTACTTCGTCATCAATTTTAATATCGGTACCACGACCAGCCATATTGGTCGCTAAGGTGATGGCGCCTTTTTCACCAGCGTGAGAAATAATTTCCGCTTCTCTAGCGTGATTTTTCGCATTTAACACTTCGTGCTTTAAGCCAGCTTTAGTAAGTAGGTTAGAAACTTCTTCACTTGATTCGACAGAAACTGTACCGATAAGAATCGGTTGACCTTTTTCATGTCTTTCTTTCACTTCGTTAATTAGAGCGCGAAGTTTGGCATCGTGACTTACGTACATATAATCCACTGCATCGATACGCTTGACTGGTAGGTTAGGTGGAATTTGTACGACGCGCATGTTATAAATCTTACGGAATTCTTCTTCTTCCGTCTTGGCGGTACCGGTCATACCAGATAACTTCTTATATAATCTAAAGAAGTTTTGATAAGTGATAGTCGCCATCGTGATCGTCTCTTGTTTAATCTTGACGTTTTCTTTAGCTTGGATAGCTTGATGTAAACCATCAGAATATTCTCTACCTTTTAAGATACGGCCAGTAAATTGATCGATGAGTTGAATTTCATTATCAGCATCCACCATGTATTCGACGTCACGTTGCATAATGTAATTAGCCTTTAGGGCTTGATGGATTCTATGCACGAGGTCAGCGTATTGTGGATCATAAATATTTTTGACGCCAAACATACGACAAGCCTTATCGTTACCGGCATCAGTTAAAGAACAAGTTTTCGATTTAATATCAATGGTAAAATCCCTGTCTTTTTTCAAAGTTTTGACAAATCGGTCCGCGACCGTATATTGCGAAGGTGCAGCTTTAGCCCCACCAGAAATGATAAGAGGCGTTCTACTTTCATCGATTAAGATGGAGTCAGCTTCGTCGATGACAGCGTATTTTAATCCTCTTAAAACACGCCTATCAGCGTTTTGCACCATGTTATCTCTTAAGTAATCGAAACCTACTTCTGAATTCGTCGTATAAGTGATATCACATAAGTAAGCTTCTTTCTTTTCAGAAGGCGTTAATTCGCGTAAGTTACAGCCGACAGTTAAACCTAGGAAACGATAAATTTGACCCATCCACTCAGCGTCACGTTTCGCTAAGTATTCGTTGACGGTGACGACGTGCGCCCCTTCACCATTTAAAGCGTTAAGATAAATCGTCATCGTCGCAGTTAAAGTTTTACCTTCACCGGTTTTCATTTCAGCCACATCGCCATCATGGAGCACGAGCGCCCCCATGACTTGAACTTTGTAAGGAAATTGGCCTAATGTTCTTCTAGCGGCTTCCCTTGCGACAGCGAAAGCTTCGTATTTAATATCTTCTAACGTCTTACCGTTTTTTAATTGTTCTTTAAAATAAGGAGTTTTAGCTTTAAGTTCTTCATCGCTCAATTTTTTCATCGTTTCTTCGTAGGCTAAAACTTTATCAGCTTTCTTGCTATAACGTTTGATACGTCGACGATCGAAACCGAGAATTCTTTCAATTGCACTCATGGGATGCACCTTCTTTCATCTATAAAATTAGTATTAATTTTGCGTTACGTTTATTTATATTAACAAATACTAAGAAAATTTACTAATTATTTAAATAATGTGTCGTTAAAATGTTTGTTAACTTTCAAATGATGTGAGACTTTTTAGTCCTTGCTCACCTCTTATTTTAATTAAATCGTTTTTAAGTTCAA
>CALVUG010000028.1 GCA_944363535.1 uncultured Bacilli bacterium
AGTCTTGGATAACTTAATTATAAGCGAGGACTATTTTTTATGCTTTAATTTAGTCTCACATCATTTGAATTAGTACATTTAAATAATGTGTCGTTAAAATGTTTATGGTTAACCCGCTAAGAATTAATACGCGAAAAGGCATAGTGCTGCACCAATTAAATTTTCTTTTTAATAAATCCAATAGAATCAACAAGATTTTTAATACATCCATTGTTCAAATCATTTAGGTTATAAATGTCATCGAGTATGTCAAAAGTTTCCTCTAAATTATGTTTTGCTTGGTTCCAGCCTGTGCCGTCAGTAAACCAAACAAAATGGAATTTTTTAATATACTTAGCTTCTAACGCTAAAGTTTTATAACTTCTAGCGGTTTCATTTAATTTAGAGCCACCACCGCTATAAAAATTACATTCGCAAGCAAAGACATCGCCCAATGCACCGATGAAAACAAAATCGAATCTTTTTTCAGTCTTACCTTCGTTTGAAATAGATGAAAGATCTAATTTAAATTTTCTTTCAATTTCAGATATACGCATCTGAGTAAAGTATGTTTTATTTTTAGTAAGGCCTGCTTTTATAAGATAAGACTCAATTAAATCTTCCATCACGTGGCCGCTTCTATTTTTGCGTCCATTCGTATCCATACCAACTTCGATGCCTAAAACATAATCAACCAAATTGTTGATGATGTGATTTTGTAGCAATTCAAATAAGCCACTATTTTTCATAAATAGAGCATATTGATCGATTGAATAATTCATTTTAATAAAATTAAAAACGTAATTGCCTTCTGCATCTTGCACTTTAATTTCATTCTCTCTTTTGGCTAATAAGATAGGAATAACTCTTATGACATTGGGATATTCTTGCACAAGCTTTTTAAAGTCATCTTCAATTGTTTTTGAACCAATCAATGAATTTAAAATATTCAATTCAACTTTAATTTTGGATACATTTTCATACACCTTATTAAAATCTGTGTAATAAGTCCATGTCGCTACGCTATCCTTCATTGTGCTTAACCACTGTTTAAAATCTCTCATTTTTCTTTACCTCCTAAATACCTTCTCTTACTCAATTCGAGATAGTCGTCATCAATATCGATTCCAATAAATTTTCTATGCATCTGATTGGCTACTATACCTGTTGTGCATGAGCCACAAAACGGATCTAAAATTAAATCGTTTTCTTTACTTGCGGCTTCAATTAATCTTTCAAGTAATTGCGTTGGTTTTTGAGTAGGATGTCTACCATATTTCTTTTGACTTTTTCCTGCAGTAGAAGTCTTAATGACTATAGGGTTTTCTTCCACTTCAAATTCCCAAAAATCTTTCATTTGCTTACCACCATTCAATTCTTTCATCTTTTCGTAATTGAAATAGTGCTTGCCTTTTCTTTTTATCGTCAGCTGTTTTCTAGCCCAAAGAATAGTTTCGGTTGAGTGAGTAAAACATCTGCAAGCAAGATTGGGGGCAGGATTAGTTTTTTGCCAGATGATGTTGTTAATTATTGAAAATCCTTCCATCTCAAGCGCTACACCAATAGCGTAAACACTATGCAGTGTTGCACTAATCATAATGGTTCCATCATCTTTAAGAACGCGTCGACATAAAGCAATCCACTTTCTATGAAAGTCCAGCTTTTGTTCAACACTTAAGGTTTTGTCCCAATCGCCTTTGTCGACAGATACTTGCTTTCCAGAATGACAAGATATACCGCCACTCGATAGAAAATAAGGTGGGTCTGCGAATATCATATCAAAAATCTTCTCATCAAAAGTCTCAATTATTTTAAATGAGTCTCCTTTGATTAGCGTAAAGTCGCCATTCTTGTAAAAAACATTTTTCTCATCAACCATAAATTAGTAATTCGTGATAATGACTTCTTCAACATTACCACGCCCAGTAGCTTTTGAATTAATCATGCGTTTAGCCTCGACAATATGGATATGAAAATCTTTATAAATATCGCGAATAAATTCCGTATTAGCGTTAGAAGCCATAACGTAAACCCCCTTCTTAGTTAAATCGCTAATAACATCTCTTAATCTCTCTTGCTCTTTTCTATCAAAACCACCGACGGTGTATGATGTAAATGACTGATCGGCTACCACGTCATAAGGTGGATCAAAATAGACAAAATCTCCGGCTTTTGCAGTTTTTATTGCTTCTTCAAAATCTTTTGACAATATGACTGGTTTTCTTTTTAGAAAATATTTATGTAGTTTTTGAATGTTATCTTCTTCAAAGCAATGCACTTTTTCGTATTTACCAGAAGGAACATTAAAATGTCCCTTACTATTCACTCGATATAAGCCGTTAAAGCATGCTTTGTTAAGATAAATACACCTGGCTGCTTTGACATATGATGTTAGATTCTTATAGGTTTTCTTTCTATCCATATTTCTAACTTGATAATAATATTCCTCCGAGTGATTTAATTCGTGTTCTTTACATGCTTTATAAAATTTTTTGAATAATCTCTTGCTTCTTAAACATTTGTAAACGAACATGAGTTCTTTATTTGAATCATTGATAGTAGCGTGTATTGGGGCTAGTTCAAGTAAAAGCGCACCGCCACCAACAAATGGTTCGTAGTAGTGTTTAAATTTCTTTGGCTTCAATTCTAATAATTTATCTAGCAACTGACGTTTGCCACCAGCCCATTTCACTAATGGTTGAAGACTCATAATAAACTCCTTTTTAAGAACTATTGATCTTAAATAGTATATCACAATAGGAATTTGATTAAACATGAAGATTGCCTCCTAATTAGCGAAATATTTGTGAAACTCTTTAAAAATTATTTATTTGAATTTAGTGATAAATAGGCAAAATTACATAACACTCATAATAGGCAAGTTTTATTAAAATCTTACAAAATTTCACTAGTTCATTTTTCCGATTTCGACAAATTTTCACGAGTTCAAATGAAAAAAGTTAAGTCCAGAACTCAAAACGTCTATTTTTCAATGAGCGGTGTTTTTGCCACAACTAAGATCTTGATTTTTTTGACGTTTTCTTCCTTTAATATTTCCACCATGGCTTTCAAAGTGGAACCAGTCGTCATGATGTCATCGACGAGCAAGATCTTTTGATTTTTTAAGTTGAAGTTTTCTTTTAATTTAATATACTTACTAACTTCTTTTCTTTCTTCGACACTTAATTCAACTTGCTTAACTTCGTTCGTCTTGATAAATGGGTTGATAAGCGGTAAGCCAAGTACTTTAAAAATTTCTTCGACGGGGCGAAAGCCTCTTTCTAAGTCTTGCGAAACATGCGATGGGGCTAAGGCGATTTTATAACCTAGATAAAAATATTTAAGGTGCAAATAACGCTCTAAAAATATCGGCCCTAAGGCGATATCTAGATTAGTCTTAAATTGATAAATTAAAGAACGGATAAAATCATCGTATTCATAGATCGCTAAGGCGGAACATCCTTCGAATTTAAAATGTTTAAAAATTGGTTTAAATTTGACGAAACAATGATGACATATATGCACATCCTTTAAATTCATAATTAAGCCATAACGTTTCAAAGGTTTTAAACATAACCTACAAATGCTCGTTCGCGCTTTCGATATCTTTTTTTGCTTCAACCATCTCTTGATCGATGCGATGTCCAAGAAAGATCACCTCCCCTCCTTCATGTCCTATCTTCCTTCCTACTCTTCCCGCGATTTGCACTAAAGCGTAACGATTGTATAAAGGGTGATGTGCGTCGAAAACGATCACTTGTAAATCTTTGATCGTCACACCTCTTTCTAAGATGGAAGTTGTACATAAATACATATATTTACCATCTTTAAAATCTTGGACTTTTTGCATCCTTTCTTCATCTTTAGATGAAACTGAAGTGCCATTAGGAACGAACAATTTTAAAAATAAATAAAGCTTTTTACTAAGTTCGATCGTCGGACAAAAGACGAGACACGGTAGATGATTTTTTTGATATTTTTTTAATTTACAAATTAAAATGATGTATTTAATAATTCCTACGGACCAAATTAATTTAGGAACAGGTATAGCTTTTTTATGAAATCTTACGAACAATTCTAAAAAAGTTGAATGTTCGTTTTGAAAAGAAGCGATTAAATTTTCATCTGGAGTCGCAGACATGTAACAATAATTTCCTCTTACACTATTTAAGGCGATATGTTCTAAGGTTTCATTTCCTTTGAATGGAAAAGCATCAACTTCATCGATTATTAATAAATCAAAATATTTTTGATAACGAAATAATTGGTGTGTCGTAAGTAAGGTGATGTCACCATATAATTCACTTGTGTGCCCGCCATATAAAGCGATGATTCTTGCTTTTTTAAATGCTTCTTTAAAGCGAGGTAAAAGTTCGATGACGACATCTTTTCTAGGCGTAGCGAATCCGACGTGCATATGTTCATTTAAAGCGTACGCAATCGTTTCATAAACAATCTCAGTTTTCCCCGCCCCGCACACGGCGTGAATTAAAGTATTTTTATGCGCTTTAAAAGAATTTAAAAAGCGTGATGAAATATCTTTTTGCTCGATACTTAAGTCGTAAGTAAGGCTTACATCATCTTCTTCAACATTAAAAGCCTCAGGTGAGGCTAATTCTCCTTGAAAAGAGATGCAGCGACGGCAATAGATTACTTCGCCACGCTTAAAAAAGTAAGTTTCATCATCGTTCCCACAGATGGGACAAATAAAACGCTCCACATATAATTAATACGTGGATTTTATTTCATATGTTCTTGTTCGTAAGTCTCAATTAGATTGACTCTTCTTCTATGTCTTCCTTCCAAACAATCCGTGGTAAGGAAGATGATCGAACGATGGATGATATCATCTTCGTGCATAAAACTTGCGCCGAAAGATATCATGTTCGCATCGTTATGTTCACGTAATAAAGCTGCGACATCATCGTTATAACCGATGCCCGCTCTTATGCCTTTAACTTTGTTCGCGGCAATCATAATCCCTTCGCCACTCGAACAAATTAAGATACCAAAACTTTTATTTTTGATGACTTCTTCCGCACATTTAATAGCGAAGTTAGGATAATCGCAAGACGTCTTATCGTAAGTGCCCACATCGACGATATTAAAACCTTCTTTGATGAGAGCTTTTTTCACTATTTCTTTCTTTTCAAAACCAGCGTGATCAGAAGCGATAAATATTTTCTTAGTTGTCATATTTTGCTAAAACCTCCTTAATTTCCGTCTCTTTTATCGTTCCGAGACGAATAATTTTCACTTTATTCTCACTCACGTCGACGATGGTCGAAGGAGTTTTTGAAACAATTTTTCCACGAGCGATTTCTTTCACTTCATCCTCTTTAAAGTAAAGCCTTACTTCTTCTTCACTTAAAGCTGGTGGCATATCAGCCTTATTCGCACTTGGAACGAGCAAGGGTTTAGAAACGTAAGTGATAAAATTTCTTAAAGTTTCATCCCCGCTTACGCGCACGCCAATCTTTGGTGTGCCCAAGGTCACTTGCCAAGGTAAATCATTTCTAGCTTGAAGTAATAAAGTAAGTTCGCCTGGTAAGAAATGTTTAATTAAAATTTTAGCTAAATCATTTAAAATAGCAAACTTTTCAATATCTTTAACGTCCCCTAACATCAAAGTGAAAGGTTTATCGGGCCTACGTAATTTTATTTTCACTAAGGTGTCGAACGCTATTTCATCATCATATAAAATGGCTAAGCCATAGACCGTCTCAGTTGGAATAGCGATGACTTGATGATTGAACAACGCCTCTTTTAGCGATAAAAATTCTTCTACTTGCATAAATGAATGTGAACGAATCGATCATGACCCGACATATCTTTCTTACATTCTATTGTAGACACATTTAAGATATCTAGACAAAGTTTATGCATTATTTCTTTTTGATCATGATGAATTTCTAAGTAGATATCTAATTCATCTTGCATGACGTTTTTTACTTGTTTAAAAAGTTTTTCATATAGAATATGACCTGGTTTAATAAGATAAGCATGTTTTGGTTCATTATTTAAGACGATAGGTTCGACGTCTTCTTCATTTTCGATGTAAGGCAGATTAGCGATGACGACATCGACTTTAATATCTTTTTCAATTAACGGTTGAAGTAAATCACCAAGATAAAATTCTACTTTTGCGTCTAACATCGAAGCGTTATGCATCGCCACTTGTAAAGCCTTTTCATCATCGTCGGTCGCGAGCACACGTAAATATTTAAGTTTCTTTGCTAAAGAAATAGCGATTGCTCCGCTACCGGTACCGACATCGACGAAAGTGAAAGGCTTTTTTATCATGGAATATTTTTTGATAAGATAGTCCACTAGTTCTTCCGTTTCAGGACGAGGGATTAAAACATTCGAGTCGACGTAAAATTCCAGATTTAAAAATGAAGTATGGCCTAACACATATTGAATAGGTAAACCTTTGCTTACTTCATCTAAAATATCGATTATTTCTTCTAAAGAAGAAGGAGAAATCTTCTTATCAAATTTTAAAATGAGATTCCCATGATTTTTAATCTCTAAAATTTCTTGCATCGCTAAAGAGATGATGGCTTCACTTATCTCTTCATATTTCTCATATTTATTTTTTAAAAAGAAAAAGGCTTCTTTGATCGTCATTAGCCTAATTCCTCTTCTAATCTTTTTTGGATGTCCGCGTGAATTAGAGCGCTAATAATTTCTTCTAATTCGCCTTCCATGACGCGGTCCAGTTTTTGAATAGTTAGGTTGATACGATGATCTGTAACCCTATTTTGAGGATAGTTATAAGTTCTAATCTTTTCGCTACGGTCACCCGTTCCCACTTTCGCTCTTCTTTCCTTGCCAATTTTTTCTTCTTGGTCATCGACCATCTTCTGATAAATTTTAGCTCTTAACATACGCATACAAATTTCTCTATTTTGTAGTTGTGATTTTTCCGTTTGACAGCTGACGACGATACCGGTAGGAATGTGCGTAATCCTTACAGCGGATTCAGTCTTATTGACGTTTTGACCACCCGCGCCTTGGGAACGATACGTATCCATACTTAAATCTTGAGGATTAATTTTTACTTCAATTTCTTCCGCTTCAGGCATCACTAAGACAGTCGCGGTCGAAGTATGAATTCTTCCTGCTGCTTCGGTCTTTGGTACGCGTTGCACGCGGTGCGCCCCACTTTCAAATTTAAGTTTAGAATAAACATCTTTTCCTTTGATGCTAAAAGCGACGAAAGCAAAGCCACCCGCTTCCGAAGGATTTTCATCGATCAGTTGTACTTTCCAGTTATTCTTTTCAGCGTATTTAACGTACATTCTAAATAAGTCGCCAGCGAAGATATTAGCCTCGTCTCCGCCTGCCGCGCCTCGAATTTCGACGATGATATTTTTATCATCATCAGGCGATTTAGGAAGGAGTAATATCGTTAGTTCTTCGATGATATCTTCCATCTCTTTTTCGAGCCTTTTCATTTCGTCTTTCGCTAAGGAAGCGATGTCGAAATCACTATCGTGGCTTAAAGCTTCAGCTTCTTTTAAATCTTTTTCATCTTTTAAATAGATGTCATATTTTTCGATCGCGGGCTCTAGATTCGCTCTTTCTTTAGAAAGCGTTTTAAAAGTTTGGATGTCTCTAGTCACTTTTTCATCCATGAGTGAATTATCTATTTCCTCCAAGCGGCGTTTCGTCACTTCGAGTCTTTTTCTCATACTATCTTCCATCATTGGCATAGCTTAAATTCTAGCATAAAGTGAATAAATCGCCAAAGTTAAATAGAAGAACTTTTTCAATGAAGAAAAATGGATTCTTAAATTCGCCAACTATATTTCTAACTTTTTCTTCCCGTCTTTCGTAGTTTACTCTCGTTTTTTTAGAACATAAATTGATAGTAAACATCAATATAGATTTTTTAATTA
>CALVUG010000029.1 GCA_944363535.1 uncultured Bacilli bacterium
AATAATCAAGATAAAAAATAGTGCTTAAAGACATGCACAATGTTAAAAAATTTATACAAAAAATAAAAAATAATATACACATTGTAAAATATAGGCATATAATATGTGTATTCTAAATAAATTGTCTAACGCAAACAAATGCGTTGAAAGGAGTTAATAACATATGGAAAATATAACGAAGAAAATTAGAAAAGAAGACCAAAGAACGAGAGTGACTAAACTTCTTATTAGACAAGCTTATCTTGCTTTATTAAATAGTAAGCCGATGAATGACATCACCGTCTCCGAACTTTGTGAACAGGCTGGTATTTCAAGAGTCACCTTCTACTTACATTATCAAAATATCGAAGATTTAAATGAAAAAATTAAACGTTCTTTCTACGATGAAATTAAAAATTCATTCATGCCTTTCTTACTCGATGAAAATCGCGATTTATCAAATGATAATCTCGTCCAAGCCATCTTAAAAGTTCTCTACGATAATAAAGATGTCGTAAGTGCGATGCTCGTGAACGCTCACGATAAAGAATTCGTAAGTACGATCCTAGAATTTGGTCGACAAATAGTTCTCAACTTATATCCGAAACTATTTAGTAACAAAGACCAAAAAGATTTCGAAATTTTCTACTCTTACGTCGCTGGCGGATGCTTAGCTATCATCAAACGCTGGGTGCGTAATAACTTCCAAGATAACGTCGGAGAATTAAGTGCAAACATCAAAAAACTAATCTCTTTAAGTATCAAATATTTCGATTAATTAATATTCACCTATACCAAATTTTATTATTTTACTTTAAAATAAAGACAATATGGATAGTGAACGAAGTAATAATAACAAAGGACGACTAACGATATTTTTTGGTTATGCCGTCGGAGTAGGTAAAACCTACTCAATGCTAAAAAAAGCCCAGGAGATGAAATCTCAGGGTCACGATGTCGTCATCGGTTACGTCGAACCACACGATCGACCCGAGACGATGAAATTAAAAGAGGGTTTAGAAGAACTACCTTTAAAAGAAGTCATCTATAAAGATCGTCTATTCAAAGAATTTGACGTCGATAGAGCTATCGAAAGAAAGCCCCAAATTATCGTCGTGGACGAACTTGCCCATACGAACGTCAAAGGTTCAAAAAATAAGAAAAGATATCTCGATGTCATCGAACTTTTAAATGCGGGAATTGACGTCTACACCACCGCGAACGTACAAAATATCGAAGGCTTACAAGATATGATCGATGAGATGACGACAGTCGACGTCTCGGAGACCATTCCAGATGAAATATTTGACTATGCGGATGAAGTTTTACTCATCGACATCGAACCAAAGAACTTGATCGAAAGGATGAAGAAAGGTTTAATCTTCTCCAAAAATAAAGCCACCTTAGCGTTAGAGCATTTCTTTAAAGACGATAATCTTTCTGCTTTACGTGAACTCGCGTTACGCCGTGGGGCGGACCGTATCGAAAAGAAAAATCACGATGGTGAACTAAAGACTAAAATTCTCGTCTTAGTCTCTCCTTCCCCTTCCGCGCAAAAGACGATTCGCGTCGCTGCCAGAATGGCAGAAGCTTATCACTGCGCTTTTTCTGGGATGTATGTCGAAACACAAGGTGAACTTTCTGAAGAAAGTGCAAGGAACATCAAAAAGCACATGGACCTCGTCAAAGATATGGGTGGCGATATGATCGTCAAATATAGCGATGACGTCGTCGAAACTGTCGTAAGTTACGTTAAAGTCGCTGGTGTGACAAATCTTATCTTAGGTAAGACGTGGCAAACGATCGGCTTAAAAGTTGGCTTAGAAGAAAAATTTATTTCAAGACTTCCTAACATCGAAATTATGATCGTTCCCGATTCAGAACGTTTCAAAATGGAAAAGGGAAGTTTAAAAGATCGCGTCAAAACGAAATTTAGACGTAAGAGCAAAGAAGTTTATCAAGCGACGAATAAAGTTTTAGATATCACTAATCTTTTAGCTAAAGTTGGTTTAGAACATCATGGCTATAAAGAAGTCATCGTCAAAGAAGTTGCAGAAATCTTAGCCCAAGCTTTCGAAAGAAGCATTCAAATCGTTTACGAAGGTGGCATCAAATATATTGCTAAATACGGTGATGAAGACGTCTTAATTTTTGATACGAGAAGAGACGTCGAAGCTCGTAAATGGTGCCAGGCTAACGATAAATTGTGTGGAAGCGAAACGCATTCGATAAGCGACGCTAAAGCGATGTATTTTCCACTTCATGATGCCTTCTCGCTCGTCGGTTCAATCGGCTTTTTGACGACTAGTAAAAAGATGAGCGTCACGGACGTCTTAGTGTTCAATCAAATTAGAGAAGTACTTTCTCTTACTCTCGCTTCATAATTTAAAACTTTACTCTAAAAAAGCAAAAATGCCGTTAAATGCGGCATTTTTTTATAAAAAATATGGTTAAATATTATCCTAACACTAAGATATTTAAAGGAATTACTATGATAAATAGTGACGATTTTTAATTGCATTAATAATTTGATTTTTATTGAACGCTATATCGCCATTTTTAAACCCGAGACCCGCTAGTAGGATATTCAAAACATTTTAATTTAAAGTAAATTCACTTATATAACCATATTACTTTTTATGACGGCGCTCGATCAGTTAGGATAAAGATTTTTATGTCATTAGGAAAATAAAAAGTCAGTAGTTTTTACTCTAAAGCGTCAAAACTTATGAAAAATGACAAGTTTTTATATTTTTTTGATAAAACTTTGCACCAAAATTATTTATAAAACATTTCACTAATTAATTCTTCACTCAGAAGATATTGCCAAATTAGTTTAAATTTCGTGATTTTCCGTGATGGGGGATTTGAACCCGTAATATATGAGATCAAGGTTTTTAATATAGGTTTTTTATCGTCAAGTATAATTTGATTCTTAATAGGTGTTAATTAACGACGTATACATTTTTAGATGATATCTCTATAAAACAGCAATTTGCACAAAACATTAAAAATAAAAAGCTTTGATTTCAGCTATTTCTAGCACATCAAAACTTGCTAAATTTTTATGGCGGAAGCGCAGGGATTTGAACCCTGGCTGGGCTTGCACCCACTATTAGTTTTCGAAACTAACCCCTTCAACCGCTTGGGTACGCTTCCAAAGTGAGTTAATCATAGCAAATATTTACTTATTTTAAAAGAGCAAAATACTTCGATAATCTTATAGATTAAAAAATGATTAAAATTTGTATAATGGCTTCAACTTCGTTATAATGACTAACGTATGCGAAATAATGCTTATCTTTTAACGTGTATCGATTGGATGGAGCCTAGCACTCTTAGCGTTTTAATTACGTGTTCTATTCTCCTCGCCGCCCTCATCACTTTATCGATCATTTTCATCTACAATCGTTACCGAAGTAAAAAGTTCGACGTCTTATTAAAAGACCAATCGAATTCGATTCGCATCTTTAAAATTGACCTCGCAAGTGAGACAGTCATCTATTTTTCTCGTTCGAATTTAAAAAGAAAAATACTTCTCACCTTAGAGCAATTTTACGAACAATTTTATTTTGAAGACCGCGAAAGATTACGCGAATGGATCGAAGATTTGCTAAGCGATGATAAAAGAAAAGACGCTCCGATGTATCTAGAAGCGGACATCAACATTTCAAAAAGTCATAAAACTAATTATTCTTTATTAGAAGTCATTTCTTTAAATAAAGAACTAAAGACTATCCATATCGAATCACATATCTTAAGATATACTCTTCCTAAAAATAAGACTAAGACGACGCGTGGTTTCATTTCCGACGTCGAAATGATGAATAAATATTTCATTCAAAATAAGCCAAGCGGGACGACTTTCGTCATTAGATTTTACATCGATGAACAATCTAACAATAGTAAAGATAAGATGAACCGCGTCATCTTCACCCAGCTAAAAGATCAAATCTTTCCTTTCACTACTTCTAAATCTTATCGTAACTTAATTGAAATCGATGAATCTAGCACCGCTCTTATCGATACTAGACTTAATAAACAAGCCGATGTACGCGTCCTCGCTAGAAGTTTAAGTCACGCTATCTTGCAATTCGTCACCCTCAATTCTTTAACTTCACGCATCGATTTTTCCATCGGTGTCATCGAAAATAAAACTTTCCCAAGCGACTTAGAAAAAATCTTACAAAAAGGTTTAGAAATCGCTCTTGTGGCCAAAGATAAAAGGCAACTTATTTCCTTTTACGATGAAAATAGTGATGAAGATAAAATTTCTAATGTCTACAGCCAAGAAATCAATCAAATTATCAAAGATAAAAATATCTCTTATCGTTATCGTCCCATCTTAGAAGTGGAAACGAATAAAATACTTGGTTACTTTAGTTACGCTAGACCTATTCATAGCGTTTTTAATACGGCTTTAGAAGTAAGAGAATACGCCCAGGCTAGCGGCCAACAAAAAGCGGTTTTCTCCATCATTTCTCGCAATACTTTAACTAAATTTATCGCGATGCATAACGAAGATTCTAATCGTCTATTCTTCGAATGTTACTTCCAAGATAAAGAACAAATCTTCAACGTCATCAAACATATCAACCGCATCAAAGAAATCAGATTAGTGTTGCTCTTCGATGAAAAAGATTTATCGCACTTCTCCTCGAATGCAATTAAGCAAATGATGTTAGAATTCAAAGATGAAAATTGGGAAGTAGCTTTATCGCTAAGCGGACACGAATTACTCTTATCTAGCGACATCTATAAATTATTCGATTATTTCATCGTCGGCGCTAATTTCAATCAAGAATTCATGCGTTATCCTTCTAAGATTCGTATGTCTTTCCAATCGACGATCGAAAAACTTCTTCGTTATAAAAAACCTATCATCGCGACGAACCTCATCGGTTGGAATACCATTGAATTGATGATCAAGTTTGGTATAAGATACATATCTAGCGATGACATCGCTAATAGTGATGAGATGATTTTACCGATCGATCAAAGAAAACTACATAAAATTGAAACGATAAAAATTTCTTAAAGAAAGGAATACATTATGGCACATATTAAAAATGAAGCAATTACCGCCCGCCATGAAGACTTCGCTAAATGGTATACAGAAGTTTGTAAAAAAGCTGAACTAATGGACTACACTTCCATGAAAGGTTTCATCATCTATCGCCCTTATGGCTACGCTATTTGGGAGAGGATGAAAGACTATCTCGATAAAAAATTTAAAGAGACGGGTCACGAAAACGTCTATCTTCCGATGGTCATCAAAGAATCTTTATTCAATAAAGAAAAAGAGCATGTCGAAGGTTTCGCCCCTGAAACATTAATCGTCACAATTGGAGGCAAAGATAAATTAGATGATCCTTTGATTGTTCGCCCCACTTCCGAAGTTTTATTTTGCGAACATTACGCTAAAATTATTTCTTCTTATCGCGATTTACCAAAACTTTATAACCAATGGTGTTCCGTCGTCCGTTACGAAAAGACGACCCGTCCTTTCTTAAGAGGAAGTGAATTCTTATGGCAAGAAGGTCATACGGTGCATGCGACCGCAGAAGAAGCGAAAGATGAAGCAATAAAAATGCTTCATATCTACGATGATTTAGGTAAAAATTTCTTAGCTATTCCTTTCTTGAAAGGAAGAAAGACTGAAAAAGAAAAATTTGCCGGAGCAAAAGAAACTTACGCTATCGAAGCTTTGATGCACGATGGCCAATCTTTACAAGCTGGAACGGCGCATTATTTTGGCGATAATTTTTCTAAAGCCTTCGATATTTCTTTCCAAGATAAAGATGGTTCTTTAAAACATCCTTACCAATCTTCTTGGGGTGTTTCCACCCGCCTCATCGGAGCGTTAATTATGGTACACGGTGACGATAATGGCCTAGTACTTCCCCCTTACGTCGCTCCAATCCAAGTCGTCATCATTCCAATTCGTTACGACTTAGATGCAAATGTGAAGAAAGTAAGCGATGAAATTTATACGAAGCTAAAAGACCAAGGCATAAGAGTTAAACTCGATAACGATCAAAGTCGTTCCCCTGGTTGGAAATACGCTGAATACGAGATGAAAGGTATTCCTTTAAGACTTGAAATTGGTCCACGTGACTTAGCAAACGACGAAGTGACTCTTGCTTATCGTTATAACGGCGAGAAGAAAACGATCAAATTAGATGAGATATCTTCCATTCCTCAAATATTAGATAATATCCACTTAGCGATGTATGATAAAGCTAAAGCTTTCTTAGATGATCATATTCACGTTGCTCATAATAAAGAAGAATTAGGTGAATTATTAAAACAAGGTGGTTACGTCGAAGTTGGCTATTGCGAAGATGAAGCATGCGAAAAGAAAGTAAAAGAACTTTATCAAGCGACCGCAAGAGTCATTCCATTCGATGTCGAAAAAGATGGAACTTGCCCCATATGCGGTAAGAAAACGAAAAAAGTTGTGCTTTATGCACGTGCTTATTAATATCAATTATTGAAAGCTCTCTTAGCTTTTGCTAATATGATTAAGCACGGAGTAGTACCCAAGTTGGTGAAGGGGTGTCCCTGCTAAGGACATAGGTCGGGTAACTGGCGCGAGAGTTCAAGTCTCTCCTACTCCGCCATCTTATGACTAACATTTTGATACAAAGTAAATGTTTCAAAATGAACGATATTTGCTCGAGAAATCGGGCTTTTTTCTTTTCAAGCGTTTTGCTAGTCGATAAGTTTAGGTTTGAACTGATTAATTCTTAAAATTTAGTTTCTACTAAAAAACGATACTCTTACTAGAAAAATAATAGCCCACAGAAATAATGATTTTAGTACAAGAAATTCCTTTTG
>CALVUG010000030.1 GCA_944363535.1 uncultured Bacilli bacterium
AAGTCTCCTTTGTCTGACCAATTAACATTGTAAGACTTTCTATTTTTAATTGTTACCTACAAATAACTAACGGTATCCTTACGATGAATTATTTTGGAAAAAAATGTAATTGCGACTATAATATATGTGAACGGAGTTAAATTATGTATTGTATCGAATGCGCTCATGAAAATGATAACAATGCAACAAAATGTAAATTTTGTGGTGCAGAACTTCATCGTGAATTAGATGATGGACAAACAAGAAAATTAATTCAAATGGTGCACAAACGTGAAAACGTCGCACGTGATAAGACGAATGGTGGTCTCGTCCGCGTCGTCTTAGGACTCATCTTTTTAATCATCGGTGTCTTGTTCATCTGGCTTTCTTTTAAGCAACAAAGTGTGCCAGGTGTCTCTTCGACGATCACGATCAGAGTCTTTTCGGTCACGTGTTTTGAATTTTACGTCGCTTTAGCGGGTATCATCGCGGGGACGACGTTACTCATTTGGGGTATCATCGAAATTGCGTTGCAAAAGAAAAATCTTAACGAATATGCGATGCTCGTCGCCGCTTTAAGAAGTGGAACGTTCGTCCAAATTAACGAAGAAACTACGAAGAAATAATCATCTTTATTCCTTTCTTTCCTCGAATGTAGCTAGTGGCAGTAATGGCTAGCCATTTTCTTTTGCTTAGAAGGCTAATAAAATTCAGTTGTTAACATCTTATGATGTTGCTATAATAATATACGTCAATTAAGGAGGAAATATTTTCTATATGGCAATTAAAATTGGCATCAATGGTTTCGGAAGGATCGGACGCTTAGCCTTCCGTCGTATGGAAAGTCTTGGTGGCGAATTTGAAGTGGTCGCAATCAACGATTTATCCGATGCAAAAACATTAGCGTACTTACTCAAATACGATACGGCTCATAAGAGATTCGGTGAATCTGATATCGGTGTTTCCGAAGATGATACCGCTATCATGTACAAAGGTCGCCGCATTCCAGTTCTTGGTAAGCCTAACCCAGAAGAACTTAATTGGAAAGATTATGGCGTCGATATCGTCTTAGAATGTACTGGTCGTTTCAAAGGTAAAAAAGATGCGATGGTTCACATCACTAGCGGTGGTGCGAAAGGTGTCATCATCTCCGCTCCTGCGGATAAAGAAACTCCAACCTTCGTCTACGGCGTAAATACGGATGGCTTAAAGAAAGATGATTTAGTCATCTCCGGTGCTTCTTGTACCACTAACTGCTTAGCCCCCGTTTGCAAAGTCTTAGATGAAAAATTTGGTATCCTTGGTGGTTATATGACCACGGTCCACGCTTACACTAACGATCAAACGACGCTCGATTTAGTGAAGAAAGGTAATTTACGTCGTGGTAGAGCGGCGGCCGCTAATATCGTTCCAACTTCGACCGGTGCAGCGAAAGCGATCAACCTCGTCATTCCTTCCCTCGAAGGTCGTCTTCGTGGTGGAGCCTTACGTGTTCCAGTCGTCGATGGTTCTTTAGTCGATCTTTCTCTCTTACTTAGAAAAGAAGTGACCGCTGAAGAAATTAACGCGGCGATGAAAGAAGCAGCGGCAACGTATCTAAAAGACGTCTTAGCCTACAACGAAGATGAAATCGTTTCGAGCGACATCATCGGTGCGACCGCTGGTTCGATCTTCGATGCGACGCAAACGGTCGTCTTCAAAACGCCAGAAGGCACGCAACTTGTCAAAGTCGTCTCTTGGTACGATAACGAATATAGCTACACTTGCCAATTCGTCCGTCTCGCTGGTGAAATGGGTCGTAAACTCGGCTGCAAATAATTAAAATTTATATTTTAAGGGCACCTATATGGTGCTCTTTTTATTGTTTTAGGAGGAAAAACAAATGATCAAAACGATCGAAGATTTAAAAGATCTTCAAGGTAAACGTGTCCTTGTCCGCGTCGATTTTAACGTTCCACTCGACGGGGATAAAATTCGCGATGATAATCGTATCGTCCAAGCTTTACCGACGATTAAATATCTCATCAAAGCTGGGGCGAGAGTCATCTTATTTTCGCACTTAGGGAAAATTAAACATAAAGAAGCGCCTGAAGTGGTAGAAAAACAAAAAGCCAAAAATAATTTACGTCCAATCGCGACGCGTCTAGGCGAATTACTTGCAAAAGATGTCACTTTCGTCGATGCGACGCGAGGTGAAATGTTAACGGCTGCCGTTAGTGCTTTAAAAGACGGTGACGTCTTATTGATGCAAAATACGCGTTATGAAAAAGGCGAAGAGAAAAACGATCCTGAATTATCTAGCGTTTGGGCGGCTCTTGCTGACGTTTACGTCATGGACGCTTTCGGAAGTGCCCACCGTGCGCATGCTTCGACTTATGGCGTTCCTGAAATTCTAAAGAAAGAAGGTAAAGAAGTAGCGATGGGTTACCTCGTCGAAAAAGAAGTGAAATCTTTAAATCGCTGCGTCTTCGTCAAAGATGAAGATCGTCCTTACATCGCTATTTTAGGTGGATTAAAAGTAAGCGACAAAATTAAAGTCATCGAATCATTGCTCCATAAGTGCGATAAGATTCTTATCGGTGGAGCGATGGCTTACACTTTCTTAAAAGCCTTAGGTAAAGAAGTTGGTACTTCACCTTGTGAATTAGATCAACTTGATTACGCAAGGAAATGCTACGAAGAAGCCCGTGGTCGTATCGTCCTTCCCGTCGATAGCGTCGTCACGAACGAATTTGAAGGTTGGACGGAAAAATTAATGACGCCGGATAATAATATTCCTGAAGGTTTCCAAGGGATGGATATCGGTCTGAAGACGATCGAAAAATTCACTGGTGAAATCGCTCACGCAAAGATGATTTTCTGGAATGGTCCGATGGGTGTTTTCGAACAGACTGACTTCCAACACGGAACGCGCGCTATTTGTGAAGCGATCGCTAAACTTGATAATTGCTTCAGCGTCTGCGGTGGTGGCGATTCCGCTGCTGCGGTCAAACAATTCGGTTACTCCGATAAATTCTCTCACGTCTCCACCGGTGGTGGAGCGTCCCTTGAAATGATCGAAAACGATGGTAAGCTTCCTGGTATCGTCGTCTTAGAGGACTAATATGCGTAAGAAAATTTTATTTGGTAACTGGAAGATGAATAAGACGAATGAAGAAGCTTTAGCATTCGCAAAAGTTACTCCTTCTATCGTCAAGTTAGCTAAAGAACATGATGTCATCTTAGGTATCGCTCCTAGTTATCTTGCGTTGGAGACGCTTAAAAAAGGAACGGAAGGTATCGTTATCGCCGCTCAAAACGTCCATTATCTAGATCACGGCGCTTATACGGGTGAAGTTTCTATTCCGATGTTAAAAGCGATCGGTATCGATACTGCTCTTATTGGCCACTCTGAAAGAAGAACTTACGATAATGAAACGAATGAAAAATGTCATCTAAAGATCGTCTCTCTCCTTCAAAATGATATGGTGCCTTTATATTGCGTCGGAGAAACGCTCGAACAATTTAACGCTAAAAAGACGAAAGAAATTGTAGAAACGCAAGTCATCGAAGGTTTGAAAGATTTAGATGAAGAAGCGATGAAAAAAGTTATCGTCGCTTATGAACCTGTCTGGAGCATTGGTACAGGTTTAAATGCTTCGCCTGAAATTGCCATCGATATCATCTCTTTCATTCGTAAAACCATCGAAAAGATGTATGGAAAAGATGTAAGTGAAGCGGTGCACATTCTTTATGGCGGTTCCGTCAAACCTAATAACATCCATTCTTATCTAGCGAATGAAGAAATTGATGGTGCTTTAGTAGGCGGGGCTTCTTTAGAAGTTGAATCTTTCCGTGCTTTATTGACCGCGATCATCTAATTTAGTCTCAAATTATTTTAATTAAAGTCACTAAACTGAAAAGTTTGGTGGCTTTTTATTATCTATTTCTATATAGTTAATATAAAAGAGGTGATGGACATGGAATTTATGCAACAAAATATAGACGCTAATAAAAGTCAAAGTAAGGTTAGTACTTCCCTTGCCTACGTGCGCGTTTTCTTATATATGGCCTTAGGCTTAGCGATATCATGTGGTATTTCGATAGGCTTACCATATTTATTTTTATACCTTATGAGTGCGAACCCTAGTGCCGCGAGCGGCATCTATACGACTTGGATCGTCA
The DNA here is from genome assembly GCA_944363535.1 of uncultured Bacilli bacterium. Taxonomy (GTDB): domain Bacteria; phylum Bacillota_I; class Bacilli_A; order RFN20; family CAG-826; genus CALVUG01. Next base: position 4,144 of record CALVUG010000030.1, read on the forward strand.
TCTTAGCCATCTCTAGCATCGCTCAATTCATCTTAATTTTCTTAGTCAATTCGAAAGCGATAAGGGGAAAAAGTGTCGGGACGTGGGTTTCTTACTTACTTTACGCCGTATGTATGGGCATCCTCATGAGCGTTTTCTTCATGTTCGATTTAGGTATCGCTCTACCGACTTTTGCGACAGCTTTTGGTATCACCTGTCTTGCTTTCTTAGTGATGGCTCTCATCGGATTTTTAACGAAAGGGAATTTGAACATTTTCGCTAATATCGGTTTAGGTTTACTTTTCGGTGGGATGATGCTCGTCTTCGTCAATTATATGCTCATGCTTTTCATGCCGGCGAGTTATGGCGTTTGGACGTGGATGGACTGGGTCATTACATTCGTCATGCTCATCGCTATTTTACTCATCACCGCTTACGACATGAATAGATTTAAAAACGATTTGAACGCTGGTGCCATCCAAACTGATTCGTTATTCGTCTACTATGCCTTCAGCTTTTATTGCGATTTCATCTACATCTTAATCCGCATTTTTATCGTCTTACTAGCTTCTAGACGATGAAATGTTAAGGGTTAATATTAATATTAATAGTCAAAAAACGTACTATTAAGAAAAAAATTAAAAATATCTAAAATATTTGCTTGACACCTATGTTTAATCGGTGGTAAGATAGTCAAGCATGCGATGGAAAAGACCCCATCAATTTACGAGAGTAAAGCATGCAACTGATCTTTGAAAACTAGATAGATACAACACAACGTCAATTATCATTTAAGTCAGAAAAAGAACAAACATTTTAAAAATCAGAATTTAAAATAAAACTATTTTTGAGAGTTTGATCCTGGCTCAGGATGAACGCTGGCGGCGTGCCTAATACATGCAAGTCGAGCGAGGGAAGCTTGCTTCCCTAGCGGCGAACGGGTGAGTAACACGTAGGCAACCTACCTTTCAGTTTGGGACAACCGAGGGAAACCTTGGCTAATACCGGATGCGTATAAGAGAGGCATCTCTCCTATATCAAAGGGGCTCCAAAGCCTCGCTGATAGATGGGCCTGCGGCGCATTAGCTAGTTGGTGAGATAACAGCCCACCAAGGCGAGGATGCGTAGCCGACCTGAGAGGGTGATCGGCCACATTGGAACTGAGACACGGTCCAAACTCCTACGGGAGGCAGCAGTAAGGAGTATTCGGCAATGGGGGAAACCCTGACCGAGCAACGCCGCGTGAAGGATGAAGGTCCTCTGGATTGTAAACTTCTGTTGTAAGGGATGAATGGTAGTGAGAGGAAATGCTCGCTATTTGACAGTACCTTATCAGAAAGTCACGGCTAACTACGTGCCAGCAGCCGCGGTAATACGTAGGTGACAAGCGTTATCCGGAATTATTGGGTGTAAAGAGTGAGTAGGCGGCAGGATAAGTTTGAAGTTAAAGAAAATGGCTCAACCATTTACCGCTTTGAAAACTGTCCAGCTAGAGTACGAAAGAGGTAAGCGGAATTCCATGTGTAGCGGTAAAATGCGTAGATATATGGAGGAACACCGGTGGCGAAGGCGGCTTAC
>CALVUG010000031.1 GCA_944363535.1 uncultured Bacilli bacterium
GTTTGGATGTTCTTCGTAGAAATCTTCGATCATAAGTTCGATCATTCTTGTATTCGCTTGGCCCCAAGTATGCCAAATTGTTACGGTTGGGCCAGTTCTAGTAGGACCGCCACAACCACTAACGCCACCGACGATTAAGCCGCCAGCGAGAAGAGATAACACAAGATAAGTTTTTTTCATAAATATCTCCTTTTTAAATTTATATATCTAAGGTCATTAACCTTTGATACCAGCTCTACCGACACCGCGCATAATGTATTTTCTAAAGAAAATAAAGAGAAGTAATAATGGTACAGTAACAAGCACTGTCGCTGCCATTTGTAATCCGTATTGTGGATTACCATCCGTCGCGGTGAAGGATGAACGTAAACCGTTCGAGATGAGTCTAAAGTTCTCGTTATCGGCCACTAAGTTTGGCCAGACGTAAGAGTTCCAAGAGCCCATCAATTTTAAGATGAAGATGGAAATTAAGGTCGGCATAGCAAGCGGAACCATAACTCTCCATAAATAATTCCAGTCGGACTTACCGTCCACTTTCGAAGCGAAGTATAGTTCGTTAGGAATTTGTTTGAAATTTTGCCGTAATAGATAGATGTAGAAGACGCTGACCCAGAAAGGTACGATCATCGCCGCGAAGACGCCGATAGCGTTATCCTCCCCTAACATACCGAGGTTAGCGACGGTAATGTAGTTAGTGATGACCATCATTTCGCCTGGGATCATCATCGTCATTAAGAAGATAGTGAACAATGTATCTTTTCCTCTAAATTCGAGACGAGCGAAGGCAAAAGCGGCAAAGATGGTCGTAATTAACGTCCCAATCGTCGAAATGATACCGACGATTAAAGTATTACCTAAGTACAATGGGAAGTTAAATCTTCCGAGACAGTCCGCATAATTTGACCACATGATAATTTGAGGCCAGAAAGTTTGAGTAGTCGCACGAATTTCAGTATCAGTCTTCAAAGAGGTGATAATCATCCAATAGAATGGAAGAATGATGACTAAAGCCATGACGACTAAGAAAGCATAAACTAAGATAGTGGAGATAATCTTTAAGACTTTATCTCTTTTTTCAATCGTTTCGACCGAAGAATTAGAAACACGAATGACGAGTTTAAGTTTTTTCGTATCGATATTTTGAGAGCCTTTCATCGCCCCCGTATCTTCGACGAAAGTTTCTTGTTTTTTTCTTTTAAAAGGTAAGACAGCCATGTGAGTACCTCCTAATAATGGACTCTCGTCTTCGACACCTTAAATTGAATTAAGGTAAAGATAAGAATGACGATGAATAGCATGAGCGCAGCTGCCGAAGCATAATGCGTTTGGTTGACCGCAATTGAATCGTAGATGTAATAGACGATCGTGTACATATTTCTATAACCAACATCACCAGAAGTACCCGGTTTACCAATTAAACCGACAACTGATGAATATTCTTTAAATGAACCGATGAATGAGGTGATCATGATGTAAAGAATTTGTGGTGAAAGTAAAGGCACAGTCACGTTCATCAACGTTTTAAATTTGCCAGCAGCATCGAGCTGCGCAGCTTGATAATATTGCTTATCAATATTTTGTAAGCCGCTTAAGAATATTAATATCTTATAAGGTAGCGCATGCCACACGATATATACGCATAATGCGAACATCGCGTTAGCAGAAGATGCACCATTATTGATCCAATCGGTGCCCATCGTGCCAAAGACATAGTTCCATAGACCAGTCGATTCAAAGATGACAGCGAACACCATGCCGACCGCGATAGCGTTAGTGACGTAAGGCATGAAGAAAATCGTCTGTAGGACTGATTTTACCCAGCGGATGGAATTTAGCCCGACAGCGATTAATAATGCAATGATGATGGAAAGCGGCACCGTCACGATGACGATGATGAAAGTATTAGGAATAGCGTATTGGATGACGTCAGTCAAATATGAGACCGTTCCGCCACTTTCCACGCCTTTAAGACCTAAGACGAAAGCGAAATTATCGAAAGTAAAACCGCTCGACGTCCCTGTCGTATAATCATAATCAGCCAAGAAAGAAATACCAATCGTATTGATGAGCGGATAAAAGGTGAAGACCGCCATCAAGATGATGACTGGCGCTAGATAGAGCCAAGCTTTCCAGTTATTTTTCTTTTCCAAAACTAAATGACCCTTTCCTCAGTATCTTTTAAGAACACGAAACATTTATTCGGCTTCACTCCGACAGCAAGTGGACCGACATTAACTTTCGTATCTGCATCTAGAATAGCTTTGAAGGAAGGCTTGATACTTTCTTTGTGCGAACCGACTAAAGAAATATCGCGTCCCATCGTTTCGATCATGTCGACGTTAATATTGAAAACATAATCTTTTTTATCGGCAGGAACGAGGAATCCTTCTGGACGAATTCCGACGTAGACGTCTTGTTCATCTAAATCTTTCGGTAAATCTTCACGGATGACATCATCACCGATGGTGAGGACACCTTTTTTCACGTGACCGTTGAACATATTAATTGGTGGCGTTCCTAAGAACTGGGCCACGAACATATTCTTCGGATCATTATAAACTTCTTGTGGATGGTCTCTTTGTTGTTCGACCCCAAGTTTCATGACGACGATTTCATCAGAAATTGACATCGCTTCTTCTTGGTCGTGAGTAACAAAGATTGTCGTGATACCAGTATCTCTTTGTAGACGTTTAATTTCTTCACGCGTTTGAAGACGTAATCTGGCGTCTAAGTTCGATAATGGTTCGTCAAGTAATAACACTCTTGGGCGCTTCACTAGCGCACGGGCGATAGCGACTCTTTGCTGTTGACCACCGGATAATTGATTCGGCTTACGGGTTAAATATTGTTCAATTTGAACAAGTTTAGCCGTCTCACGAATAAGTTTATCCATCTCAATTTTAGTCAAATGTCTCTTACGTGTGACGTAAAGCTGTTCGCCTTTATCATCTAAGATTGGATCACCAGCGATGTGGGAGCAATCGAATTTAAGAATTTCTTCGCGGCCATTCTTAAATGGATTCTTCACTTTTTCACCTTTGAGGTGTGTTGGAATTTCGGTCGGAAGAGCTTTCACATGCTTGCGGTAGAACGCTAAAATTTTATTTCCCTTCTCATCCACGACTGGATCTTCCACGAGAAGATTCGTAAGAGGGAATGCGATATTTTTGTAGACTGTCATATGCGGGTAAAGAGCGTAGTTTTGAAACACTAAACCAATACCTCTTTTTTCCGGGGATAGACGAGTCACGTCTTCGTCGCCAAACCAAATTTCACCACTCGTGGGTTCAAGTAGACCGGCGATCATGTAAAGGGTCGTAGATTTACCACAACCTGAAGGACCTAAAAGCCCAATAAGTTTCCCATCCGGGATGACAATATCAAGATTATCGACCGCGCGAGTATCTGGAATATTTTTCTTCGGATTGCCTGGGAAGACCTTAGTAAGATTCACTAATCTTATTTCCATAGGTATCTCCTTTTCACAATTAAATTATAATTACAACTTAATAGTTTTACAAACTTAATTTATTTAAAGCGCGTATCTTAGCAGTCCACACGCGTGAGTGAAAACTTAATTTACTTCCGATAGAAGACATCTCTTGGCTTCACATCGAAATTGCGCTTGTGTTTTTCTTCACCCTGATATTCATCGATAGACTTATAAATATTATAAGTCGAGACGTCGACGACGTAAGTATTCGCTAAATAATCATGTAACGATGTTCCAGTCTTAGAGAAAGCGACCATGGAGAAAGAGATGATTAAAGGTACACCAAAAGTTAGTAAGGAAAGAACGATTTCTAAGAAGAAAAAGAGCGCGAATCGACCTAAAGTTTTCTTATTATTCGGTCTTAAACCATCCGCGTTAATGACGCCTAATTTAAATAATTTCTTCCCTAATGTTTGCCTATTTTTCTTAAAGATGAATGGGAACATCAAATAGAAAAGACATCCCCCGATGATGATAGCGATAGAAATCATTCCAACATGCGTCCAAGTGATGACGCGGCTCGAACTAAGCAAGACGCTATCTTGATATAAATATCCTAAAGCTTCATCTACCGCGGATTGATAAAATTCCCACATCTCATCTTGGCTTCTTGCCCTATTTGGGACGATTTGACCAGTTTCGCTATAGACAAAATAAAAGGAAATTTGTTCCCCTTCGGGTATTTTTTGTTCTTGATAAGTTTTTAGACCACCCGTCACTTCTAAAAAAGTTTCCATCTGATAAAAATCAGTTAATACTTGTTCGATGTAAGTGTTAGCCTCCTCTGTCACTTCTAATTTCTTATCACTATTTTCCGCCTGAGCGATTTCGTGACGGTAATAATCACTTACTAAAGTCGAATCATTTTGTTCATAAAAATCGGAAAATAGACCACTTTCCGCTTTCCTTTCTGTGAAAGTTTCGACATTCGCGACGTAACTTGGGAAAGTTAATGGTAAAAAAGATAAAGCATAACTATAAAGTAAAAAAGTAAAAACGACGAATAAAATCATATCTAATAAAGCAGAAAGTACTCGCCTGGCAAAACTTGCTTTTTGATATTCGATTTCTAAGACGTTTTCTTCTTCTTCAACATTAACGTCATTTTTTCTTTTCGCCATGGATGATACCTCCTTCCGCTTTTAGTTTTTCTTCTTCCACCATCTTCAAATAATCTTCTTTTTCTTTCCTAGAGTTGAAGATGTTTGATTGTTCTAAAATCACCACTTCCGTATGCGCCGCTAAATCTTCGAGGTCGAGACGTGATTTATTACATAAAGTGATGATAGATGAAGTTAAACCGAGCAATAAAGAGATGAAAAATAAACTACCAAAATTCATCGTCCAGCCAAACATTGAGATGAACGGTAAAGACCAAACATCATAAATTCCTACGATGAAAATTGGCGTCAAAGATAAGACTCCTAATTGGATGATAAATTTGACGAGGAAACGGATGACACTTTGATATTTTGCGACCCGATAACCAAAGCGATCCACCACCCCTAATTTTAAAATCTTCTTGGCTAAAGTTTGCCCATCTTTGAAGATGAGAGGTAAGACGAGATATAAGACGATACTTGAAATGGCGTAAGCAAAGATAGATGGGACCGCAAATATCCAATCTTTTTCATTTTCTAAGTTTAAATAAGCTTCATAACTTGCCTGATACTCTGGTTGATAATTTTCTAAAGCAAAAGTTGCATGCGCATAATTTTCTAAAAATAAATCTTCCATTAAATCGCGATAAGTTAAGACTTCGCTCGTCTGTTCACCCGCTAAATAAGAAGATAAATATCTTCTCGCATCATCTTTTAAGACGCCAATTTTAGTTGTATCTTCGTCACCGTTTTCATCTAATTGATAAGTAAATAAACTTCCATATTTTTCATCTTCAATTCTTAAAATCTCACCATTGAACCTAGCGACATCCATCGTGACGTAACTTGGATTGCTTATCTCAAACTTTGGAAGATATTGAAAATAAAAATAATAGAAAATATCTTCGCTTAAATTTGCTTCATCATTCACTTTATTTTCGATGTAAGTATCGGAGATGAAATCCATAAGATACGTCTCACTTTCTGCGATAGTTTCTGCGTCCACAGGAATTAGATGCGCCTCTTTAGAAATTTGAAGCATCTCACTTTGTCTATCTTGAATTTCAATTTCTTTACCATCGAGATTAGTAATCGAAGC